>CAYJUK010000229.1:0-3302 GCA_964373335.1 uncultured Planctomycetales bacterium | reverse complement strand
GTATTATCCCTCGTTTTCCTAAAATAGAAGATACTTTATGAAACGAGGGATATCTTACAGTGTACTCATCCTCTCATTCTCCACTCTGAGAACCGGCTTTACGCTTATTAAAGCCTGTCCCAAAATCAAACATGAAATCCGGGAAGGACTTCAGACGGAAAACTAGCCAGATCTCACTGCCATGTCCCCGGGTCTCGTTAAAATTCAAATCCATTTCCCACTCGTGGAGGTCACGGGTGACGGAAAATTCCTGTTCCTTCTGGGTCCCTGACCGTGTGTCATATCGCTCATAGATCTTAAAAGCCCATTTAGGATTGATCCGATAACTAAAACCGGCAGTCACCTGATCATCATCGGTGATACTAAAACGTTTACCGAGATCGAAACTCCATTTGTCTTCTTTGAGATTCAATTCAAAATTGGCTGTTGCGAGTTGATTTCCCTTCAGATCGTAATTCGAGTCGAAGGAGAAAGTCAATCCTTTTCGGGGATAAACCTCAATCGATGTGCGGACGCTGTTAAAACCGGGCTTCCCGGGGTGTTCTTTCAAAAGATAATCCGTATCAATAATGGTTCTGACAATATCCTCACTTTTATTCTTCCTTTTGGTCTGCAGCTTATTCTCGAAAGCAAAATTGATTCTATGTTCTTGAGTGATGCTGTCGATGCCGTCAAAAATGTCCAGCTGAGAACTCGGGAAGGTAGGATCATGTTGATAAAGATAGCTCACGCTGGGTGTAAAGATATGCCGCAGCCGGTTAATATCCAGATCCCACTTGGCCGTATGGAAATCATAGACCCGGTAGAATTTAGTACTCAAGGAAGCCCCCGAGCGGAAAATTCCCCGGATGGTATTGTATTTAGAACGGAATTTCGTCTTAGAGTAATAGGTTTCGCGGCCGCCCACAAACGGCCTCAACTCGATAATGCTGATCTTGAAAGGGTAGGAGACTTCATTATCCACATCAATCCGCATCGTTTCTTTTCGATCGAAGCTGGGAGCGGCTGTCTTACTCGACAGATTAGAATAAGTTGTGGCATTCTTCAAATAGAGTCCGGTATTACCGATTTCCTGGTTTGATATGTCCAGTTTGATTTCCGGTAATCGTTCAATAGCGTTAGAATGGCGGTTGACCCTTTTATCCGTTCGGAAACTCAAAGCCCCGTTGGGCAGGGCATGGGTTAACTGAAAAAATGTCTCCGGATCAGGATCCTTTTCGAATTCCCGCTCAAAATAATCTTTAAGAAAATCTTTATCACTCAATTTGTAATATTGCAAAATGGCATCGGTACGATCATCGATTTTCCATTGATGCCGCCATTCTCCCTTGAACCTTTCCCGTTCGACGGTGGGGCGCAGACGCACCTGCCAGGTTCTCTTTGAGGAAATATTCCTCTCATTCATGTAATAGGTGCGCATGATTCCCGATCCCATATTAGGAATTTTATAATCCACATCAACTCCCGAGGCAAAATCCTTGCGTTCCCGATAATCCAGATGAACGGTCCCTTTAAGATTCTCATGCAATTGATACCTCCATCCCGTTAAGAGAAAAATCCCCCAGTCTTTGGTATAGCCGGGGATTATGGTCAACCAGGGTTTTTTCTCATCCAGTCTCTGAGTAAATCTGGGGATAAAGAGGATGGGAACCTTGCCGATGATCAAGCGGACATTCCTCGCTACCGCCTTCTCACCGGGGTAAACCTCGATTTTCTTGGAGGCGAGACGAAAATGAGGCTTATCATGATCGCAGGTGGTCAGATAGCCTTTCTCTAAATTGATCTGGTTATCACCCACTTTGGTGATCAATTCACTCTCCCCATAAAGGGGATCGTGAATATATTTTGCTTCCACAAATTCCCCGCTCATCGTCACAAAGTTAAAATTGATCTTCTCCCCGCGGATCTCTCCCTGATCAGAGACAACCACCACATGACCGGAGGCCACTGCCACCGAGGTCGATTGATAAAAATCAGCCCGGTCACATCGCAGTGTCACTGCCCCTTTTGATATGACCACGTGGCCTTAGGCAATCACCCGATTTTTCTGAATATCATACTCCATCTGATCGGCATTCACTTCGACCCCCGGATGATCCTCCTGGGCCTCGGGTGTCAGGGGAGAGAGGAACCCCAACCCCAATAACATAACCAAAAGACTCGACGTCAAGATGTCTCTTCTGTCGGGAGGGAAATTTTTTCCTTGTCGGAACATTTTGATAGAATTCATCTCCCTAAACGATCAGGTTGAACAAGGACGAGCGCTCCGATAATCCCGGCATCATCCCCTAATTGAGCCCGCGCAATTTTGACCATGGCTGATTGAACCTTCATCGCTCTTTGATCGATAACCTTCTTAACTGTTTTAGCAAAAAATTTAAAATTGTTCGATACTCCCCCGCCGAAAATGATTAATCGGGGATTGAGAAGATTGACGGCACCAATCAATCCATTCCCCAGGTGGACAGCCATCTGCTCCCAAAATTTAATGGCCCTGGCATCTCCTTGAGACGCCAGACGGAAGGTCTCTGGCAGGCTGATCTGCTGATTGTGGAAGATTCTTCGCGACAGGCTTAACAACATTCGGTTTCCCACATAACGTTCCAGACAGGCAATACCGCCGCAATTGCATCGCGGGCCTTTCTCATTCAACGGGACATGACCAATCTCTCCGGCCACAAATCCTTCCCCGCGGTATAATTGATTATTAAGAATAAGTCCTCCGCCGGTGCCGGTTCCTAAAGTAACACAGATAAGATTCTTGACCCCTCTTCCCGCCCCCAATCTCCATTCTGCCAATGCGATCAGATTAGCATCATTTTCAAGGAGAGTGGGAAGGCCCAATGTTTGCTCAAACATCTTTCGCAGAGGGACATTTTTCCATCCCGGGATATTAGGGAGAAATTTGACAACTCCCTGCTCAGAATCAATCAGACCAGGCAGCCCGATACCGATTCCACAAACATCCTTCCTTTTCAGGGAAGCCTTATCAATCAGATTCAGGCAGGCTTTCTGCAGGGCTTCAATGAGTTTTTGTTTTGACCGGGAATATTGATCAGTAACTAAGTGATCTCGATGAATAATTCTTCCTTGTGGATGAACCAATCCCAATTTGATATTGGTTCCACCGACATCTATTCCTAAGACGAATTGATTCACGAGTGAGATTAGAATTCTTACTTTTATTGATCTTTCTATAAGTTGGAGTATTTTACATTAAAAAAAAAGGCTATTCAAGATGTTCCACAGGGATTTTAGGCCGCTGGTAATCCCTGACAGACTGGGTCAAATGGGTGATTTTT
>CAYJUK010000228.1:0-3356 GCA_964373335.1 uncultured Planctomycetales bacterium | reverse complement strand
CGGCCCTAGTAACGAATCTGCAGCTCTACCATCTTTAAGTTCATCTTGGCTGCCCCGAAGATCAGATCAAAATCCCCAAAAGGATCAAAATCCCCGAAATAAGACCGTTGCCGGGCCATCTCTTCATAATGCCGTCGGTATAACACCTTTGTCCCGCACAGGGTGTCTTTGAGCGGCTGTCCCAATAACCAAGAAAAGAAGATCCCAAAACATTTATTAGCCGCCAGATTTAAAAACCGCATGGCCTCATCTTCCATTTGGTAAATCAACCGGCATCCATTGATGAATTCTCCTTTATTCGTCCGCAGGGCCTCATAAAATTTAGGAAGATCTTCCGGAGCCACGGTCAGATCAGCGTCAAGGATCATGAAGACATCCCCTTGGGCTTGACTGAACCCCAGTCTCACCGCGTCCCCTTTCCCCTTGCCTGACTGCTTAAACAGTTTGATATCTCTTTGCGGACAGCCTTGTCTTAAACGTTCCGCTTCTTCATAAGTCCCATCGGTCGAACCCCCTTCCACAAAAATAACTTCCTGCGACCGCCCGAATCGAGGCAGGCGCTGGATTAGGGATTCCAGATTGCCTTTCTCATTGCGGCAAGGGACCACAATGGATACCGACAACTCTTCCTCTGCAGGGATCAATGGCCGGGCGATGATGAAATGATTTAACGTCAAGGCATTGATGATCGGTAAGGGAGCCAGACAGCGATTCAGCAAAGGACTTATTCCCCAGAGGTCCTTGGGGATAAGAAGACAGCGCGTCATACGAACAGGTTCAAAACCGGCTAAGGCCAAAAAATTATTGATGTCCTGGGCCGTAATCCAGTTCTGGATCTTCTGCGGGATCTTCCACTTGAATTTCTCCGCGATCTTTAATAGATACTGCCAAAAATAACTATAATATTCGATGATCATCCGTGTGTCTGCCGTACAGAAAGGTTTCAATGACTCTAAGAATCCTTGAATATCCTCCAGTTCTCCCAGTAAGCCGGAAAGCACAATAAAGTCGAATCTCTCTTCCCTATTCAACTGAGCTATTCCCCCCACCTGAAAATGGAGACGCGGGAATTTCTGTCGGGCAATCTTAATCATCTCCTCACTTAAGTCCACCCCTACGCCGGAGGAAGGGTTCAAACTGTTTAAAAGATCCCCGGTGCCGCAGCCAATCTCCAGGACGCGTTTGTGTTCGGGAATGAAGAATCGGTACTGTTGAAATAACCGGGAATAATAATAAGGATTTTTCGCCCGATAATGATCCCGCTGCGGGGCCAATTGATTGTAATGATGAGCGAGTTCTTGGAGATGGGAAGAAGGCATGGATTCCGGAAGATGGACTGTTTCGGCAGGCATTATTTTTCCACCAGATAATCTCCGATAGCCAAGACATCGAATTGGGTCCGTAAAAAACAATCCACGGCCTGTTCGGGATTGCAGACGATCGGCTCATTTTCATTAAAAGAGGTATTGAGCAGCACCGGCACCCCGGTGATCTTCTCAAATTCCGAGATCAGTTCCCAGTAGCGCGGATTGATAAGACGATTGACGGTGTGGACGCGGGCGGTCCCATCGGCATGAGTAACCGCCGGAATCACCGAACGCTTCTCCGGACGCACCTCCCCGGTCAGGATCATATAAGGCGACAGCTGTCCCTTGGGGATTAAAAAATACTGATCAGATTTCTCCTCCAGCACTGAGGGGGCGAAGGGACGGAAGAATTCCCGCTTTTTCACCCGGGCATTCAGCCGCTCCTTCATCCGGGCGTCCAAAGGACTGACGGTAATGCTGCGATTGCCCAAGGCCCTGGGGCCCGCCTCCATCCTTCCCTGGAACCAGCCGACAATCTTCCCTTGCGCAATATGCCGGGCGGTCTCCAGGGCAATATGACCGCTCTTCCTGAACTTGAGGTTCCTGGCCGTCAGGGCCCGCTCGATCTCCTCATCGCTGAATTCGCCCCCCAGATAAACCGAGTCGAATTGATAAGTCCTCCTCTGATTTAAAACCTGATGATAATAATACAGGGCGCTTCCGAAGGAAGTCCCGGCGTCATTGGCGATGGGCTGAAAAAAGAATTGTTCAAACGGTGTCTGCTCAATAATCTTCTTATTCATTAAACAATTGAGCACAACGCCCCCGCTTAAGCAAAGGGCTTTCAATGTCGTCCGCTGATAAAGTTCCCTGGCGAGATGAACGCCGGTCTTTTCAATGACACGCTGCAGGGCGTAAGCGAGATCATAGTGCCGTTGCTCATAAGCTTCTCCCGGCTGACGCTGAGGGCCGAATTTTTTGATAAAGCGGTTACTCACCCAGGCCTTCTGGCCATGCGTGTGAAACTGAAAATAATCAAGATTCAGGCGATAACCTCCACCCGGGGACAATGCCACCAGAGGCTCAAAATCTTCCGCTAATGTGTCTTTCCCGTAGGCCGACATGCCCATGACCTTCCATTCGTCAAAGAAGGCCTTAAATCCCAGATAATCGGTGATGGCCGCGTACAAGTGGCCCAGCGAATGCGGCACTTTAATCTCTTTTAACTTTTCGATTTTATTTCCCTGCCCCACGGCCATCAAGGTGCAGGTCGATTCTCCCCGGCCGTCAATGGTCAAGATGGCGGCCTCCTCAAAAGGAGAGACAAAAAATGTGCTGCCGGCATGACAGAGATGATGCTCGATGAAGGTGACTTGAGGAGGATGGCTGAGTTCAAAGTGCTGCTGGATGCGCCGGCCAATGGACCGCATGGCCTGGCAGCGGGGAAAAAATGACAATTCATTGCCAGAGGAGGGAACTTTCAGAAGATTGAGACTTTGGGGAAAAAATTGAATGACATGACCGATATTTCCCAGGACCTCTCGCATCGGCTGCCAGAAAAAGGTGATGTGATCAATGTCCTTGATTGTAATCCCCTCCCATTGCAGGCACTCTTCAATAGCGTTGAGGGGATATTGACAGGTATGCTTTTCACGATTGAGCCGCTCCTCTTCGAAAAGAACAACCAGCCGGCCATCCCTGATCAAGGCACAGGCCGCTTCGTGAGCATAACTGCTGAGACCGAGGATATACACGAATTGATTTTAAGATAGAAAATTTTTTAAGTGGCGTACTTTTGAGGTATTAAAATTCGAGGACATTATAACAGAGAATGGCGGGTTTCCAAAGATTCTTTGAAACTGATCGGGACACATCCTGATTTGGGATGTGTCCCGATGATCGAAACTGATGAAACTGAAACTGATCGAAACTCGGAAACTGATCGGGACACATCCTGATTTGGGATGTGTCCCGATTGTCCATGATCGAAACTTGAAACTGATCGGGACACATCCTGATTTGGGATGTGTCCCGATTGTCCATGATCGA
>CAYJUK010000227.1:0-3376 GCA_964373335.1 uncultured Planctomycetales bacterium | reverse complement strand
ATGTGTCCCTAAGTCTAACGCGCGTCGGGACACATCCTGATTTGGGATGTGTCCCGACGCGACGCTAAGTCTCCTAAACCTGATTCAACAGAAGGACAAATTCCCCTCTGGGCTTCTGCTGGGAAAAGTGTTCTAGCAGCTCAGTGCAGCGACCGCGCCTGACTTCCTCAAATTTCTTGGTGATCTCGCGCACGCACTCGATTTCCGGATTCTCCAAAACCTCTTCGATGTCCCGCAGTGATTTGACCAGCCGGTGTGGGGATTCGTAAAAAATGATCGTCCGCTCCTCCCCTTTCAATGTCTCCAATTTTTTCCGCCGCGCCTGACTCTTGACCGGAAGAAATCCCTCGAAAATGAAACTGTGCGCCGGGAGTCCCGACAACGTCAAGGCCGCGATCAGGGCCGTCGGCCCGGGGATCACCGTCATAGGAATCCCCTCCCTCTTGGCCAATTGGATCAGATGGTACCCGGGATCACTGATCCCCGGTGTTCCGGCATCGGTGATCAAGGCAATATCGGCTCCTTCTTTGAGGCGCTTGACCAGAGATTCCCCTTTGTGAGATTGATTGTGTTCAAAATAACTCGTTAAAGGCGCGGTGATTTGGTAATGCTGGGTGAGGATACGGGCATGGCGGGTATCTTCCGCGGCGATGAGATCAACCGTTTTGAGTGTCTCTAGCGCTCGAAGGGTGATATCCTTAAGATTGCCGATGGGGGTGGAGACGATGTAGAGCATAATCAAAACCAAAAATCAAAAGTCAAAGGTCAAAGCTCATAGGTCATAGCTGAAAGCTGATAGGTTTTTATTATTTACTTTTCCTATGACCTT
Organism: uncultured Planctomycetales bacterium; assembly: GCA_964373335.1. GTDB lineage: Bacteria > Omnitrophota > Gorgyraeia > Zapsychrales > CAYJUK01 > CAYJUK01. The sequence continues at coordinate 2,547 of CAYJUK010000227.1, read as the reverse complement.
TGAGCTATCAGCTATGAGCTTACTCACTCAACCGTCACTGACTTCGCCAGATTTCTCGGCTGATCGACGTCGCATCCGCGTTTGACCGCGATGTAATAAGCCAAAAGCTGCAAAGGAATCGCGGCCAGGAGGGGTGTTAAAAGATTGTGGGTTCGGGGAAGATCAATCACGTGAGGGACATATTGGCGGATGGCCTTATCCCCTTCCGAGGCCAGGGCAATCACATTGCCTTTGCGGGAACAGATCTCCTGGATGTTAGAGATCATCTTTTCATAAATCTCGGATTGGGGAGCTATGCACACCACGGCCCGATATTCATCGATTAGGGCGATTGGCCCGTGTTTCATCTCCCCGGCCGCGTATCCCTCCGCCGGGATATAAGAAATCTCTTTGAGTTTCAATGCCCCTTCTAAGGCGGAAGGATAATTGATATTCCGTCCCAGATATAAAAAACACCCGTAATGGGAATGCGCGTGAGCGATACGGGCGATAGATGACCTCTTCTTGAGAATCTTTTCATAGAGACGGGGAACCGCTTTAAGCCCGGCCAGAAGATGCTGGTATTGATCCAAGGGAATCCCTTTTTTAAGCCGCCCTAAATAAAGGGCCAAGAGATAAAGGATATAAAGCTGAGCGGTATAGGCCTTGGTGGAGGCCACGCCGATCTCAGGGCCCGCGTGAGTGTAAATCACCCCGTCGGATTCACGAACCAAAGACGAACCGACGACATTACAGATAGCTAAAACCTTCGCACCCTTCTTCTTAGCCTCCTTAACCGCGGCTAAGGTATCAGCCGTTTCCCCGGATTGGCTGATCGCGATGACCAAGGTCTTCCTGCCAATCATAGGATTCCGATACCGAAACTCACTGGAGACATCGATCATGACCGTGATCCTGGCCAATGCCTCCAGGATATATTTCCCCGCCAATCCCGCGTGATAAGCGGTCCCGCAGGCCACGAGCATGATCTCTTCCGATTCTTTAAAAACTCGGGCCCCCGCAGCCAACTCTTCAAAATGAATCACGCCATTCTTCACGCGGGAGTCGTACATCTGTGCGAGCACGCGCGGCTGTTCGTGAATCTCTTTGAGCATGAAATGGGCAAACCCTTGCTTCTTAACCGCGTCTAATCGGTAAGTGACTTCATCAACGCGCGGATAAACCCTTTTCCCCGAGAATGAAAAGACATGCACGCGGTCTTTTTTAATCTCGGTGATCTCTCCGTCTTTCAGATAAATGACCCGCCGCGTGCGATTCAAAATCGCCGGGACATCCGAGGCGATAAAATTTTCTCCCTTCCCTAAACCAACAACCAGCGGGGATCCTATCCGCGCCGCCACTATCGTGTCCGGGTGATCACTGGAGATAATCCCTAAGGCGAATGCCCCCTTAATGTCCCGGATACATCTGACCAGGGCATTCACGAGATCTCCTTGATAGTATTTCCTGATCAGGTGCGCCACAACCTCCGTGTCCGTCTCCGAGATAAATCGGAATCCCTGTTTTTTGAGACGATTCTTAAGATCCTGATAATTCTCAATGATGCCGTTGTGAACCACAATGATCTTCTGATGGTAATCGGAATGAGGATGGGCATTCACCTTGGAAGGAGCTCCGTGCGTGGCCCAGCGGGTATGGGAGATGCCGACCGTCGCGGAGGGGAGGGGATGGCTTTTGATCAGTTCCTGAAGATTGCGGATTTTCCCCGGGGCTTTTCGGATGACGATTTCATTCTTACGGGTATCGATGACACCGATCCCGGCAGAATCATATCCGCGGTATTCAAGTCTTTTCAGGCCTTCCAGAAGAATACCAGCGGCCTGCTTATCACCAATATAACCAACAATCCCGCACATGTTTTTTTTGTTTGCAAAAAGATAAGCCAAAAAGGGGACAGACCCGGGGTCTGTCCCCTTTTTAACCGGAAAGACTATGGCACTACTTTTCCTTTTTCTCGATAGGACGGACATGGACAGTGGTTACGGGACGGAATTTGTAGCGGCCTTTTGTCTTTGTAAAAAAGACGGTGCCATCACAGACTGCCGTCAAATGCGCCAGCCCAGTCACGTTGAGTCCCGGCCTCCATTTATACCCCTGACGCGTCAGGACCGTGCCCGCCTTAACGAACTGTCCCCCGGAGACTTTAACCCCCCGGGTTTCCTTATAAAATCTTTTTGTTAATCCTCCGCGACGAGACATAACCGGCCTCCCTTATTCTCCCCCCTATATCAGTCCGGCCGGGCAATTCACCCGGCAGTCAGGGTCATTCATTCATTTCCTTTTGGTAGATGGTAATCCTTTAGCGGTTCCAAGTGCTCCGTCGAGACCGTCTAAAGCAGATTTTGACGCTTTCGGACGTTACTCGGAACCGCTTATTGGTCACGGTAGATGAGACGAGGCCTTAGTATACTATTATTCTAAAAAAAGGCAAGAAGTTCGCCTCAGGGGAACGGGCGGATGATGAATTCAGTCCTTTAGAGCCGGGAAATTTTTTGTCAAGCGTGTCCAGCGGCTTATGGGGCCTTCAAGATCGCGTCGATCTCCTGC
>CAYJUK010000226.1:0-3382 GCA_964373335.1 uncultured Planctomycetales bacterium | reverse complement strand
ATGAATGAAGAAAACACTCAGCAACGTCAATACCTGCGCCGTTTAAAACCATACCAGAGAATCCAGCTGGCGTTTGAATTGCATGATCTGGCCCGCTCGCGCGTCGCCGGTGAAATAAAGCGCCGCCATCCGGATTTGACGAATGAAGAACTACGGGAGAAGATCAATGAGAGATTTATCCGATGAATCAGGGCGAATTCTTTTCTTTTGTTATTGATGTGCTGGAGGAGTTGGATATCCCTTATATGATCACCGGATCAGTGGCCTCGATGGCCTACGGCGAACCCCGGTTGACTTTGGATATGGATGTCGTGGTTGACCTCTCCGAAAGACAAGCGGAAGAATTTTGCCGGAAATTCGGCGGTGATTTTTACAAAGATTTGGACAGTATTCTTGTAGCCATACGGCAGAAAGATCATTTCAATATTATTCATATGCCGAGCGGCTCAAAGATTGATTTTTATCAGTTGAAAGATGACAGTTTGAGCCAGCAAATGTTTAAAAGCAGGCGTCAGGAATCTTTCCGTGAAGACAAGATGGCCTCTTTTTCCCGCCCCGAGGATGTCATTATCAACAAATTGATTTTTTATAAAGAAGGTCAAAGCGAGAAGCACCTGAGAGATATCCAGGGGATGTTGCAGATTTCAGGCGATCAACTGGATTTAGCCTACATCGATAAAAAAACAAAGGAATTGAATTTGTATTCTTCTTGGGAAAAGTTGAAAAAGCCTAACTCTTTTTGACCCCACAATATTTTCTGTTAAAAGACTACCCCCACCAATTCCGGTCCAAACAGCGGTATTGGATCGCCTCGGCAATGTGTTCTGGTAAAATTTCTGCTTTGCCAGCCAGGTCGGCGATGGTCCGGGCCACTTTTAAAACTTTATCGTGCGCCCTCGCTGAGAGGCCGAGTTCGTCAATCGCTGCCTTGAGCAAATCCTGACCTTCCCGATTTAAAATACAAAATTTTTTAAGCTGCTTTTGCGTCATCTGCGCATTGGTAAAAATCCCGGTGTTCTTGAGCCGTTCTTGTTGTTGGTCGCGTGCCTGGTTGGTTCGGGATTTGATATCAGCGGAAGATTCGGCATTATTTTGGGTCAATAATTCTTGCGACGGCAGAGATGGCACTTCCAGATGAATATCGATGCGATCCAAGAGCGGGCCGGAAATTTTCGACATATATTTTTGGATTTGCAGCGGTGAGCAATGGCATGGCCTCTTAGAATCAGTGTAATAACCGCACGGGCAGGGGTTCATGGCACCGATCAACATGAATTGGGCCGGATAGCGGACGGTTTTGGCGGCGCGGGAGACGGTCACATAGCGGTCTTCCAGCGGCTGGCGTAAGGACTCTAATACATTGCGGCCAAATTCGGGAAGCTCATCCAAAAATAAGATGCCGTGATGGCTTAAGGTCACTTCCCCGGGCTTGGGATAAGGTCCGCCGCCGACCAAGGCCACATCGGAGGAGGTATGATGCGGCGAACGAAAGGGCCGGTTGACGATCAGCCCTTGATCCGGCGGCACCAATCCCACCACCGAATGGATCCGGGTCGTTTCCAAACATTCCTGGAGCGTCATGTTCGGCAAGATCGTGGCTAAACGTTTGGCCAGCATGGTTTTGCCGCTGCCCGGCGGGCTGATCAAAAGGATGTTATGGCAACAATACGCTGGCAGGAATTGCGTTTGAGTTGAGGGTGGAGGGGAGTGGTTGATAAATTTGGAAATCAGAACAGGAAACCTCAAGGATTGTGTTTTACAAACAGTTGTTATTTTTAGGCGTGAGGGCTGGGATCGCCGTACTTTCTTTATAGAGTTTATCAAGAGGGCTTTGGGGGGCATTGGTCATACCCCGCACCACATGCGTATAGATCATGGTTGTCTCCACATGTTTGTGCCCCAAGAGTTCCTGGATCTCACGGATGTTCACCCCGTTCATGAGCAGATGCGTGGCAAAGCTGTGCCGCAGGGTATGGACCGTTGCCGGTTTGGCGATTCCCGCCTTGACAACTGCCGCATGCATGGCTTTTTGGAGTGTCTTTTCGGTCATATAAAAACGACGGACCTTCCCATCTGTTCTGTCAACGGATAATTTTGCCGATGGGAAGACGTACTGCCAGCCCCAATCCTTAGCGGCATTTGGGTATTTTCGGCTCAGGGCAAAAGGCAGGGAAGTTTCTCCGTACCCTGCTTTCAGGTCCTTTTCATGGAAGGCCTTGATTTCCTCAAGGTGTTTTAGTAAATCGGTTTTTAGATGTTTCGGCAGGATGGTCACCCGGTCTTTATCTCCTTTGCTGGAGCGGACAAAAATCAGATTTTGCTGAAAATCAATGTCTTTGACCCGCAAGTGTACAAATTCCGAAACACGCATCCCGGTTCCATAAATGAGTTGCAGGTATAAACGATATTTACCGGAAATGTTCTGAAACAAGGCTTTAACTTCCTCCATTGATAGGACGACCGGCAGTTTCGTCCCCCTTTTCGCCCTGACAGTGCCCTGTAAATTATCTAAATCACGGTGAAGAACATCGCGGAAAAGAAACAGCAGGGCATTGAAGGCCTGATTTTGGGTTGAAGATGATACCCGGTATTTGATCGCAAGCTGACTTAAGAAATGTTGAACATCAGCGGAGCCCCATTTGTCGATCGACCTGGCGCCTTCCGGCAGGGTTTCCAGGTATTTATTGAGACGTACGGCCCAATGGATATACGTTTTTTCAGTTTTGTATGAATAATGTTTGATCCGGATGGTTTCGCGGATTCTGTTAATTAAGTCTGACATGCTCATAAAAGAATTGGCTGGCATTTTAAGCCACATAGGGCGTTCTTGGGCGGGTCTTTGTTTAAGGAAGTGAAAAAGATATAGTTGGACAGCCTGATGGGCTTGGCGAATCTGCCAGTCTTCTTTAGAAGCCCGTATTCTTAAATGATCAAGAAATTGACGGATAAGAATATCCGTATCTTGATAGGTGTTCCTGTTCGCGAAAGACAGGAACATCGACACCCAGGAGGTAAAAAAAGGGATGGCCCGCTGTGCACACATTTGGCGGGCAGACAAATATTTCTGAAATTCAAGCAAGGTATTTTGGCCGAGCATAAATTAACCGGTAGAAACGCTAAAGATTGCCTCGTTGAATATTTCTGTGGGGTAAAATGGGGACTGCAAGGGGGGGATAAACCAAAACTCACTTTTTATACGACGTACCTGACTAAGTGATATTATAGGCCAAGTACGACTTTTGGCAAGCCAAAATTACCGAGTAAATCAGAAAAAAGATGGAAAGTGAAGAAAATTGACATATAATAATTTTGTTAAAGCAAATCAAAGCAAATAAACTCAAGAACCGACAGCCATCCGGACTGTCGTAGATTAATTGTTATG
>CAYJUK010000225.1:0-3414 GCA_964373335.1 uncultured Planctomycetales bacterium | reverse complement strand
TTAAATAATTACCTCGAACGAGATGTCGATTGCAAAATGCTGAGGACAAAAAATCGGCCGATTCCTCTCGGGCTTATTGCCCCCGTGAATGCCCTCAATTTCGGGATCATCTTAATCATATCAGGATTAATCATTCTCTATAATCAGGTCAATCTCCTTACGTCCTTTCTCAGTCTTTTAACCGCCTTTCTCTATGTGCTCGTATATACTCCTATGAAACGAATCAGCTGGCTAAATACCACCATCGGATCTATCCCGGGAGCCCTCCCACCGGTCGGCGGATGGGCAGCGGCAACTGGAGAATTGGGGATTGGGGCTGGGACCCTTTTCCTCATTCTCTTTTTATGGCAGCACCCTCATTTTTATGCCATAGCTTGGATCTTTAAAGAAGACTATAAGAGAGGCGGCTTTAAAATGCTGCCGGTCGTCCAACCAGATGGTAAAAGCACCTTTTTTCAAATTCTTTTATATTTGACCATGCTCATCCCAGCATCTGTCTTACCAACGGTGATTGGATTATCCGGCCCCATTTATCTCACCGGGGCACTCATTTCCGGAATCGTGTTTCTCTGGATTGGGAATAATCTGGCCCGCAGCCGTTCCACGGATGATGCCAGAAAACTATTACATGCTTCTGTTGTTTACCTTCCTATCTTATTAATCTTGATTACCCTTGATGTGACTTTTTGATTCCCCAGAGGTTAATCATAAAATAGCTCCATTCATCCTTAATATGAAAATCAATAAAACTTTTTTCTTTATCCTGTCAAGCGTAACAATGCTCGTTTTTTTCTTAGTCACCTTCTGGCTATTTCAAATGGAAGTTAAAAAACCTTCCTTACCTAAACTGAATAAGATAAGCGAATTTAATTTAATTGACATTCATGACCAGCTTATTTCCTGGGAGCTGTTTAAGAATAAAGTCGCGATTGCTAATTTTATATTCACTACCTGTTCTGGCGTGTGCCCGCTCATGACTCAGAATATGCAGAAACTGTATCGATCCTATGCTATTGAACCGGAAATCATTTTTGTTTCCATCAGTGTTAACCCGGAATACGACACTCCCGAAATCTTAAGACAATACATTAAGAATCTAAAGGTTGATGAAAATAAATGGTATTTTTTAACAGGGTCCAGGGAAGAAATCCAAAGGGTGGCCTCCCAAATCTTTAAATTGGGTTCCGTGGAAGAACCCGTCTTCCACAGCACCTATTTTATTCTTATTGATCGTCAAGGCAGGATCCGCGGAAATTATAATGGGATGGAGGCCGAGGAGATGAATCGGCTTTATAAGGACGCCTCCTGGCTGATCAAGGATAAAAATATATGAGAATTACTTTTCTTCCGGTATTGAATGCCTGTCTGAATGGCTTAGCGGCATTGAGTCTTATTTGTGGTTGGCTGGCTATTAAAAAGGGGAGGAGGGACATCCATCCCCGCTGGATGGTGAGCGCCTTATTATTTTCGACACTTTTCTTATGCTCTTATTTGACCTATCATTTTCTTGCACCCGGTATAACAAAATATCAAGGACAAGGACCATGGAAAATTATATACTACTTCATTTTATTGACCCATACTCCGTTAGCGGTCATTGTTGTCCCATTGAGTCTCGTAGCCGTTGGGCACGCACTCCGAAAAAGATATCACAAACATAAACAAGTCACCCGATGGCTTTTCCCCATATGGTTGTATGTCTCTTTAACTGGGGTTCTCATTTATCTGCTGCTTTACGTATTCAAATTCTAATTTCCAAAATTATCATGATCGCCATTCTTGCCGCATAATGATCCGCCAGAGGAATCTTCCCAATCTCTTCTCTTTTTCCCAAAAAAACTCGAATTTGCCTAATAGAATTGCAAAAAAAAGAAGAAAAACTTGATAGAGAGGCATAACTAAGAAGAGGGAGAACAGGATTTTCTCCCATAAGGGGGCCTGATCAAAACCGAGAACATGAAAAAGAGGTTTTCGGCAAACGGTGACGAGGCAACCAGCCAGCGAAAATATCAGCATAATAAGAAAAAAGTCGAAGTTATTGTTAATCTTCCATTTGCTTTTCAGTTGATGAACTAATTTCTTCATGGCTCAATAACCTAAAGGTTGATAAATAAAAATTAAAAATATCCCGCCCAAGAATAGGGTAATAACAGCAGAAACTGCCAAAACAAAAATCATCTTTTTAAAACCATCCGCTCCCACATCAAATTTTAAGATCATCCGCATCCTTTATCTCCCCAGGTACAGGAATCGTTCCATGAGCCATCCCATAAGAAAAACCGATACACCCAACAAAAATACCCGATGACACATGAGATTCGGGAAAAACCTGAAGAAATCAATAAAAATCAACGTTAAAGCAGCCGCCTGAAACAGTTTAGCCAGATAATACACAACTAAAATTTCCTCGCTATACCCGACATATCCAAAACAACTTGAGTATTTTTTTTGAAACAATCGTTTTGAATCCTCTTCATAAAAAGGTAATGCCCTAAACAAAAAACAAAGTACAATTGATAAAGTCCCCGGGGAAATCTTAAGGTATCAACAGCTCCTACTAGAATAAAGAGAATGATCATCAGAAGGATATTAATTAGTTGAGGAGGATAAACCTTTCGCTTGATGGCGATGGAATCCTGATGATAATGGGATTTCAATTGATGTTCCTGGGCATATTCTTTGATGCTCACACCCGTTCCAACAAAAAAGAAAATGATCAAAGTTTCAGTAAAAAGATAACAAATGCTTGTCATGAGGATAAAAGTGATATGATTCGCATTCCCGATAAGGAATTGGAAAAAACTTTGAAAAAAGGCGGTCAGCAGACACCCAAAGGAAATAAGGGACAGAACATAGCAGGAATTCATAAAAAACCACATCGTTAAAGCTCTATTTGAGTTATCATTGAGCAGCTTTAGAAATGCCGTAGGGAGGAGTTAATCCATCGGTGAGTTCTATATTAAATTTCTGTTCGAATTCTTCCACAGCTAACATCTCAATGGCATCCCAGGTTAATTTAGTACACACCCGCACACAAATTTGACACCCAATACATTCATTAAATCGGATTTGGACTGGAGGGATCGGTGAATCATATTTTCCCTTGGGGACAGGCTCAATACAATCAACCGGGCAGAAGGGAATACAGGCCAGACAGCCCGTACAATTATCTTCATCAACGACGGCTACGATCTTAGGCTTTCGCTTTTTTTTCGTCAGCTTTTCCGGAAGATTCGGGATATTTTTGTAATGATCATAAGGAGCATCCATAACAAGATTCTCCGGGATGTCCGGCCGCTTGCACTTGGGCGGTCTTGAGAATTATTGCGGTCTTTCCTTAGTGAGAGGTTCTTTTTTCTCAGTAATCACAGGAAGCAGAGGAGTTCTTTCTTTGTTTAAGGCAATATAATTTTT
>CAYJUK010000224.1:0-3501 GCA_964373335.1 uncultured Planctomycetales bacterium | reverse complement strand
CCGTGGGTGTGTCGCTGCCAGTCGAAAAAAAAATTTCTAACTCGGAGTTGGGGTTCATAAATCTTAAGGAGGGCCGTTCCTATACCTTAATGCCACCAGCACCACGGCAGAAAAGAAAATGACATTAACAGTATTGAATGTTTTCCAGACAATATCTTGGGAAGTCAGACCGGAAGGCGCCATCAGGATAATGCAGAACCAAACACCCACCGCCCAGGTGAGGCTGATATCACGGGAAGATTTTCTTTTAATGATCTTCAGGATCAGCGGGATATTCCACAACGGGAGAATCACCGCGGCTATCAAACCTATCTTTTCTATCAAACCCATCGGATTATCCAAAAGAAATGAACTCTTTCAATCTCATCAAGCGTTGATGAACGTTCTTCATATTCAACCGGGCGGTTTTTTCCATCCCAAATCCTTCCACATTAAAAGAAGCTGCGATCGTGGCATAGATCAAGGCCATCTTCAATATTTGCCTCGTATGTTTTTTGGACCGGCACAGATATCCCATCAATCCGCCGGCAAAGGTATCTCCGGCGCCGGTCGGATCCACAACCTCCTCCACCGGATAAGCGGGGAACGAGAACATCAAGGCATCGCTATAAAATAAAACCCCGTGCTCCCCTTTTTTCACAATGATCCATTCCGGCCCAAACCGGCGCAATCGTTTCGCAGCCTTGATGAGATTGCTTTCTTGAGAAATAGCCCTGGCCTCTCCCTCATTGGCGACGAATAAATCCACCTTCTTCATCAACTTCACCAGAGAATCCCTCTTATGATTAATCCATAGGTTCATGCTGTCTAAACCAATCAAACGAGGACGGTGCATCTTATTGAGCACCGCCATCTGGATATCAGGATCAATATTGGCTAAGAACACGCAGGGCAGTCTTCGTTGATGCTCAGCGACACGCGGCTCATAACCCGTCAAGACTCCCAACTCTGTCATCAGGGTTAAGGCCGTATTCAAGTCTCCCTTTTTATACTCCCCTTCCCAGTGGAATGTCTTTCCCTTCTCCTGGCTTAACGAAGTCAAGTCGATTCCTTTTCGTTCCAGGAATTTTTTATGAGTTGAGGGGAAATCATGGCCAACGATCGCCACCAAATGGACTTTGGTGAACAACCGGGCGCTCATCGAAAAATGAGCCGCAGATCCTCCCAGCATATCCTTTCGAAATCCAGAAGGAGTCTTGACGTTATCTAAAGCCACGGTTCCCACAACCAACAAACTCATAGACGCCTTTCTTCACGATCTCCGGGGACACGTATCCAAGGGACATCTCCCCGGAAAATCCGGATTATTCTCCAATCACCTTTACTAAAACTCTTTTTTTCCTGCGGCCGTCAAATTCCCCATAAAAAATCTGCTCCCAAGGGCCAAAATCTAATTTCCCCTGAGTGATCGCCACTACCACTTCCCTGCCCATCACCTGTCTTTTGAGATGAGCGTCGGCATTGTCTTCTCCCGTGTCATTATGTTTATATTGAGAAACCGGCTCATGAGGCGCCAATTTTTCCAGCCACTTGTCGTAATCCTCGATCAAGCCTTGCTCATCATCATTGATATACACACTGGCCGATATGTGCATCGCATTAATCAAACACAGCCCTTCTTTGATACCGCTTTGATCAATGATCCTTTGCACTTCATCCGTAATATTCCTATAATCCCGTCGGGTTTTTGTATTAAACCACAGCTCTTCTCGATAGGATTTCATTGTGATTGCCGCTCCCATGAATCTCCCCGCAGCAAGCTACGGGGCATTGACCCAAAGAGATTCAAATCCCGATATCAATCGGCCCTTTTCCCAGGGTCAGATAATGAAACAATTTCTTCAGAGAATTTCTTTGATGATTTTTTTCAATGACCCGCAGGGCCTCCTTGAGAATGTCCTTCGCCCTTCCCTCATCATGGATTTTAACAAAAACCTGAATCAAATATCCATAAGCGGAATAAGTCGGCTCTAATTCTATACTTTTCCCTAAATAGGGCAAGGCTTTTTCATACCGTCCCTGAAAAAGCAGCATTCTCCCCAGCGCGGTATAGGCCAAAACATATTCAGGATATTTTTGGATGGCGGTTTCAAAATAATTCTGAGCCTTTTGCGGCTGATCATTATGACACAATCCCATCGTATAAAAGGCCCGGGGGTCTTGTGAGCCCAGCTCCAAGGCCCGGGTGAGAAGTTTTATGGACTCCGGACAGAATCCAATCTTCGCCAGCTCAAATCCCATGATTACATAGCCTCGGTCCTGGTCAGGGTGATGCTCAATCAACTGCGAGGCAACCGAAAAATTATTTTTCCAATACCGATTGAGATTGATCGTTGTCAAAAAGCACAGGGTCAAAAATCCTATCTTTAACGTTTGATCAATCGCCGCCGACACCTGCTGCCGCTCAATCTTCCGGCACAAATACTCAATGCCCAAAACAAGAACAACGAGAAATCCGATAGACGGGAGATACACAAAACGATGCGCCATCGGATTCACTAGGGGGATGAAGTTGGAAACAGGAATCAGGGACAATAAAAACCAAAGAATAAAATAAGAAACATGACGTGCCCGTTTGAAACTCAGCCCCATCGCTCCTATCAATAGGAGCAGCAAGGCCATCGCCAGAATCGTCTTCATTCCCCACAAATCCTCTCGGGAAGGGATGTACACCGGCGGCAGGATATGGACCCAAAAAGGGAACAACAGGGCATTGACATATTCATAAAAAATATCGAGCTGGACAACCGCATGCGCAAAAACGGTATCTCCGAATAAGCGAACACCGTCTAATGTTGTGTTTCGAAAAATTTTTAGATAGACCCCTAAATAAAAAAGTGTCATTAAAAGATATCCCGCGTGACGAGACAAAATCACTTTGGGTGTCCAGCGGAGAGACTTATCTTTAAAAAATAAATCGTAAGCCAATAATAACCCGGGAAGGACAATGGCAGATTCTTTCGTGAAAACCCCCAGAAGATAACTCAATAAAGAGCCCCCGTAATAGAAGAACCTCTTGAAGCCTTGTCTTTGAGCCGACTTCAGAAAACCCAGAAAAGACACCAGGACAAAAAACGTTGCTAAAAGATCCCCCCGATAACCAATACTGCAGACAGCCTCGACTCGCAATGGATGAACACTAAAAAATAAGGTCCCCCAGAAGGCCGTTGCCTGAGAAAGGCCTAACCGCGAAAACAAAACAAAAAGCAATAAGGTATTCCCAAGATGCAGGAGAAAGTTGGTCAGATGATAACCGAAGGCCCGCGTCTGCCAGAAGGCAAAATCCAGAAAGTAACTGGCCGAAAGGACGGGCCGATAGGCCACCGATCCGGAAGTGAACAGCCGATGCGGGTGAAAAAAGACGTTTTGACTATCGGTCAAATATTGATCAGACCACAACAGCGGAAAATGACGCCACGATTGATAAAAATCGTTCTTAACGATGACAATTTCATCATCTCCCGTAAATCCATTGTATAAAGAATTGAAAAAGGCCAGACC
>CAYJUK010000223.1:0-3541 GCA_964373335.1 uncultured Planctomycetales bacterium | reverse complement strand
AGAGAGTCGATCGCCAAGGATCAAGTGATTGTCAAGACCTGGTTTGAAAGTGAGGAATAGTGTCGGTGAATAAATACCGTTCTGGTTTATGCTGGTATCGTGTGTTTGTTTTGCTGACATTTTTTGCCTTGGTTTTTTCTCCTTTTTCTTGGGCAGAGGCAGAGGTGAATATTAATTTTATTGCCGTTAATGCTACGGATACCGCTAAGGAAACACCTCTTGAGTACTATCTCCCCCCGGAGTTGTCTAAGGATGATATTCTGGATACCGGTGACTTCAAATTGGATTATGATGTTAACGCCAAGGCCTTTTACATTCACGGGAGCTTGATGCTCAATTCCAAAGAATCCAAAACGTTAACAGTCAAGGTGCGGGACGTCTGGAAGATTCAGCAGCAAGAGGTGGATGACATTAAAAAGCAGATCGAAGATAGTGTCGCCCGTATGGAAACGACAGACTATTATGAGAGTTCCAAAGTCTTAAGAAAGAATTTAGAAGATAAACTGGATTATATCATGGCCCAACAAGGTCAATACTCAAATAGTGTGGAACGGCGCATTGATCAGTATCGCATGTATGCGGGTTTGGTGAAGGATATCCGAGCCAAGGCTGTTTCCATCAACTTTTGGAAATCGAAGCCGGAAGAGATTGCTGAAAAGACGATCAAATTTATTATCGAAGTTGAAAATCCCTCAGCAACGGAGACTAAGGTTCTGCAAGAGCAACATTATCTTCCCGCTGAGATCAAGCCGGAGCATGTTGTGGAACCGCAGGGATTTGAAATTCGTTTTGATATCGCCAAGGGGCAATCTTTTCTTTTTAAGGAGGAAGAGTTCAAGCCTGCCGAGAAAAAGCGTTATGAGATTGGCATTAAGGATATATGGAATATCTCTGACCCAAGTATGCAGGATTTACAGCAGAGAACCGACACCGCATTTGCCGAGTTAGAAAATACGGTTTATGTCGAATCAGCTCATTATCTTGTCCAGAATATCGAAACGAATCTTCAGGTGATTAAGAATTCTCAATCTCAGGAAAAAACAATTAAAGAACATATCGGTGCCTATCGAAAGAATCAAAAACATTTTCAGCAAGCGGAAGCGGATGTTAAGGCGCTGGAAGAATTGGTCTCTGAGTTTAAGAAGGATCGGGAAATCAGCCGTATGAAAAATGTCTTACGGAAGGTACGTACCTTAAGCGGTGTGGCGGCTATTGCCGATGCCATCTTTGGGACAAAACCTTCGCCGAATTCTGCCTGGAAATTTATTTTAGGAATTATTTTATTCGTGGGACTTTATACCCTCTTGCACTTCTTGCTTTGGGGAAAACGGTCTAAGGAACATAAAATCAAAAGGCAGGAAGAACAAGAGCAAGAAAAAGGACAAGAATCTCAACCAGTCGGCAAGAAATAGTAAATCTTAAAACAGTTTTAATCCAACGAGAATGGTCGAATTAAAATATAAAGAAATAGGTGCTGTCCGCTGTATACGGGGATGTATTGTCATTGTCACCGGATTTAGAAATTGTATCAATGGGCAATTGATTCAGTTCGGATATGAAACTATCGGGATGATCCTTGGTTTTAATGAAGAAGAGGCCCATGTTCTGATTATCAAAGAGACGGAACCCATCAAGACCGGAGATAAAGTGACGGCTTCCATGGAGCCTTTATTAACTCCCGTCGGTGAGAAATTTATTGGACGTATTGTTAATCCCTTAGGTGAGACTCTAGACGGACTTGGTCCATTAACGGTGGATGATTATTACCCTATCTTTCGTGACGCTCCCGCTATTCTGGAACGACAGCCGTTGTTCCGGACGATGGAGACGGGAACCAAGGTCTTGGATACGATGATCCCTATCGGATGCGGGCAGAGAGAACTTATCTTAGGGAATAAAGGAACCGGCAAAACGACATTCGTAACCGATGCGATATTGAATCAGAGGGATACGGGAGTCATTTGTATTTATTGTGCCATAGGGAAACCCCGATCAGCCTTGGCTCGTGTAGTCCAGCTTTTTTTGGAAAAGGGTGCCTTTGATTATAGTTTAATCGTAGCTGCCCCTTCCTCAAGTCCTCCTGGCCAGCAGTATCTGGCTCCTTATGTGGCCGCGGCGATAGGGGAGTATTTCCTTCATAAAGGGAAACATATTTTTATCGGATTTGATGATTTCACGAAGCATGCTTGGTGCTACCGGGAGATTTCCCTCTTATTGGGTCGTGCTCCTGGACGCGACTCTTATCCGGGAGATATTTTTTATCTTCATTCTAAACTGGTAGAGCGGGCTAGTCATTTGGATAAAAAGAGAGGAGAAGGATCCATGACCTTTTTCCCGATCGTGGAGATATTGGAAGGAGATTTAACCGCCTATGTCCCTTCCAATCTGGTTTCCATGACGGATGGACAAATATATTTAAGTTCGGAACTCTTTGGAGAGGGACAGAGACCCGCTTTGGATTTGGGGTTGTCGGTCTCCCGAGTGGGAAGCAAGGTTCAATGGCCGGCGATTAAAAAACTCAGCGGTCAGTTACGTTTGGACTATCTGCAATATCGTGAACTGCTCAAACTATCTAAATTGAAGACAACCGGACAATCGGATGAAAATATCCAAAAGCTCAAAAGCGGAGCGATCCTTACCGAATTATTAAAACAGGATAAAGATAGTCCGGTGAGTATGGAAATCCAGGTCATCATTTTTTATGCTTACAACAAGAAATATTTCAATCAATTGTCCCTTCCGGAGGTTAAACAATTTCAAGAAGATATCAAGGATTTTTCCCTGAAACATAAACCTGACTTATTGAAACGATTACGGGAGGTCAGAAAATTGGAGGATGATATAACCGCTGCCATGGATGAAGTCATTAATCGATATATTAAGGAAGCAGTGGAAAGAAGGCCTAAGGAAGAGGTCGAGAAGAAGGATGCCCCTAAAGTACAGTCCAAAATAGGGAGAGATGTCCTTGATGAAGCCACTTCGAAAAAGCCATAAATAATTTCAGGGTGTATAGAAACTTATTATGCCAACAAGCATGAGTAACCTAAGATTTTGTTACGATGTCCTAGGGTAATTCCAACATGTCCCAATATAAAGGAAAATTCAAATGTACGATCCTCAGCCCTAAAAGACTTATCTTTGAAAAGGAAGTGAATAGTGTCTTTTTACAGGGGAATGATGGGGAGTATGAGCTTTTAGCTTATCATTATCCGTTGCTGGGAGCCTTAAAGGATGGAGAAGTCATTCTGGATTGGGAAGAGGGTATTCCTATCAGAAAAGGGATTGTACGTTTTTTTGCTAATGAATGTATTATCTTAGTTGAAGAGGCAATGACTAAGGCCCGGACGAAAAAATAGTTTGATAGAATTATGTTAGCCGAAACATTTATTATTATTACCATCATGTTTATTGCCATCATGGGGCCTTCAGTGGTCATTGCCATCCTTGGGCACGCGGTGATCAAGGCCATCAGTCGTAATCCATCAGCGGCATCAAAGATTTTTATGGGCATGATCGTCCTTTTGGTATTTGTCGAGGCAAT
>CAYJUK010000222.1:0-3545 GCA_964373335.1 uncultured Planctomycetales bacterium | reverse complement strand
TTCATTGGCTTGCCATTGGTGCGCGCTAATTTGGACTTACATGATATCTGCCTTAATCTAATTCCCCAACGCTTGCCTACAGAGAATTTGGTAGCCAGTGGGTCAATATGGTATACTTCTTGAGAGTGAATCTTTATTCTCTAAATTAATATCCAGATGTAAAAAAAATAATCTCAATTTCATCTCTACGATCTATTGGGAAATATAAGGAATATCGGGATGAAAATCAGACTTACCTCGTCTCAGATCCAAAAACAGATCCTAGCTCCTCAAATGCGGCAATCCATCGAGGTTCTCCTTCTGCCGCTCACAGAACTTTCCGCGGCCATTGAGACTGAATTACAGAACAATCCTCTTTTAGAAGTGAATGAAGAAGAACCCTTAGAGGCTACGATGTCGCTGGATGAACCTTTATTCGATCAAAGCCTTCCCTCTTCCTCCTTTGAACACAATGAAGAGGATCAATGGGAGAAATGGCCCATTGCGGATGAAATTACGCTTGCAGAACACCTTTTGAAACAACTAAGAATGGAATTCCAGGATCCGCATAAGATTAAAATCGGAGAATTTATTATCGGCAATCTGGATGAAGATGGATATTTAAAATGCCCTATTGAGGAAATGGCCCGGTTGATCCCGGCGGATCCAGATGTGATCGTAGAGGTCATGAAGGTCATCCACAAATTTGAGCCCGTTGGGATTGCCTCTCTGGATCTCAAGGGTTGTCTTCTGACGCAGCTCGATTCGAGGGATTTTAAGGAAGTCGATTTGCCTTATCAGATCATAGACCGATTTTTTGAGGAATTGGGCAGGAAGAATACGCCTCTTTTAGCCAGGAAATTAGGGGTGAGTCCCGAGAAAATTAAAGAAGCCCTTACGATCATCAGCACTTTAGAACCTAAACCTGCCAGAAATTTTTATCCGATATTACCCAATATCTATATCCGGCCCGATATCACTATTGTCAAAGATGATGAATCCCTATACCAGATCACGATCAATCATGATGGTCTTCCCCGTCTCCAAATCAACACCTACTATAAAAGGCTTTTACAGACCAAGCATCTCAATGAGGAAGAAAGGAATTTTATCCGGGAAAGGCTCAAAAATGCCCAGTCTTTTATTAAAAGCATCCACTTAAGAAAGCAAACGATGCGGGAGATCGCTTCCTTTATATTAGAGAGGCAAAAAAACTTTTTTGAGAACGGCCATATGGAGATAGCCCCGATGAACCTGAAAGACGTAGCGGGGGCCGTCAATCGGAATGAATCCACGATCTCCCGGGCGATCAGCAACAAATATATCGATACCCCGCAGGGAATTTTTCCTCTCAAGTACTTTTTTACCCAGGCTGTAAACGAAAATGGGAACATCTCAATTTCTTCCCGCAGTGTCAAAGAGGAAATCAGGAGATTAATTGAAGACGAAGATAAAACGAATCCACAGTCCGACCAGGACATCCTTCAGTATTTTCACTCCCAGGGCATTCAGCTGGCCCGCCGCACCATCGCCAAATACCGCAAAGAACTCGGGATCTTCCCTTCGCATCTGCGCAGGAATTAATGGATCTAGCGAATCTCTTGACAGTACTTTGTTAAATTTCGTCTGTTTTTAGGCTATTACCCTAACACAACTCTATGAATCAAAAAGAGTTGCAAATATTTAAAGCGTTGCGTCATTTTCATCTAAAATCTGAACAACGCTTAACAACGATGAGAATAGTAGAAGTATCCTGTTGAAAGAAAATAATTTTTAACAAAGTACTGTCTTGAATTAAAAAATAGGGTCTATCTCTATCAGGATGACGTTTAGCCATGGTTAGCGAACGGGGAGCGAAAATTTCTTTAAGCAGATCATAGCGGAGTTCAAGGAGGAGCCGGTCTCGGAATCAACTTATTCTTCAATCTTAATTGCTCTTCCACTTTCGAGCGGACAATCTTAAGGGACAAAGGCTTTGGGATGTAATCAGCGCCAAGGTTCTTCACTTCGTCAGCGATCTCGGAACTGTCCCACTTTGTGATCACTATAATAGAGGTAGGTGCTGATAACTTTCGGCTTTCCCGAATAACCTCTGTCCCGCGAATGCCAGGCATAGAAATATCAAGAAGCATCAAATCGAAGGGGATTCTTTTTAACTGCTCAATCGCCTCATAGCCGTTGCTGGCTTCAACGATCTCGCATTCCATCCGGCTGGAAAGATAATGATTCAGTGTTTGGCGGGTATCCTGTTCGTCATCAACGATCAAAATCTTAGGGCTATTCATGAAACCTTCTTCCTTTCCCGGCTGAGGGCCGCCACTTTCAGGCTGACCGTACCTTCCAGATATTGAGTGTTGAGGGGCTTTTTTATAAAGTCGTCCGCTCCCAGATCTTTGGCCTTCTGACGGGTTTCTTCATCTGAAGCGACAGTCACCATGATGACTTTGACTGAAGGATCCATCAGCTTAATTTCTTTTAAAACCTCCCAACCATTCATTCCATCCATTTTTACATCCAATAGGATGATATCCGGCTTTTGTTTTTTAAGGCAGGCTAATCCCTCGGCTCCGGAATTGGCGGTTAAGACAACGCACTTTCTTTGCTCAAAGAACTCTTTTAAATACTCGCCGGTATCCTGATCATCATCTATCACAAGCAGTTTTGCCATAATCGAATTTTTTTACTAAGCCCTTTTAATGACCATCCCAAGGGATGGGTTTGGTAGCCTCTTTGAGTTTCAGGAGAAACTTTCTAACCTCATCACAATGGGCAATAATTTTTTTCCCATGCTCGGCTGGAATAGGTTCGGGATCGCTGCCCACCACATAAGATCCAGCGATAAACTGCATAGCCTGAATATCATTTCCGATATAATGGTCAATGAGTTCCCAGACCAGCGGATGCACCTTGATATTTTCCTTTTTTATTTTTTCATAAATACCAGCCTCATGCGAAAGGGGATTAGCCATTTATCTCGCCCCCTTTCTGATCAGTTTAACAATTTTATTAATTTTCCCCTCAACATTGACAAGCGTCAAAGGTTTGACAAGGTAATCAATCGCACCCAGTTCTTTGGCCTCTTTCATAAGGTTTTCGTTATCTGCCACCGTAACCATAAGACACCGGCAATTTGGTCTTTTTTTCCGAATAGCTTTTAGGACATCTATACCATCCATTTTGCCTTCCGCCAAGTGTATGTCCAATACAGCGATATCCGGCTTAAAATTTTTGATAACGTTAACGGCCGCCTGTCCGGTTAATGCCGTATGCACTTCAAATCCTCTTCTCACCAGGATTACTTTGAAAAAATGACAGATGTCCTTTTCATCATCTAACAAGAAGATCTTTAATCCCTCTCCTATTTTTTCGGTCATAAGTGCACCTTCCTTATTTGTTTTGTACTGGAATCTCAGTATCACCACTGACTTTTTCATAAATAAACGGCTTTACGGCAGCAATAGCTGCATCGGCACCTACAACAAATTGTTCTATTTTACTCAAATTATTAATCGCTTTCTCAATGCGCTCCTTTAATTCCTCAACAGATAATTGCGTGAGGTTTTTAT
>CAYJUK010000221.1:707-3547 GCA_964373335.1 uncultured Planctomycetales bacterium | reverse complement strand
TTTTTGCCGCCTCCGCAGGGATCAGGGGGTAAGGATCAATGGTATCATTCCCATGGACGATGGCTCGGTGGATTGAATTATTATGTTTTATATGTTATATTTGTATCGTATCAGAAACCGTTTCCTTTTATTTCCCTTTACCCTATCTTAAGAAATCCGATTTTTGAATTGAATCAAGACTTAACCACAGTACTGTCTAAAAAATCTTGAGGGAGGTTTGAATCATGAAGCGTTCCCAGTCTTGTCGGAAAAGCCCAATTTACCGTTTTATCACTTCTTTCATTCTCCTGACCTTTAGCTGTAATTTGATTTTCCCGCCCAATATCCTTTTTGCTCAAACCGTACTGAATCTGCCTGTTCCCGGATCAATGCTCTCAACCAGTCCCGGATACAATCCGGTGGTGATTAAGGGGATTACCGTTTATCCCGATAACCCTCTTTATTTTGATTTTGTGGTGGATACCGGGGATGCTCAACTCCGAGGTGAGATCCTTAATGAGGAGGTTAAGAAACTCGTAAAGTACTTTCTGGCCTCATTAACCATCCCGGAGGAAGATTTTTGGGTTAACTTATCGCCCTACGAAGAAGACCGGATCATCGAAGAAGGATTTGCCCAAACCGAAATGGGACGAGACCTGCTGGCTCAGGATTATATGTTGAAACAATTATCGACTTCACTTTTGTATCCTGAGGATGAATTGGGGGAACAATTTTGGAAAAGGGTTTATGACAAGGCCTATCAGATGTTTGGGACGACCGATATCCCGGTGAATACATTCAATAAAATCTGGATTGTCCCGGAAGAAGCGGTTGTCTTTGAAAAGGACTCCAGCGCCTTTGTGGTTCAGCGTAAATTAAAAGTCATGTTGGAGGGAGATTATCTTGCTTTACAGAATAATTTGGAAAACGAACGATTTTGGACGGAAGAGATTAGAGAAAATGACGCCCTGGCGATGAGCGAGGTCTCATCTCAAGTTGTCCGTGACATCCTCATCCCCGAGATCGAAAAGGAAGTCAATGAGGGAAAGAATTTTGCCAATTTAAGGCAGATTTTTAACGGGATTATTTTAGCGACCTGGTATAAGCAGAATCTTAAAGAGAGCTTGCTGGGAAAGGTTTACGTGAATCAGAACAAGATTCTTGGGGTTGACGTTGAAGATAAGACAATCAAAGATAAAATTTATCAGCAATATCTGGACGCCTTCAAAAAAGGTGTTTATGACTTCATTAAAGAAGATTACGATCCTCTCACTCAGGAGATTGTTCCGAGAAAATATGTCTCCGGTGGAGCTGAAATGGGAACATCCCGTGTTCAAAGAAGTATTAAGGCCGGCGAATTAACCTCGCGACCCGTGGCGGAACGAAGGGTCGTTGAAAATGGGCTTCAAAAGCAAGGCTCGTTACTGAATTACGGGATAAGTCTTTTAGATTTGGGTACTGGAGCCTCTTCCTCTGAGGTCAAACGAGTTTCTAGGCAGGGAGCAAAACCGGCTGATAAGCAGATGCTGGGGTCACCTTTGGCCAAGGACTGGTCAGAGGGAATTATTAAAAAAATTGAGGTATTTATTGGGGACGATATTCAAGGGTTGAGTAATGCCATTCAAAAAAAGGATTTAAGCGAGGTAGAAACTATATTAAAGAGAATTAACGCTCAAAGGATTTTGGATCATTTGAATGATATTGATTCGGTTAAGGAAGTATGGTTAGAGGATAAGGAAAATGAATTAAGACAGTATAAAATAGAGGCAATCCAGGCTTTATCCAATGGGGAAGTGTTTATTGAGATCATTGCTGGTGGCGTTGCAGATCGAATGAATAAAGGACTGGTAGCTTTGGGCTTAACAGAGCAGCGGATTTGGGATATCGATATCTGGACGCTCATTGAAAAGATAAAAAAAGTAAAAGTCAAATTTATTTCTGAAACTAAAGATGAAAAGGAAAGCCTTTCGAAAATAGTAAAAAGCAGATTGTCTAAACCTGATGTAGATAGGTTAAGTCTTTTAGAAGAACTCCATAATTCTTTACCTATGTTCGAACAGATCGAAGTCCCTGAAAATCCCCTTAGGATAACCGTTGGTCAAAGAACGTTATTTGCCATCGCGAAAGGGATCAATACCTTAGAGGTAGATGAGGAAACAAAAAAAAATATTCTAGAAAGACTTAAGATTGTTCTTCATATTAGGGATGATATCAAAGAGAGCGTGAAAAAGGATTTATTGGAAAATAAATTTTTTGGCTTCTCACCGAACAACATTATTATCGTCAATGGAGGTTATGGAGAAAAATTTACTTTTAAAGATGGTAAGATCGAAAAGGTCCCTAATACAACTGAGACATGGAATCATGGTTATGCGATACAGGAGCTTGATTGGAAAGAGGGTTTTGTGCTTGATCCAAATCCGGAACAGTCGAAACAGGAGGTTCGTACAGAAATGCCTGTTTACGATTATTTGAAACATTCAGGAGCCAAGTTGGGTTTAATGAGCAGGATTAACGATGGTTTTCTTCTTCACCCTAAAGGGGGACTGGATATCGATATCTTTGCTGCCTATCGTAAATTTAAATCTAAAAATCAACAGACAAATGCCTTATTCGAAGCCATGAAGAATCCCACAAAGGCCAAGGGAGGATTAGCCCTAACTATTCCTGAAAATGGAGTAAAAAGTATCTTTGGATTTTTTTTGGAAGGAATCAATGCTGCCGAACCCTCGGTAGATAATAAATTGAAGGAATTAAACAATGCTACCCTGAAAGGGGTCCCTTACAATCGAGCTTATTTTGTTTATGAACTTCAAGCAATTAGAGATGCCATTCGGAAGAATGGGGGTCTTCCCATGACT
>CAYJUK010000221.1:0-697 GCA_964373335.1 uncultured Planctomycetales bacterium | reverse complement strand
AGACATAACAAATGGAGTCAAGGCTGTCATCGCGGGAAGGTTGAATGATTTTCTAATTGAAGATGGAATCATTGACACAGATAAAAATTATGTTAAAAAAACAGATAGGAACGCACATAATAGAGAAAAGGGTAAAGGCGCTTTGATTCATGACTTTAAAACAGTGCCTGCCCTGAGGATGGTCAGCCAAATCGCTACAGTTGTAGATCGTCCAATATATAGCTTTAAGGAATACGTTGATCAAGTTCCTTCTCCTGTCTTAAATCAAACTGCATTAACTCAAGTAAAAAAAAGTTATAAAGATGAAAGCAATGTAGGAGATTTAGGTGAGACCCCAAGTTCAACCGGCGATAAGTTTATGCTGAGTAGTCCTGGGCCGGAAAATCAGCCGGAACTAAAACGACCTAGGGATCTTTCCAAACACCGAACCGCTCCCGATGATCCCCTGGGTGGTATCGACCTTAACCCCGCATTATTGGACCTGCAGATCAAACGCGACGGCAAGGGGATTCCGCTTCCGGTTAATCAACAGCCGATCCTGAATATGAAGATCCAAGGGTTCCTTCCGGTCATCATTAATGTGACGCCCATTCAAAATCTGCCGTTTCTTTTAGGAGTTTCGAATTCTGAGGGGCAGTCAACGGATTTGAGTATTTTTGAAAAACGGATCAACTACAAACAAATCATGGAAGCCTAT
>CAYJUK010000220.1:2382-3553 GCA_964373335.1 uncultured Planctomycetales bacterium | reverse complement strand
TCATTTATCAAAGATCAACCCCTGTAATTTACCCACAGGAAACGGTGAAGACCCATTTCAGTTAAAGGCAAGTGGACTGTTAATTGGATTCCGTCTGTCCTGAAGCATTGGTGGTTAAAACAAGTTTGTGAAGAACATGCGTTATTATTAGAAAAGGAGTTGTCTAATGAGCAATAAA
Source organism: uncultured Planctomycetales bacterium (assembly GCA_964373335.1). Taxonomy (GTDB): domain Bacteria; phylum Omnitrophota; class Gorgyraeia; order Zapsychrales; family CAYJUK01; genus CAYJUK01. Next base: position 3,375 of record CAYJUK010000220.1, on the reverse strand, counting down.
GGTACCGGCGATGTGTCTTCCAGCAAAATAGATCCTTGGTATTGTCTGCGCTGTCAGGCACTTCTTCAAAAAGACATACACAAATGCTCTAAATGTAATTTGGGTTACGACCCTGAGAATAGGGAAACTTATTTAACTAAGAAAATTTTTTTTCGCTGGCAATTTTGGCTGCCCGGATTTTGCTTTTCAGTTTTAATTGGTTTTGTAACATATGCCGCTGTGTTTTTGCTTTATTCAAGGCAAGGAATGGGATACGCTTTATTTTTTGCCGTACCGACCTGCTTTGGAGCGATCTTAGGATACATGACGCGCTCAATAAAAATTTGGTGGGTTATTGCATTGAGCATAGTCGCTGTCACATGCATAGAGTTTGCCATTACCTCGTCAGGGATTACGGGAATTTTTTGTGGTTTGACTTTAGGAGCGATTTTTTTGGGCCCAGCCTTGATCGGCATGACCCTTGGGTGGTTATTAAGGAAATTGATGCTTCGACGTTTTTCTCAAAAGTTTAGCTTCATACCAATTATCCTATTAACTATTTTTCCTATTGGTAATGGTTATATTGAAAATAAAATGTTTACCTTATCGCCTCCTAATTCTGTCCAAACATCTTTTGTTATAAATCAGCCACAAATAAAGGTATGGCAAAAAATACGTTTTTATGAAGCAATAAAAGGAAACCCGCCGCTATTATTAAAATTAGGCTTACCAAAACCTATTGGAACGGAAGGCACTATTAAAGCCGTTGGGAGTCTGACAAAATGTCTTTATAATAAAGGACATTACATTGTCAAACGCATAAATCGTTATGAGGAAGGCAAATTATTGAGTTTTGATGTAGTGGAACAGCATATCCATTTTGAACATGACGTAACGCTTCTAGACGGAAATTTTTTTCTGCAACCAATAGATGGCCAAACAACTAAGATTATTTTGACGACCAGGTACCAAAGCCGATTGCGTCCAACATGGCTGTGGAAGCCAATTGAAAGA
>CAYJUK010000220.1:0-2372 GCA_964373335.1 uncultured Planctomycetales bacterium | reverse complement strand
TTAAGACTTTACATAAGTATGTGCTAGAAAATATGAAAAAGGAGTTATAGTTTTATTGGGGGCGGTTAATATCATATTCATTCATCGGTTAACCAATGAATATCCAAAGGATGAATTATTAACAATATGAAAAGCAATGGCTTAGAACAAGGAAAAGTCTTCATCGAGACATACGGTTGACCGTTGGTGCAAGTACCGTACGACGATTTTAGAAATTTTAAGGAGGTTAAATGGTTATGAACCAACTGGATAGGGGAAAATACAGTTTTCTTGGAGCCTTTCTACTTGTGGTCTCATTAACCACCTTAGGCCAGGCTTATCTAGTTGGCCACTCTCTAAAACTTGACCAGATCGAGTCCGAATCCGATGTGATAGTTAAAGCGGTTGTAATTTCTTCCCAGCCGGTCAACGATCCTTGGTTTGAGCAATACCCTGGGTTTGGTGCTTATGCCACTCAGATGAAGGTCATCTCCGTAATTAAAGGGGAAATCCCAGAAAAAATACAAGAGAAAATAGTGTTTCAACATTATGGGGAGGTTAGAGATGCCTCTGTAGTAAGGATGTTTTCTCCCCAATATTATGAATTTGAAAGAGGTAAGCCATACATTATATTCGCGAAGAAAACAGAAACATCGGGTATTTTTCGACAACTGTGGAAGAATCACAAGTCCAAGATGGATCAAGGTGCTATACGCGCGGCTGATGCTGAACCGATATCAAAAGACAAACCAATTCAAGAGGTTGTCTGGTGGGAGCTTATAAAACTGTTGAATAGCGCTGAAAAAGAAGATGTGATTTATGCGATAAAGCAACTTGACGATATGAGCCGTGCTACAGGATGGGATAAATTGGATGACTTTGGCCGGAACCTTGTTATGGAAAAGATCCATCCTTTTGTTTTAAACAAAGATCCCGACATTGCTCAAACATCTATAAATGCATTAGGCAATGACAGTCCTTATCTTCGTGATGATAATGCACAATTTTGGCTTTCTCATATTGGCGGACGAAAAATTCAAGGATATGCTGAATGGGACAAAGGAGATGTTAATACCCTTGCCTCAAAATACTGGGACGAACTGAGCGCAGTGGTTGATGGATCGGATTCAGTTGAAAACCGTGTATTAGCAATTCGCTCTTTAGGGCTTGTCAAGAAACCGGAGGTTTTTGAACATCTAAAAAAATGGATTAAGGACGCAGAACCATCCATCAGGCGAGCTGCTGTCATTTTATTATCCGATTACCCTGGGGATGAATCATCAGCAATTTTAACAGCCCTGTCTGACGATGAGAATGCCCATGTCCGCTATGGAGTGGCCCGGGCCATTGGTTTCATGCAAAGTGATGAATTGTTACCCGTGTTGGAGAAATTGCTCACTGACCAAGATAACCAAGTAATATCAGCCACCGTTGAAAGCATTCTTTCCTTTAAACCAGATAAGGTTGAAGATCTGCTTTTAAAACACAAAAACAATCCCGATTTTAAACCACTTTTTGTCAACGCCCTGGCGGAAGTAAAGACCGAACCTTATCAGGATGAATTGGCAGAAATCATTCAAAAGAAATTAGAATCGAAATATTTTCGTGGAGGAACGATTCCAGCTTCTTCAAGCTGGAAAATTTTGTTCAAATATATTCAGGAGCAAGCTAAGGACAAAATTCAATCAGGGGATTTGGACAAATATCTGGATGCGCTGGAAAATACCGGTCAATATAGTTCTTCCGCACCAAGAGATCTTTATGCTTTCTATATTTATCAGGGATTAACCAAACGGGCCAAAGCCTTTCGAGAACGATGTAAATCAACCATACCTTTTGATATGGAATACTATTTTAAGATGGTCGATGAACAGAGCAATTACTACATCAACAACTCTATTCGTCAAAATTACGATCATTAATCACAAACTAAAGGAGTTATTAATGGGCAACCTCAAAAAAAGATTTTGTTTTTCGTAACAAACAAGGCCAAATAATCGCAGTTTGTCCTGAGGGAAGCGAGGAGTACTTTCGGTTTCAGCAAGTTCTGGAAATTTTATTCGAAGCGGACAAGAAATGTTTAGCACAATTACTGGAAGCAAAGGAACAACAAAAGCAAGAAATCGAAAATCAGATTGAGGAATGCGATAAGAAAGTTATTCGCAAAGCTGCCCAAAGATCACGAAAGAGATACAACCTGACCCAAGCCGCACAGCTTTTGGGTGTTCATCGGCAGACATTGTATTACTGGATCAAGAAGGGCTGGGTAAAACCAAAGCGCGATTATCGCCATTATCCGATTTTTACAGTTTTAGACATTGAAAAGTTGATTGAATGGAAAAATACGGTCATTCGTATTTGATGGGCTGATAAATAAGAATATAAGAATAAGG
>CAYJUK010000219.1:0-3604 GCA_964373335.1 uncultured Planctomycetales bacterium | reverse complement strand
TTGAGAATTCGGAGTGAAACTTTTCACCCGAGGAGTGGGGCACTGGCCGTCCGAGAAAGATCTCTGATTCGGAATTGGGGTTTTGACATCCTTATCGATAAGAAATTGAGTTGAAAGGAAGTAATATGGGAAATAATTTACACACCAAAGAGTTATTTGAAAAACATTACGCGGAAAGGACGTGGGATTTCTATCGGTCTATTGTGGGAGAGGGCGTTAGCTTTGGATCCCCTGGGACCTGGGTTGATTTGGGTGCCGGCGTTGGATTATTGACGGAGTGCGCTCACAGATTCGGAATAAAGTGCGTCGCGTTAGAGGGGTCGTTAGAGGGAATAAAAATAGCGAGAACAAGATTCCCCGCGATTGACATCAGACATCATCTTTTGGAAAACGATCTGCCTTTTGAAGACAGATCTATCGCGACGATTATTTGTAACCAAGTGATTGAGCATCTCCCTTTAGAAACAGCAAATCATATGCTGGAAGAATGTTTGCGGGTTCTTCAGCCTCAAGGGTCGTTATTCATTTATTCACCGAGCATATTCGACCAACAGCAACGACTGGAAGAAACCCATATTAACCTCTACTCACCCGTAAGACTAAAGAAAGAGGTAGAAGCCATCGGTTTCAAAATTATGGCATTAAATAACTCCCCACGAATGATTCTTGGGAAAAATCATTTGGCTAGAGTGTTTATAAATATTCTCTATAAAATATTGCCAATGGATTTTTTATCCGGGTCAGCAAATTGCATTGCCGTTAAACCTTAGATATGCACCTCAAAAAATATATGAAAAGAATTTTAAGTAAATTTGTAGATCATTTGATGTATTCGATGATAAGAAATTTTGAAAAAATAAAGCTATTCTTTGGTTTGAGATATTTTGGATTTGAATTCATCTGCCAGCAGGTTGCCAATTCCTTAGAGCCAATCACACTGCTTAGACAATTTGGGGCTACCATTGGTGAGGATTGTTGTATCCATCCCAATTTACAAATTCACGAAGCAAAGGATTCATTTGGGAATTTGACTATTGGGAATAATGTTTCCATGAGCAGGGGATGTTTTTTAGATCTCAGCGCGCCCATCCATATTGGCGCGAATGTGAGCATCGGGATGGAGGCTATGTTTTTTACCCATCGCAATTTTAAAAGAAGTATTGTCATGGATAAGATTTATCCTTCCCAAAAGGAAAAAGTCATCATAAATCATGACTCTGCCATTGGAGCTCGCGCAGTTATTTTTCCAGGGGTAACGATCAATGCTTACGCGGTTGTAGCCGCCGGCGCGGTCGTAACGGAGGATGTCCCCTCTCGATGTGTAGTTGTAGGGAATCCCGCGAGAGCAGTAAGAAAAATAGAATTATAAAATATCAAGCTATTCCAGGGGCATGTCTATTTTTATATCCACCTTACAATGGGGCAATAGCGCTTGTTCGCTGGTGAGAGATGATGTTGAGCCCTATTGCTTATATGCAGGGATTCCGACTATGAAAATCAGATCTTTGGATGATGTTTCCAGCCACTCTTCATTATGAGAACTGTTAGTCAGGTTAGAAAGAACTCTGAAAGATGAAACAAATCCTCACGGCATTTCGAGATCATCATTTTTATATCGACTTCCTGGGGTCTCCGTCTTGCGTGATCGATTTGGGGGCGCATAAGGGCGAGTTTTCTTTGCAGATCACTGAGCATTTTTGCTGCCGGTGTTATGCGGTGGAGGCCAATCCTGAACTGTTCAGCCGCATCCCCGAGCATAAAGGGATCAAGAAGTTTAACCTGTGTATTTGCGAAAAGGACAGCGAGGTGCCTTTTTATCTTTCTCAGGAATTAGAGGCCAGCAGTATTTATCCGGCATTGTTTGATGCCGCGCGGGTCATTAAGGTCAAGGGAATAACCTTTGAACGCCTGCTGGAGTTGATCAGAGCCGAGACTGTGGATCTGCTCAAGGTTGACATTGAGGGGGCAGAGATCCCCTTATTTCAATCGATGGAGGAGGGGACTCTAAGAAAGATTAAGCAGATCACGGTGGAATTTCATGACTTTCTTAAGAAGAGCGTTGAGCGCGGAGACGTCCAAAGAGTGATGAATCACCTGAAGAAGTCAGGATTTTTTGTTATTAATTTTAATGGACGCGATGATCATATGGATATGCTTTTTATAAATAAGGCTTATCTGACTTTTTCGGACCACTGGGAACTCCTTTTTTTCAAATACGTCAGGCTTAATGTGAGAAAGGCTGTCAAAAGGTATCGAAAATGGAAGACGGGAGAGAAGTAGGGACAGCGCCTGCTTATATCGAATATGAGTTATTAAGGACACTCTCTCGATCAGGTTATTTTTATGGGGTTAAGATTATATTACTGGAAGGAGGATTGGAAGGAGAATTTACGGAGAATTCAGTGGATCTCAGGTAATCATTTTCTAAGTATCTGAAATTATTATGATGATAAGGAGTGCCCATACTTACACTTGGGTTATATATCTCATTAAATCTATTGAAGTTGCATAATCATTGTTGATTTGTGAATATAATTATTTCAATTTGTGAATAGTTTAATGTTGTTTTGTGAATAATTTTATGTTAGAGTTGAAAGTGGTCAGGGGGATTTTCGGAACCCCAACTCCGAATTAGAAAATAATCCTCTTCTTGAGAGTTCGGAGTGAAATTTTTCACCCAGGGGGTGAGGTGCTGTACGTCCAACCCCAATTTTATATTTAAAATTGGGGTCTAAAAAGCCTTTCTAATTCGGATTTGGGGTCGGAAGATGACATATATCTCAAGGTGGCTGGAAAATAGAATTGTAGAGTCCTTGCAGTCTCATCCGGTTGTCATTTTATCAGGACCGAGGCAGGTAGGGAAAAGTACACTATTGGAAAACGCGCCTTTCCTTAAGGGATGGCGATATTTAACCTTGGATGACGCGGATATTTTAGAACATGCCCAAGAAGACCCCAAGGGTCTCTTAAGGGATGAACGACCGACTATCATTGATGAAGCGCAGCGGTGTCGGTCATTGTTTTTGACCATCAAATTTCTGGTGGATCAATCTAAACGAAAACGTCAATTTATTTTGTCTGGTTCTGGAAATATCTCATTGCGGCAAACGCCCCGAGAGACATTGGCAGGAAGGGCAAAGTATCTGCGCTTAACTGGATTTTCTTCGAGAGAATTAAGGGAGATGACTCCTCAGGGGGTCTTGGACTTGATTTTTTCTGGGAATATGATTGATCCTGGTGAGGTCAAAAATGATGAGGATTATACGCGCCAGGTCTGGTTGGGAGGCCTGCCGGCAGTGACTTTAGCTCCCACGGATAAAGTGGCGATAGAAAGGATGAGTGGTTATATTGACACTTACATCCAGAGGGATATTCAGGATTTAGTAAGGATCAGACATCCAGAACATTTTCGTCTGTTAATGGAATCTCTGGCCCGGGCGACAGGATGGGAAAGCAAACAGGAGGAATTATCTAAGGATTGTGGTGAGACCAGGAGCAATATCAGCAGGCATATGAGCTTGCTTAAAGATACAGATTTTTTGTATGAATTAAAAGGCTATTCTGTGAGAGGGGAACGCGCTTATAAGTATTCGAAATACTTTTG
>CAYJUK010000218.1:0-3605 GCA_964373335.1 uncultured Planctomycetales bacterium | reverse complement strand
TTCCTGATACCAAAGTAAGGGCTACCGTCATATACCAAATCAACGGAGAAATGACCAGCTGCAAGAGCATCCCCAGGACAGTGATCACCTGAAAAAACGTGGTCGCCTTGCCCCACCGACTCGGTTCAATGACCAGGCTCCCATGAACGATATAAATAATCATGGCGCCGATCAGTAAAATAACATCGCGGCTGATCACCGCCACCACGAACCAGAGAGGAAACTGAACAACCTCAAAATAGACCCTGGCTTGATAAAGACAAATAAAGGCGCTGATCAAGAGCAGTTTATCTGCCAGAGGATCTAAGATGGCACCCGCCTGTGTTTTCTGCTGGCGGGTCCGGGCGATATAGCCGTCGATGATGTCCGAAAGCACGGCGAAACAGAAAATGGATAGGGCTGCCCATCGCAGAAAATTCCTTTCCGGCGTATAATAAAGCAGAGTCCCAATAAAAAAAGGGACCGCCAGAATGCGTACAATAGTGATCTTATTCGCGAAAGTCAGTGCCATTTTTTAAGGAGGATCCTGACATTTCTGCTACCAGTAGCAGCTAACTCATCCGGCAACTTTTTTAAATTCGAAATCCCAAGCCTGGATTACTGAGCCTTAACACCACGACCTGTCCCGAGAAGGAATACCGAAAAATATCCCTGAAGAAAATAATGATTTATTCCGTCAACACTTTCAACTCCAATTGATGTTCAGGACATTTTTCCAATTTTGAGGAATATCGTTTGCCATCCCGAGGACAATATTTAATTTCTCCCGGAGCCCCCGAGAAATTTTCGGTTAAGGACTGAATCGCTGACTGGGCTGCTTGATCCTTCTTGACCTCCCGGGAGATCTTTCTTAACTCCTCTTCACTCATATTTTCTCCAGTCAGGGAACCCACCACCGCCCGCAAGGCTGACTCGGCCTCTTGCTGAGATTCCGCTTTCCTCAAGCCGGTTGACACCGGGGCTTTTTGCTTTGCGGTTGTGGTCGCGCATCCCAACAACAGCAACATAAGGATAAAAGAAACCCATTTGATAACAAAGGACTGTTCCATTTTCGGAAAAATAATTATCTAATAAATCGAATCCGCTGAGGCGGCCAGTAGATGAGCTCGGCCCGGCCAATAATCTCTTCTTCTTTCACAAATCCCCAAAAACGGCTGTCATGACTGGAGGCGCTATTGTCCCCCATAACAAAACAATATCCCGGAGGGATGAAAGTCGGCTTGTTCATCTGACCATATTCTCCGCGATTGTAGTAATAGATACTGCTTAAGGGCGGGTGATCGATCAACTTTCCGTTGATCAAGATCTTTCCTTCTTTAATCTCTACCGTCTCTCCTCCGCTGGCAATCAGCCGTTTGATAAAATCCCGTTTAGGATCCCCGGGATAACGAAAAACAACCACATCCCCTCGCTGAGGTTTTTTAAACCCCGGCAGACGTTTATTCGTCCAGGGAATCTTCGCCCCGTACCGGAGCTTATTAACGATCAACCGGTCCCCTTCGATCAAGGTCATCCGCATTGACCCGCTGGGAATCTTGAAGGCCTGTATGAAAAAGGTCCGGATGAACATGGCCAGAATAAAGGCAATGATAATCGATTCTGTCCACTCCCGAAGAGCCGAACCTCGTTGTCTGTTCCTGAATCTATAAAAGATGTTCATGACAGTAGTTTGTTAAAAAACGGCTGAATTAATAAAAATATTCGTCATAGCTAATACAATATCAATGTATTACGGATAAAGTATGCGTTGACAGAGCTTCGAATCAACGCCTGTCAACGCTTCTTAGCGATAAGAAAATTCTGGAAACGAGTGTATAAAAGATTTTTTTTTAACAAACTCCTGTTCATGATCTTTTGACTCCCCACTGGCTATTGAACCCTGGAATTGCAGTAGACGCTTAAACGGCTCACTCTCGGTGATGGTTTTAAATTTCAACTGCAATTCTAGGGTTGAATCTTGAGCGCGGCCAAAAACGCCTCCTGGGGAATCTCGACGTTCCCAATCTGTTTCAGTTTTTTTTTCCCTTCCTTCTGCTTCTCCCAAAGCTTACGTTTGCGGGTGATATCGCCGCCGTAACATTTCGCGGTGACGTTTTTACCAGCGGCACGGACCCTGGCGCTGGAAATAATCCGTCCATCACACGCTGCTTGAATACGGACTTCGTAAAGCTGCTGGGGAATAAGCTCTTTCAGTTTTGTGACCAGCGCCAGGCCTTTTTCATAAGCCCGTTCTTTGTGCACCAGAAAGGAAAACGCATCACAGATTTTATCATTGATTAAGATGTCCAGCCTGGAAATCTCGGAGGGGATATACCCATGGAATTTATAATCGATGGAACCGTATCCCCTGGTGATCGATTTGATCGTGTCGTTGAAATCGACAATCACCTCCGACAAGGGGATGAGGAACATAACCTTCATCCGGTCAGCCACGAATTCGCTCCTGATAAATTCCCCCCGGCGGCGCTTGCTAAGCTCCATCACGTCATTCATGGCCGCCATGGGAGTAAAAATGGAAACCTCCAGACACGGCTCTTCAATACGGGTGAATTCGGAACGATCGGGCAGCTCCGAAGGATTCTCCAGATCAATCACTTGATGATCGCGGCGATAAATACGATATTTGACGTTGGGGGTGGTTAGAATCAGATTCAACCCGTATTCCCGCTGAAGGCGCTCCTGGACAATCTCCATATGCAGCAATCCCAAAAATCCGCAGCGAAACCCGTGACCGAAAGATTGGGAGGTCTCCGGCTCATACACAAAACTAGGATCGTTCAACCGGAGCTTTTCAATAGCCTCCCGAAAATTCATAAAATCTTTACCATTGACCGGATACACTCCGCAGAAAACCAAAGGGGGCAGTTGCCGGTATCCCTCCAGCGGTTGATCAGCCGGACGCTGTGCCTCGGTCACTGTATCCCCTATCTTGACCAGATGCGGATCATGGATATTACACGTCAGGTACCCGACCTCGCCGACCGATAATGATTTCACCATTGCGGAGTCCGGGACAAAGACGCCGACCTCCTCAACCGAAAATTCTTTTTGCGTATGCATCATCATAATCCGCAAATCGGGAACGATCGTCCCGTTCATCACCCGAATATAAATGATGATCCCTTTATAAATGTCATACTTCAAATCGAAGATCAGGGCCTGAAGAGGAGCGGATTCCTCTCCTTCCGGGTGAGGGATGAAACTCACGATCTTCTCGAATAACTCCTTGATCCCCATCCCTTCCTTCGCTGAGACGAGCTGGATATCCCCTCTTTTAAAGCCCAGGATTTCTATCATTTGTTTCCGGGCATACTCGAGATCGACATTCACGATATCAATCTTATTGATGACCGGAAGGATTTCCAGATTATTTGCGATGGCCAAATAATGGTTCGCCACGGTTTGAGACTCAACCCCCTGGGAGGCATCAATCACCAATAAAGCCCCTTCACAAGCCCGTAAAGACTTTTCTACCTCATAGGTAAAATCCACATGGCCGGGCGTATCGATCAGATTTAAAACATACTCTTGACCATCCTGGGCATGATAAGGCAAACGCACAGCCGAGGCCTTAATAGTAATCCCCCGTTCCTGCTCCAGCTCCA
>CAYJUK010000217.1:0-3705 GCA_964373335.1 uncultured Planctomycetales bacterium | reverse complement strand
TAAATAACTGAACCAGCTCTTTTAACACTCCCTCCTTCCTTGTTTCATCGCTCAGTCTCGCCCCGATCGCGCCAATAATGTTAATCCCCGCGGAACGCATTGCGGGATCTGTATCCTGTATCATACCTTCCCAATCCGGCCAAAGGGTTATTGTGGACGCGAGGTGGTGCTTGAAATTATTCTCTGCTTCGGTATTACTGTCGTGATCTTCCTGATTCAACTCGTGGACCAAGGCGAGGGATTTTTCGAAATCGGAGAGGTTTGCGTCAATGAGGATGTGGAGGGTGGTGCCGTCAAAGAAGTTCGCACCGTCGAAACTTACAGCCGGCTTGCCCCGTAGATGCGAAGCATCTTTACGGGGGCCGGCCCGGATCTGAATCGTTTTGTTCTTGAGTTTCTCCGGTTTATTGTTCGCCAAGTAATTCAACGCCATCCGTACCCATTGCGTATTCTGCTTAACTTCATCCCCCCAATTCGCGAGCCCAGCCTTTCTGATCCCGTCAACCTCTTCCACGACCTCCGCCGTTGTATGTCCCTTCTTCGCCTTCGCCGGGTCTCTGCCTTCTGCTAATTTATTTGTCAATTCTGATCTCGCGCATTGGCACGGAGTAAACTCATGCAGAATATCGACGTCAATACCATCGGATGTTTCCTGTCTCCCGATTCCTGCGTTGACAACATCTGAGACCAATGATAGACTTAAACTAAATTGAGAAATAGGGAGGAATCGGTTATGATTAAAAAATCGGAACATATCACTGAAGGATTTGAAAAGCTCAGAAAGTCGGTTCAAAAGCATAATCCATTTCCGAGAAAGACTAAACGCCAGATCCTCGCTGAACTGAGACATTCTCGTGAAAAACTCTGGAAGGAAAGGATGGGTAAAGATAAACTTATCAAGAACTGGGACCACCTGATGGAAGTTGCTCGTAAAACTCCATCGCCGTTTAAAGGCATGACCAAACAACAGGTGATTAAAGAGCTGCGTAAGACGCGTGAAAAACTGTGGAAGGAAAGAATTGCTAGTTTTAGATACAAATGAATTTATCATTGCTCTAACAGACGATAGTGATACCCCTTCCAGACTTCTATTACGTCTTTTGATTAAGGAATTCCCACCTACCACCATTTCCATTCCGAAAACAATATTTAACGAACTCCAGAGAAGGCTCCATCCCGCTGTCTTTAAAGAATTCAAGAAAAGCATACTTCCTCTCATCAGGGTAGATGAGGATTTTTTCATCCCATATGAACTTGGTGAAAAATATGCCATGATGAGATTGAAACCAGCCGATGCCTTAATTGCGGCATATACGGAATGGATTAAAGCAGACATTCTCATCTCTGAGAACAGGCATTTTTTAGCGCACAAATCCGGGCTGCCATTTAAAGTCACAACCGCTTCCCAATTTTTAAAGTCATTTCCATGATCCATTAAACGATTTTTACTTAAGTGGACCAGGGCCAAGGATTTTTCGAAATCGGAGATGTTTTCGTCGATGAGGATATGGAGCACCTCGTTGTAACTGTTTATGTCTACTTTATTAAATGAGGAGAAGATATGCGTATAACTTATGATCCTACCGTTGACGCCCTTTATATCCGCTTTGAAGAGGCCAAACAGGTCGCCACCGAACATCTGGCCGAAGGCATAGCCGCCGATTATGACGAGCAGGGAAACCTCGCCGGCATTGAGATCCTGGACGCGCTCCGGCGTTTTGGCGGCAAAAAGGACACTCTGAGAAAGGTTACCCTCGAGGAAATCGGGCTCGGAGCCTGAGTCATCCGTCCTTCGCACATCGTCCGCCTCTAGTCTTTTGTCTTTAGTCTTTAGTCTGTGGTCTCCCTTTTCCACCACCGGCACGCCCACCGTCACCAACTCCTCACCCATGCTCGCTGCGAAATCGTATTCCTCGTAATATTCGGGTTCATGATCTTCCGCTGGTGTTTCGGGCTGAGGATTGGATTCGTCTTTGTCATCCTCACCGTCATCACCAGGCAGGCTGACTAACGCGGCTTTGTAAACTTTGAAATAATTGTATTGTGCGCCATTCTGCCGCATGGAGCTGAATCCGTCTTCAATGTGTTGGATCACTTCTGGGGAGACCTGACCTCCGCTTACCGCTTTCAAGACCTCAATAGCGTCGCGTCGGAATGATTCTTCGGAAACAGGCACGACCTCTTCATCTTTAAACGGCGCGTTCTCGGTTTCAATCACAAAATCACCGCTTCTGTCACCGATCAAATAATTGACGGCATAACTGAAGGAATTCATTTTGCTCTCGGTGAAGCCGATGTCGGAATCAAGATGCAATAAATTGTAAACCCGCGCTTTTTCTCTGATCGGACGGGTCACCCAGCTCATGAAATATTTCAAGACAACCACTTTGTTACCGGCAGGCGTTGTCTCGATGATCCGCTTGACGGCCGCATTCATTTGTTCCGGTGTTGAATTGACCGACGGAATGGCCAGAAGTTTAATCTTCTTTTCAGGATGAGACCGGTTATGTTGATAAACCAGCTTGATCAATTCAAACCAGATCTTAAGCTGCTTCTGGCTCTTCGGCAGGACCGCCGGATAAAGTTCATTTTCGATCGCATCTCTTAACGCGCGGGAAGATTTCCCGCGGCGCAAGGCCCGATCCAAAGCGGCTTGATTATTTTCCGCGACCGGCAGGGCGATTGTATTGATCTTGCCGGATTCAATCAACGCTTGCAGATGTTTCTTTAAGCTTAAGAACACAAGACTGCTGAAGCTCGCGTAATTCCAAAGCAAAATATCTTTCTGTTCAATGATTCCTTCAATAAAGGCCAGAGGATCTTTCTTCTCTCCGTTGATAAAACTCATCAAAGCCATCGCCTTGTCCATCGGCATAATGTCCGCCGCCGGCTTGTCGAACTTGGCGGCCACGTCTTTAATCCACAAACTCCGACGGCGGCTTTCCCTTAAGAAATCGGTGTACAGAGTCCCTTTGCCGAACTTCGAAGGCTCGCCGACCAAACGGCTCAACGCCCGGGCACGCACGTGGACAGCTTTAGCATCCTCGCTGATCAATCCCAAATCTTCGCGTTCTTCTTCCTTGATCTTCTCTTCCCAGACCTTAGCTTTTTCGATCTCCTGATTGATGATCAGCTCCAGATCAATGTCCGCTTCTTGTTTCTTAGATTGGGCTAATTCCTTGTGCGCCTCAAAAAGTTCATGCGCGATAAGCTCGCGCGGAATCGCCTTGGACTTGGCCAGGGCATTGTTATAGGTATATTCACTGACGAACACTTTGATCACTCCCCGCGGCGTGATCTCGTAAGTCGCGTAAACGTCGCGGCCAGGTTTATCATGCGATGTGCCCCCGCCAAGGCGGGACAGGCCGCTTAAGTCCACGTTCAACCCAAACTTATAAAGCCCTTTCTGCGGCGGACGGATGACCACCAGTTTAACTTTGGCTTCTTTAACAAATTTCACAAACGGCGACTCGGAGGTGATTTTCTCGAGCGCCTTTAACCGCTCAATAATTTCATCCTGATATCCTTTCGCGCTTTCGGACCGAACCACTTTCCCCGCCTTCACCGCGTCTTTGATCCGATCTTTATATTCCATCGGCAGCTGATACCCGCTGGCCATTGAGGGGTCTGCCTGCCCCGCGATAGCGGGGGTCAGCAGATCAGTCCCGGGGAGCCGGCGGGTGGGATCATTGGGGCCTAAGATCT
>CAYJUK010000216.1:3430-3732 GCA_964373335.1 uncultured Planctomycetales bacterium | reverse complement strand
TGATGGTGATGATTTTGTTATTGAGGTAGAGGACATTTTCACTGGAAATAGATAGGATAATGTTTTCATCCCGGATCGTATCGCTGGTGATGGCTTTGGGTAATTTAACTCGGATTCCCGATTGGATATTAAATGAAGAAGACAGCATAAAAAATATCAATAATAAAAGAATACAGTCTATCAGCGGAGCCAGGTTGATTTGTTCTAACCCGGCAGCAAGTTTGGAATGACGTTTGAATCTCATGGGTTCTCCCTTAATGACTTAAAGAGCGAGTCAGGTGGTCGGTGTCAGATGCCCTATT
>CAYJUK010000216.1:0-3420 GCA_964373335.1 uncultured Planctomycetales bacterium | reverse complement strand
TCAAGAATAAAGTCTTTAATTCGGCTGACACAAAAGTTGTAAGCCACAAACGTTGGAATAGCTACCATAAGTCCTGCCACTGTTGTTAATAAGGCCTCATAAATCCCCCCGGCCAGGTCGGAAGGGCTAATGGGATTGAGGGTATTTGAACGGACTTGAATGGTATGGAAACTTGAGGTCATACCGGTGACAGTTCCCAACAATCCTAACAGCGGTGAGATATGAGCAATCGTTGCCAGGGCCGTTAATCGTTTTTCTAATTTAGGGATTTCATAGAGACTAGAATCTTCCATTGATTCTTTGATCTCATCTTTGGAACACCCGAATTTGATCAAGCCGGATTTAAGAATTTTCGCTATCGGAGATCGCTGCTGGTCGCAGTAGTGAATTGCTTCTTTGACTTTATTCTTTCGTACCAGATCAAAGATCTCATTTTTAAGCTTGCGGGTATCTGTGTTGATAGAGGCGAAATGGATTAACTTTTCAATAACGATTGCGAGGCCGATAATGGAACATAAAATGATGGGAAACATGATCGGACCACCGGCCAAAATTAATTGACGAAGACTCATTTCCCAAATTCCCATAGCCCTCCTCCCTCACTTTCTGATAATTTCATCTTTAACCTTAGAAAAGCAGTTGACGCTTCATCCCTGGAATTGATTTACAATTCCAGGGTTCCCTCGCTATCATCCAGTGCGGTTATGAATCGCTGACTGAAATTCTAAGATTTAAAATGAATAGGTTTTAAAGTTTAGGTAACACGGTATTTGAATTGATCCAATCAATCCGCTCCTGAGCAAAGATCAATTCATCGGTTTTGTAATCAATGATTTTTTGATAGATGCTTTTAGCCTCCTCCCACATTTCTTGATCTTCAAAGATCCGGGCGATCCTTAAAAAGGCCTTGACTATCCAGGCGTGTTCTTCGGTGTAGAGATAAGGGATTTTGAGATATTCTTCAACGGCGCGGTTATAATCCCTTAAAATTTCATACATATCGGCAATATAAAATTGCAATTCAACATTTTTAATTTCACTCGAGCTCCGATCAGATTTAAGCGCCTGTTGATAGGCCTCAACAGCCTGAGGATAATCCTGGATTTTTTCATAGATTTCCGCGATCTTGATGTAAGCATCACGGATAAATTCTGGAGAAGTATTGATGATATTTTGATAGGTCGCAATAGCCGCGGGGGCATCCATCTCCTTGGCGAAAATATCGGCAATAGCAAGCCGGGCCTTGGCATAAAGTTCTTTGTCCGAGGATTCCCCAATCTGTCGGTAATGATAAATAGCTTTATCCAGGAGACCTTGAATCTCGTAGGCCTGACCAAGTTCAAATTGCACCATATTGGTTTTGGTGCTTCCGGGAAAGTCTTGTAGAAATATTTGATAATAATTGACCGCTTGGTTATAGACAGAGGTTTCCAGAAAATGATTCCCCAGCCAAAGTAATGCATCTTGAGCGACATCGGATTTTGGGAAACGACTGATAATCTCTTCAAATTTTTTGATGGCCTCTTTGGTTTGCTTCAGATGATATAGGGATTTGGCGGTCCCTAACTCGGCATTTTTAAGAATATTGTCGTCTTGGGGAAACAGTTTTGCGATTTTCTGGAATTCTCTTAATGCCTCCTGAAATTCAGTTTTATTAAAATAGGATAAAGCAAGGATGTAATAAGACTCAGAAGTAAACTCATTGTCAGGGTTGGTATGGGTAAGAAAGTCGAGGATATATTTCTTGGCGGATGTCCAATCCCCTTTTTTAAAATGCGCCACTGCCAAATAATAGGGGACATCTTGCAGGTATCCACTGTTGGGGAAGTTGGTTTGAAGACTCTGAAAAGACAAGGCGGCGGCATCCAATTTTTCCATTTTCAATAATGTGATTCCTTGGCGGTACTGGATATAATCTGAATAAAGGCTGTCTGGAAATTCTCGGAGAATCTTATCGTAAATCTCCAGTGACTTTTCAAATTGTCCTTGATCGTGATAGGCCTCTCCGATCTGAGTCAGGGCACTGACCTTAACGATTTTACTCTCTGTCTGATGCATGATTTGTTCAAAGGTTTGAATCGACAGATCGATTTGACCGGATTTCAGATATGTCCAGGCCAATCCGTAATAGGCCTTTTCCATCACTTCGGACCGCCGTGAGAGTTTACCCGAAGACGAAGATTCATTGATGAAAGATTGGTACTCTGCAATCGCTTTGGGATAATCTTTCTTTATATAATATATATTAGCAATCCCCAATTTGGCCTCAGGGACACGTGGGCTTTGTGGAAATTTCTTGATGATTTGTTTGTAAGCCTCCAGAGCTTGCGGGTAATCTTTTTTCTCCAAGAATAAAGTCGCTTGGCCTAAGGAGATATCATCCGTAGCAATTCCTATTTCTTTAGCGATCTCTAGAGCTTCATGAAAGGCTTTCTGAGCCGTATCATAATCGGCAAGTTTTAAATGACTCCAACCTAGACTAATCTTGCTTAGAGCAGTGAGATTTTTATCTTGGGAAATCTCCGCTGTTTTAGAATAATAAATGATCGCTTCGGC
Source organism: uncultured Planctomycetales bacterium (assembly GCA_964373335.1). GTDB lineage: Bacteria > Omnitrophota > Gorgyraeia > Zapsychrales > CAYJUK01 > CAYJUK01. The sequence goes on along the minus strand of CAYJUK010000216.1, from coordinate 864 downwards.
AAAATTCTCCCAATAGTAATAGGACTCGGCAATATAGAAGTAAGCCTCGGAATGGCGCGATGATTGGGGATATTTGAGAACGTAATCACGAAAATAGGAGATGGCCGGTTCATAATGTTTCTGCTGAAAGGCACATTCTCCTAGTTTAAAGGCGGAGTCTTCGCTCAATTGGTGAGCTGGAAAAAGCTGGATGAATTTAAGAAAGGTTTTTTGGGAGAGTTCAAAGTTGTCTTCTTCAAAATACGCCCAAGCCAAAGAATAATAGGCCTGGGGCCGATAAACGGAGTCAGGGTAAAGTTCGATCAGTTGTTGGTAATGAACTTCCGACTGTTTATAGTCCGATCCTTTGAAATAGGTTTCCCCTAACCAGAATAAAGTAGCGTCCTTGAATTCGGAATATTTCTTGAGTTCTTGGAAGATTTCAAAGGCTTTTAAATACTGACTCTTGAAGAAATAACTCTGACCGAGTAGGAGTTGAACTTGGATTCTCTTTTCACTTTGTGGAAACTGCTCGAGAAACTGGTTGATATAACGAATGGCCACATCGTAAAATCCATCCTCAAAAGCCTTCTGGGCGATTAAAAAGAGTTCATTGTCATCTTCCTGAGCTTCGCTTAAGGGAACCACGACCCAAAAAAATGTAAGTAGAATGGCAGGAATAAGGTTGAGGTAAATTGCTCGAGAAATCATCATTCCAATTTTTTACCCCCCCCATTTATCCTATGGTTAAAATTATTATAACCAGTGATTGTTAGAGAAAGCAAACCCATGGGCAGTATTATAACAGGTTTGAAGGTATTTTCAATTTAAGGGGTTTTAAGTGGTTTTAAGTCTTTCGGATTTGTGCGCATCATAAGCGAAGGA
>CAYJUK010000215.1:2353-3760 GCA_964373335.1 uncultured Planctomycetales bacterium | reverse complement strand
CCAGAGAAAGCTTGGCCGGGGCGCGAAGCCTGTGGGACTTGATCAGTTCTTGGCGGACAGAACAAATTTCCTTGGCCATCTTCTCCTCCTCAATAACATAAAATTTTTCCCCGGCTTCCGGAACTCCATTGAGCCCTAAAACCTCAATCGGCATAGAGGGGCCGGCCTTTTTAACCTCCCGGCCCAAATCATCAAACATCGCTTTAACTCGGCCATAATAAGACCCTGCCACGATAATCTCACCTTCTTGAAGAGAGCCGCTTTGAACAATCAAGGACACGACCGGTCCTTTACCACGACTCAGATGGGCCTCCACAACGATCCCGGAGCCATTTTTTTCATGATTAGCCTTTAATTCCAGCAGTTCCGCCTCTAATAAAATCATCTCCAATAGTTGATCAACGCCTTCGCCGGATAACGCCGATACCCCAACGACTATTGTCTTCCCTCCCCAATCCTCAGGAGTTAAATCTCTTTCCATGAGTTCTTTTTTAACCCGATCAATATCTGCCGTCTTTCGATCTATTTTATTTAATGCCACAATAATCGGGACCCCGGCAGCTCGAGCATGGTCAATCGCTTCGTCAGTTTGAGGCATCACGCCTTCATCTGCGGCTACGACCAAAACAACAAGATCCGTAATATGCGCTCCGCGGGCCCGCATCGCTGTAAAGGCCTCATGACCCGGTGTATCTAAAAAGGCAATCCTTCCTTTAGGAAGCTGCACACTATAAGCCCCAATATGCTGGGTAATCCCTCCATGCTCAGAGTCGGCCACCCGACTTTTGCGGATGCGATCTAAGAGCGAAGTCTTGCCGTGATCAACGTGTCCCATCAAAGTCACTACCGGAGCCCGTGGTTTTAATAAATCCGGATTGTCTTCTTCTACTTTGTGGTCTTCTATGATCTGATCTTCCTGAGATTTGAGGTCAACCAACTTATAGTTGAAGGCTAAAGCCAATTTTTTAACCAGATCGCTGTCCAGATTTTGGTTGATATGAGTCATCACCCCCATCTGCATTAGCTTTTTTAAAACAATACTTGGTTTTTGTTGAATTCTAACAGCAAAGTCTTTAACGGCAATGGGACACTTAAGCTCTAAGACCTTAAGATCCTTATCTTCAATCTCAGTTAAAGTCGACGAAGCCCTAACAGCTTCTAGGGAAGGGACTACTTGAGAAGGGGTGGAAAGGACAGCCGTAGTCATTCTTAATGAATCGGATTCCACTGCAATTTCCTGTTCAAATTTAGACTGGGATAACACCACCCCTGATCTGGACTGCTCTTTTCCGGTAAGGGGCTTGCGGCGTTTTTTAGGGAGGGGCTTAACGGAAATAAAAGGCTCATCACTCAACTTGGTCTTGAGGGTCTCTTTTTCTTTGGCCTTGATTTTACCGGCCTCTCGAT
>CAYJUK010000215.1:0-2343 GCA_964373335.1 uncultured Planctomycetales bacterium | reverse complement strand
ACGCAGGCGGTTGAACTAAACAAGGTTTTTGAATTTCTTCCGATGATACAATCGGAGGCTTAGGGGTGGCCAGAGGGCCTTCCTTAGGTTTTTCCCCAAAGGTTGAATCTTTCGCCAATTCACTCTTTAAACTGGCTTCAACGGCAGAATTTAATTCCTGTTCACTATCCTTAGCCTTGAACCGTAATGTCCGGAGTTTAACCAGGATTTCATTACTCGTCGTATTATATTCTTTTGCTAGATCTGAGACGCGCATAAATGATTACTTCCCCTCTGAAAATATCTTTTTGGCTTCTTTGATTAATTTTTCTGACTTGATTTTACCTAATCCCTTGATTTGTGTCAATTGATCAACAGAAGCCTCAGCAACTTTTTGAATGGTAACAAAGCCGTTATCGATCAGGGCAGTGCGGATCTTTTCACTCATACTGGTTAATCCCGCCAAGGGGGACTCTCCGCCTTCAGTTTTCTTTGCAATGGAATCTTTGCTATCACTTTTCTTTTTAGAAGATGCTTCCTCCAGATCTTTCTTCTTTGTCTCCCATTGATCCGCGGTAAAAATATTGAGTTCCCACCCCACCAATTGACTTGCCAAGCGGACATTTTGGCCGTATTTTCCAATGGCAAGCGATAGTTGATCCTCAGCCACAATAATATTGGCTTTTTTCCCTTCCAGATTTAACTGAATCTGTGAGATCTCCGCTGGAGACAAGGCCGCCTGAATATACTCCCGCATATCCGTAGAAAAACGAACAATGTCAATCTTTTCTCCCTGCAGTTCCGAAACGATATTTTTAACTCTCGATCCCCGCATTCCTACACAGGCACCCACACAATCAACTTTTTCATCCTTAGAATAAACAGCGATCTTGGTTCTTTCTCCCGGATCTCTGGCGATTGTCTTTATCTCCACAATCCCTTCATAAATCTCCGGGACTTCTAATTCAAAAAGTCTTTTGACAAAATTGGGATTGGCACGGGATAAAATGATTTGAGGACCTTTGGTTTCTCTTTTCACATCCAGGATATAAGCCCGGATACGGTCTCCTTGGCGAAATTCTTCCTTACTGGATTGTTCACTCCGGGGGATAAAACCCTCGGCCTTCCCAATATCAATGACAATATTACCTTTTTCAAAACGATAAACGGTTCCCCCAATAATTTGGCCGATCCTGGCATGATATTCATGATAAATCACATCCTTCTCTGCCTCTCGAATCTTTTGAATAACAACCTGCTTGGCCGTCTGAGCAGCAATCCGGCCGAATTCTTCAGATCGGATCTCCTGTTTGCCCGCATAGGCGGTTAATTTACCCGTTTTACGATTGAGAACGACCTTGATCTCTTCATTCTTATCAACGGTCCAAACCTTTTTGGCCGCTGAGGACACTGCTGCCTCAACAGCAGCAATTAAGATTTCCTTATCAATACCTTTATCCCGCTCAATTTGTTCTAGAATTGTTAACAACTCGCTTTCCATAATACATCCCTTCCTATTAGATTTGTTTTGCTTTTTTGACCAGCCTTAAGGGTATCTTCCATTCTTTAAAATCAGAACTCATCAGCACATCCTCTTCACTGACTGCTTGAACAATACCCCTGAATTCATATTGATTTTCGATGGGATCACTCAGAAAGATCGTTACGGCTCGCTTCAAAACACGCCTAAAATCTTTCCCAGTTAAAATCGGTCGATCCACACCCGGAGAAGACACTTCTAATAAATAATCTTGCGTGAAAACCTTTTCCTCCTCAAAAATTTGAATAATTCTTTTATTAAGCGCCGAACATTCCTGAAGATCTATCCCTCCATAAGATTTGTCAACAAGATACTCAACGATGATCGTTCCGGATGACTGCCTGAGATTGAACTCAAAAACCTCCACCTGACTCTGTTGGAAAACAGGCTTAGTGAGGTTCTGAATCTTCTCTCTCAATTCTTCAAGCATAAAACCATAAAAAACTAAGCACTCTTTTGCAAAGCCATAAACCGTCCCACAACGTCATCCTTATTAATTTCAAAAACTTGACCGGTTATACGATTTTTAATCTCTACGACCCCCTCTTGAAGGACCTTTTTCCCTAAGGTGATCCGCCAGGGGATCCCGATCAGATCTGCATCATTAAATCGCCGGCCCACGCTTTCCTCCCGGTCATCGACCAAGACCTCCAGCCCCGATTGTTGAAAGGAATCATAAAACTGCTGGGTCAATTGTTTTAAGACGGCATCCGCGGGCTGGACAATCAAGATCTCCACGTCAAAAGGAGCCACCTCCGAAGGCCAAACGATTCCCGATGGGTCATGATGAATCTCAACGATAGCCGCAATAAGCCGGCTCACCC
>CAYJUK010000214.1:0-3778 GCA_964373335.1 uncultured Planctomycetales bacterium | reverse complement strand
ACTAGAAAAGAGATCGATGATTTGTTTATAAGCAAATTGTCAGATGTGTTTACGGATAAACAGAATGTGTCTAGGATTCATAATTTAATTTACGAGATGTCTAAGAAAGAAAAAATTATCCAGAATGAGGGGTCAAAGAAAAAACCCAAATGGGTTCTTGTTTTGAATTAGTAATAATTAGCAATAAATTAGCAATAAATTAGCAATAAATAATTTATAAACCATTATATATCAAATAGTTAATAGATTAACCATTGATAGCAAATTATCAATAAATTTTTTATGAGCCAAAAAGTTATAGATCAATTAATCATCAATAATCCTTACGAAGAACCGAAGGCGCACTGGCTTTATATTCGAGAAAGTCAATCGTTTGAGCGTAAGCCGGGACGCAGAAAATCTGGTTATTGGCGTGCTTCCGCAAGGACGAGCCGAAATTATGATGACCCCGGTGAATTTGTCGAAATCCCTCTCGTTAATCAAATTCGTCCTAGAGTTAAAGCCTGACGGGAAAATAATTATCCGAATGTTACCGGGATTACAAGAAAACTGCTTCAATTCTGGTGGGAGGGGGAAAAAGAACATCGTCAGCTGCCGTTTTTTTGGTGTCAGCTGGAAGCTATCGAAACAGCAATATGGTTGACCGAGGCTTCGCCGGCAGAGAAGCAAGGATTGAATATTTCGAAAGACGCGGGTGAGTGGGAACGGCAGTGTTTGAAATTAGCAACTGGAACCGGAAAAACGGTTGTCATGGGGATGCTGATTGCGTGGCAGGCTCTTAACAAAATAGCCAATTCGAAAGATCCCCGATTCTCAAAAAATATTTTAATTGTCGCTCCCGGCTTAACTGTGCGTGATCGCCTTCAAGTCCTTTTGCCAAGTAATGAGGAAAATTTTTATCAAAGTTTTGTTTTGGTTGATTCTTCGATGTGGCAAGAACTCCAAGAGGCAAAGATTATTGTAGAAAATTGGCATTCCTTAGCTCCTCACAATGAAAATTACGGTCCCAAGGTTCAAAAGAAGGGGCCTGAAAGCGATGAAGCCTTTGTGCGGAGGGTCTTGCCGGATTTAGGTGGCGCTCAGAATGTTTTAGTCATCAATGATGAAGCGCATCATTGTCATCGGCCGTCAGCGAATGAAGATGAGGAAGAAGATAAAGAAGAGGAAGAAAAGGCCACAATTTGGGTAAGCGGGATTGATAGAATTCATAGGGCTCGAGGTGTCTTAAAAGCATTTGACTTAACAGCCACTCCATTTAAACCGACAGGAAAATCAAATCAAGGAGAATATTTATTCCCGTGGATCGTCAGTGATTTTGGGTTGAATGACGCGATTGAAAGCGGGTTAGTGAAGACTCCTAAAATTGCCGTACGTGATGATGCTAATAATGGCCCTGAAATAATCTCCAGATTTTTCCATATTTATCCCGAAGTAAAAGACGATTTAAATCGACGGGCCGAACCCAGCGATGGGTTGCCTGATCTAGTGACCAGGGCTGTTAATATATTGGGGGGCGATTGGTCTAAAGAGAAGCAAGATTGGATTAAACAAAATCGAGAAACTCCTCCGGTAATGATTATGATTACTAATCGAGCGGAAACAGCTGCAAGGTTAGAATATTCCCTTACAAATGGATATTTTTCTGTTGATGAATTGTGGGAGAAAAAAGGATTTATTCGTATTGATCAAGCCGCTTTAGATAAAATTGAATCCGATGAGGAAGAACGATTGAATCTTGATAAAACAGGGAAAGATTTGGTCAAAGACCAAAGGGCTAAATTTAATACTGTAGGGAAAAAAGGTAAGCCGGGTGAATTTATTCAGTGCGTGGTTGGCGTCAACATGCTTTCTGAAGGATGGGACGCTCAGACAGTGACGCATATTTTGGGATTGCGCGCTTTTACGAGTCAACTTTTGTGTGAGCAGGTGGTCGGACGGGGGTTGCGTAGAATTTCTTATGAATTAAACAAAGACGATAAATTTGATCCAGAATACGTAACGGTTTTTGGTGTGCCATTTACTTTCCTTCCGGTGGAACAACAGTCAGGTCCTCCTAAGCCGGAAATTCCTAAAATAAAAGTTGGGCCGATTGCTGAACGAGACCATTTAAGGATTGATTGGCCGCATGTCTTAAGGATTGATCACAAATTAAATTATTTTCTTGATTTGGATTGGCTGAAATTAGAAATGTTGGCTTTATCTTCAAATGATGCCCCCACAATAGTTGAAGTTGCCCCCACGATCGATGGTAAACCTAAATATGATCAGATGACACAGCTAAATTTAGATAAATTGGCTGATACAGATAGATTCCAAACATTGAAGCTTAAGGCTGCGGCTAGTCTACGCGAAAAATATAAAGACGAATGGCAAGGCGATGCGGGCAGTCAAATCAGCCAATTGATTCAAATTATTGATCAATTCATTGAGTCAGATAGGTTAGAATTAAAAGTGCCAATATTGGAGGACAGTGAGAAATATAAGAGAATCTTAATTGCGTTAAATTTACAAAAGATTATTAACCATATTGCTGATTTCATTCGCAGTTCGAGCCAAGAATCACCGAAAATAGTTTTAGATAGCGTTCGGCCTAAAAGAAGCACCGCAACGGCCATGACGTGGTATACCAGCAAGCAAGCACAACCTATTATGAAAAGTCAAATTAGTCATCTCGTAATTGACAGTGGATGGGAAAAGGTTGGTTTAGAGTTTGAGCGAGATCGTATCCCGGGATTAATTGCGTGGGTTAAAAATGACCATTTAGGTTTTGAGATTTTTTATATGTGGCAAGGCCAGCAACATACATATTATCCAGACTTTATTTTAAAATTTGATGGAAATCGGCATTTGATTTTAGAAGTTAAGGGACAGAAAACGGAGCAGGACAAAGCTAAGTGGGTAGCCGCTAAAGAATGGGTGATGGCTGTTAATGCTGACGGAAATTTTGGAGAGTGGGCTTTTGCCGTCATAGAAAACCCAACGGATTTATTTAAAGTAATAAATGAGAATAAACCTTCAATTGTTGATATAGAAAAGTCTGATCCTTTTTTTAGCGATGTGATTTCGGACGAAGCAGTAACCCCTGCTCAGAGGAACGTCACGCACGCACCTATCTATTCTCTGCAAGCAGTGGCAACTTCATTTGTTGAACAACGAACGCCGGAGACAATCGGCTGGAAGCCATTAGGCGGTGTCTTTAAATTAAACAAGGACATGTTCATCGCTCAAGTCGTTGGTAAATCAATGGAGCCAACAATCAAAGATGGCAGCTGGTGTTTGTTTCGGCCTGACCAAGGTGGCTCACGAAATGGAAAGATTGTCCTGGTTGAATCACGAAGGATTTCTGATCCGGAAACACAGAGAAGTTTTACGATTAAACGATATCATAGCGAAAAAGAGCATTTTCCTGACGGCACGTGGATTCATAGAAAAATTACTCTTTCGCCGGACAACAAAGACTGTGATGATATCGTTTTAGAGAATGTCCGTGAAGATGAATTTCACATCGTGGCGGAGTTTGTGCGGGTATTACCTTGTTAGAGAATAATTAAGTAATCATTTGCTGTCCCAAATACTGTTTTACCTAGTATTGTCATTCCCTCGAAAGCAGGATTGATACATAAAAGCAGTTTGTTGATGTATCATAAGTCATTGCGATCCTATCGATTAAATTTTAGCTAACTAAAGGAAAGATCAAAAACGGGAGAGATTAAAAATGCAAATTTATTTAAGTGCACGGTTTTTGTTGATCATGATTATTTTGATCGGGATCGCGGGA
>CAYJUK010000213.1:0-3801 GCA_964373335.1 uncultured Planctomycetales bacterium | reverse complement strand
CGCTCAGCGGCCAAAGCAAAATCCTGCTGTCAATCCAATTGGGACAGCAATGATTTTCTTTATTGAGGGACCCAAACGCCCAAAGTCCAGCGCTGCCGATAATGCGGCATCACCGCGGTAACCGTTCCTAAAGGCTTATAACTTTCCGTGATCCCCTCGGTGGAAAAGGCCTCTGGCCATTCTTTGGTTATGATAATGAGATCAAATTTCTTTTCCTTAATCGCGGCCATAATATCACGATGATACTCCGCGTTCCTCCTTAGAATACTCTTCGACCTTTCCCCCAGAATCTTTTTAAGCGGCGAGGCGCGGTCAACGGCGGAATAAAAGGCATGGGTAAACCCAGAGTCATAGATCTTTTTATTATGCCGCACCAATAAGGGAACGATTGGCGGAGTATTCAGGATATCCTGATACCGGGCAATGAGCTGATCGACCCTCTCCCAATCGTCTATCCCCTCCTGCCAATTCCTGGGGAAATGGGGGATTAAACTACTGAATTGCCAGAAAATAAAAGGGATGATTAAGAAATACCCCTCTTTTAATCTCGGAGTCTGCAGAAAGACAAAAAGGGTTAAAAAAGGGGAAATCAGGTGAAATAAGTAGAACAGCCAGGCCCCGGGATGACGGCCCAATTTTAAATAAACCAAGACCATCGAACAAAGAAAACAAAATAAACTCAAATCAAATTTGAGGGGACAGAACGGCTCATTCCATTTCAACAGATTCGGCTTGGCTTGAACGGCCTTCCCAGGATGTCCGCCCTTCTTAAGATTGACCAATCCACGTATGACGATAAAGACCCCACTCAAAAGAAGAATGCCAATGATCGGTTGATGAAGCCGGAAGAACTCCTTGAATTGATTCAGCATAAAGACATAATCATGTCCCGCCATATTCTGGTTGGCGATAATCGTATCATTAAAATAAAACTCCTGCCAGCGGTCAACGAAAAAGGCACTGCCCACTAACAAGACAAACGATAACAACCCATACATCACCCCTTTCTTCTTAGATACAAACAGGAAAAGATAAGCAGTCAGATACGGAATCCCTAAAATAAAATACGGCTTAGTGTAAAAACCGATCAGTCCCAGGAGGACACTCACCAGAAGACTTTTAGCCGAATAATGAGCAATGGCCGGACCGTAAATGGATCCCAAAAAGAAGATCAGGCCGAGAGAATGAGGGCCGGCCAGCGGGGTCGTAGTCTGGGGAAAGATTAAGAAAAGATAGAAGATGACAGCGGCACTGACGGCCGCCAGCAGAGGAACCCGCTGGCGCTTGAGGATCCCAAAAACAAACAAGCAGGACAGCCCAATCCAGACCGCTGAAAACCAACGATGCACCAATAAACCAGGGCCAAAGATCTTCACCCACGGCAATAACAAATAATGATAAAGATACCCATAAATGTACGTATACTCCGGCTGATGTTGGAGGTCATAAGGACTGCCCCCCTGAAGGATCAAACGCGTCGGGGCGACAATCCCTCCCTCTCGATATTCTAAGGGATAGGGATAGGTAATGACGGTGAGATGATAAGACAGCAATTGAAACCCAAAATAAAGTAACAACATCACCCATAGAGAGACAAGTAGGAATTTGAGGTTCTTCCCCATAGTCAGAAAGCCGTTAGACCGGCCACTTCCAATACATCGTTGAGGCAAATAGGTTAATATAGGTTTTAACGATCCGTATCAACAAAAATCCGGTCATCACGAGCAGGACATTCCATTTCCACCAGGGACGATTCTGAAACGCCCTCATCAAATGGATCGCGAACAACATGGTCGCGATTATGGAAACGGGGGCCAGGAAAATAAAATAACGGTTGGTGATCACAAAACCCTCCGGGCCGCCCGTATCAATGATCTTAAAAAGCAGCAGAAGAGTCAGGGCGATCAAAAACTGGGAAACCGTTAAAAGCCAGAACGGCACTTGATCTTGTTTGATCATGACTTGGAAAGATTTTTTCTCATTCCCCTGAGGCTGCCCATAAACCCCGTAAAGTGGTGTTTTCGATGGTGATATTAGACCGCCATCGAAAACTCTGCAAAGACCGCCAACAATGTCGGCGACTTTCTTTACGGGGTAAACAGTTCGGGTGAATGAAAAGGCTAAAAAAATGAAATACAATAAGAAAAACACGATTTGCTCCTTAGGGACACAGGCGTAGAGCAGGTTCAGGGGATGGGTCATAAACCAAAACTTGAATTTAGGGGAGGTCCAATAATAATACAAAGAGATCCCGGCCGGGACTACGGTCAAGAAGAGATACGGTTTCCAACTTCTCTCTTTAAATAACCACAAGATGACACTGATCATAACAATCTGGGCCAGGGCCAGATGAACGGTCAGGCTCATTAACAGATGAACCCCCACCAGCCATTTCCATAACCCTGAATTTGACCGCACCGCTTCATCGTCCGGCCGCGTCATCCTTAAAAAAATAAGACATTGGATCGTGGTTAAGAAAAACCATAAGGCATACGGCCTCGCCTCCACCCAATAATACCAAACCATAAACGAGGAAAAGGACACCAGCAAAGAAAAAATCCCCGCCGGCAGAGAATAATACCGCAGAAAATAATAAAAGATGGCGGTCACGGCAAGTGACATATAAAGATTAGAAGGAAGGCGAATGATAATCTGGGCGGCGCGGTCAAGCATCTGAATCGTGTCAGACCACTTCTTTTCCGATAATCGAAAATGGAATAAAGTGGCGGTTCCTTTTTGAATAAGATAAAACAAAGGGCAATTGTTGCCCTCCCCTAAACCACCGCTGATCATGAGACCCGCCGACTTACGATCGACACTGTAATACTGGGTATAAAGTTCGTCATTCCAAAGGGGTTTACGGTAAGACAATTCTAGTCCTAAAATGAATAAGATCAGAAAGAGTCCTAACGGTACGATCTTTGTACTTAATAATGGGGAATTCTGATTCACGTTGACCGGATTAAAAATTCTGCACCTTGATCTGATCCAGCTCAGCCCAGGACAGATTCTTGATGAGATCCGTTTCTTTTTTCAGTTTAAGTTCACTCATGGTCCAGACCGCTTGACTGACGCGGTATCCGGCCTTTAACTGGTCTTTCAAAAAATCCGGGGATTGTTGTGATAAGCGGGCCAGCAAGGGTACATAAATATTTTGCGAGGTGTAGATATAAATAAAGGCTGCTGAGGGATCCGCCTTTAAGGCCTTCAGCATAGATTCATTCGCTCTTTGATAATCCCCTTTTTGAAAATAGAGCACCCCCACATTGTGATAAAACCAGAAAAATTTAGGATTACTGGCGATCGCCTGCTCATAAAGATCGATGGCCTTTTGAGTCTCGCCTAAAAGATAATGACAGTACCCGGCCAGTCCGAAGGCATCGGCCCTCGAGGGGATATATTCCGCCACCTTCTGATAATAATAGGCATACTCCATTAAGCGATCGATGTAGAACCCTTTGCCATTTTTCTCGGAAGAAAGCAACCGCGGATCATGAATGATCTCAACAAGGTGATCCAGGGAATAAGGCCGCAGGGCATTGAGGAAACTCGTCTTCGATTTTTCATAAATCAACGGCAGGGGCAGGCTGATCTTGATCAGATAAAAACAGAGTCCCGTTGTCACCACCGTCTTCACACAACATAATGCTATTTTAGGAAAAGAGGTCATTAGCTCTTTAAATAAACTTTATCTTCCGCATGGCCACTAGACACATCTTAAACAGCAAAAGACCATGACGGAATCTTTGGATTTGAGTCGTCCCATACTGCCGGCGCTTGTAACGAATGGGCAGCTCTACC
>CAYJUK010000212.1:0-3804 GCA_964373335.1 uncultured Planctomycetales bacterium | reverse complement strand
AAGACGCTTTTTCTTTTTTTATCCGATATCCGTGTCTTTTGGGGAGGAGCGAGGGATTGGTTTTTCCCCCGTCTTTTATCCGCCCTCTGCGGTGTCTTGACATTGCTGGTGACCTTTCTATTAGGGAAGCGATTCTTTCAATCGGCATGGGCGGGGGGTTTAAGTGTTGTTTTCCTGGCACTCCTGCCGAGTCATATCTTTTATTCCAGACTCGCGATGCAGGAGTCCCTGGCAACGTTCCTTTTTACCCTGGGTCTTTATCTCTATCTTGCCGACCCTCGGTTCAGGGGGAAGACCATCCTGTCGGCCGTAGCCATGGCCGGCGCTTATTTTTCTAATTACCGGCTGATCGCGATCCCTTTTTTTATCCTTTTTTTTGAAGGTTATCTTTCCTGGGCGGAGCGCAGAAAGCCGGATCCGCGTAAATTCATCTGGCATACCGTGATCTTTTTTTCACTGATTATCGGGATCGGCGGGCTGTATGAAGGGAAGAATCTTTCCATCAGCTTGGGCTGGCTGATCCATCAATCCCAAATGCGGCACGAACACACGCGGTCGATCCTGGATATTTTTTCCTACCCTTACTATGTCTTTCGCCTAGAGAGTATCTTTTTTGGGATCCTGTTATTTGCCAATCTCATTTATTTTTATCTGCGGAAAACCAGAGAGGCCTTCTTTTTTGCCCTGGTGATCCTCTTTATGCTGGTGTATTCATTTCCCCTGGAGAAAGGGGTCAGATATCTGTGCGCGGTGTTGCCGTTGATGGCGGTAGCGGCTGCCGGAATCCTTTGTCATTGTTTTACGGAGAAGAAGATCCGGGAACGGTTCGGCCCGGGGCTGATCATCTTGGGCCTCGGGACAGTCGTTTCTTTAACCAGAAACGCGGTCTCGGTCACTGCCTTTAAGACCGATCATCGTCCCGCCATGGAATATCTCACGATGGCCTCCCCTCAGAGTAAAATATTTTCCAGCCAGCCCTATGTCCATAAGTTGTATGTCAACAATCCCGATTTGATCAAAGAGGTCCCGGATGATCTGCGGATCTTTCTCAATGATTATCAGCACGGTGGTTTTCGTTTCCTTATTTTGGATCCCCAGGCCTATGTCTCGATGACACAATCCAGGCAGCGGTTTGATCCGCCTTTGAGGGAATATTTGCAGTTTATTTTTCTGCGGGTCAAGCCGATTAAGGTTTTCCCTCATCTCAGTCCGGCAGAATTGGAACGGTTCGTTTTGGAGCACAACGCGAATCTGAAGAAATCGATCCGATTCTTAAGGACATCACCCGAGGAGAATTGGGGGGAACTGAGGGTCTACCGGATTGCGGATTGCCTTCAGGCTATGCGAGAGATGGTGAGGATCAAGAATAGGACTGGCAGGGAACAGAATGACAATGCCTATTTCAAAGATGAATAAGGAGGTGGGATTGAAAAAAAGCTGGCCTGTTATCAACCAGACAGGCCGGGGCTTCGGCCTAAAAAGCAGGCTCCGCAATGACACCAAAAATTTTTATTACAGGGTCCTAGCCGTCTTTCTTCTGCTGATCGGTTGTCAGCCGAAAACCTCTCCGGAAGAAAAATATCTTTACACGCAAATAAAGGATTTATTTGGAACGACGGTTAAGATTGATGTGTGTTTAACTGCAGCTCGGGAACCGGCCGCTCAGGAGGCTTTTCAAGAGCTGTGGCCGAGATTAGAGGACATTCACCGGCGGATGAATGTCTTTGATGAGAAAAGCGAGGTCACGAAGATCAATACGGCCTATCCTCAGGCGGTTGAGGTGCGGGCGGATACTTATCAACTGCTGAAGGATGCGGTCTATTATTATCATTGGACTGAAGGGGCATTTGATATCACCGTCTGGCCTTTGATCGCGTTGTGGAAAACAGCGGTCAAAAAGAATATTCTGCCGACACTGGCGGAGATCGAAGAGGTGAAAAAGTCATTAAGCGCTGACCGCATCGAATTTTTACCCAATCATCAAATACGCCTCAATCATCCGGGAACGAAGATTGATCTCGGCGGCATTGGAGTAGGATATGCCGTGGATGAGGCGGTCAGGATCTTTCAACGGTACGGGATATTCCATTTTCTGATTGATGCCGGAGGGGACATGTATGCCCAAGGGGTCAATTGCCAGGGACAACCCTGGCGGATCGGCATCCAGGATCCTTTTCAGAAAGGGAAGATGAGGGAGTATATTCAATTGTCCAACGCGGCCGTAACGACCTCCGGGAAATACGCGCGCTTTTATGAAATCCAGGGACAGAGATTTTCCCATATCATGGATCCTCGCAGCGGTTATCCGCTGAAAGAAGTGGTGAGTTGTACCGTGATAGCGCCCAATACCCAGATTGCCGACGTCTTAGCCACGGCCTTCACCGTTCTCGGAAGCGAGAAAACAAAAGAACTCTTAGAAAGGATGGATGAATCGATCGCGGTTTATATCCTTCAGGGAGAAAACGACGGTGCCGTCCACCAGTGGGAAAGTCAAAATTTTCATGAATGGCGGTTGTCAAGATAAGCGAAAAATTGAGTTTCCACCGTTGGGAATCGGGAATCGGGACAGGGGGAAATCGGGACACATCCTATTTTGGGATGTGTCCCGATTTCCCTGTCCCGATTCCCCTGTCCCGATTTCCCTCCGATTCCCGATCAGGATTGCGCCTGGTAAATGACAGGAGATTTAGAGGTCATTTGATCAAAGGGATTGATTAAAGAATTATGAAGCAATATCTCGATTTGGTTAGACATATTTTTGAGCATGGAGTGAAAAGAGAGGATCGCACCAGGACCGGAACATTATCGGTTTTCGGCACTCAAACACGATATGATTTTCGGGACGGGTTTCCTATCTTGACAACCAAAAAGGTGCTTTTTGACGCCGTGGTCAGGGAATTGTTGTGGTTCCTGCGCGGCTCAACGAATATCAATGAGGGATTAAAACAATACACGCCGATTTGGAATGCCTGGGCTGACGCGAAGGGCGAGTTGGGGCCGGTCTATGGATATCAATGGCGGAAGTGGGAGAAGTTTGTCTGGGATGAAGAGGCTCAAGGTTATCGGAGGGAATTTGTCGACCAGATCCAAGGCGCGATCGATACCATCAAAAGAAATCCCAATTCCCGTCGAATTATTGTCAGCGCCTGGAACGCGGCCGATCTGGATAAGATGGCCTTGCCGCCCTGTCATGTCTTTTTTCAGTTTTATGTCATCAACGGCCGATTGGATTGTCAGTTGTATCAGCGGTCCGCCGATGTCGCTTTAGGAGTGCCCTTTAACATCTCCAGTTATGCCTTACTGCTGAGCATGATCGCGCAGGAATGCCAGTTGACTCCCGGGGTCTTTGTCCATACCCTGGGGGATGCCCATATCTATCTGAATCATGTCGAAGGTTTAAAGAAACAGCTTCAGCGGTCGCCAAAACCGTTGCCGCAATTAAGCCTGGCGGCGAAGAAGACTCTGGAGATGAGCTTCGAGGATATCCATCTGGTCAATTATCAATATGATGAATTTATCAAATTTCCCATTGCTGTTTGAGAGAGGCCGGGGATTTTATGGTCAGGATCAGGGTATTTGAGGGGGCTGAAGCAATCGTTCCTCGTAAAAGACCTTGAACTTTTTGAAATCTTCCGATTCCAGATTGAGGATCTGAAGGCCGGTGCGATAGAGCGAGGAGTTTGTTAAGGGGGAAGACCAGATCGTCTTGCCAAACAGCAGGAGCTTGAGGCTGTCAGGAAGGATAATATTCAGTTCGATAATACTTAAGGGGGGAAGATTGTCATCCGTAGCAAAGCAAATGCC
>CAYJUK010000211.1:2713-3816 GCA_964373335.1 uncultured Planctomycetales bacterium | reverse complement strand
CTTGCATCTGGCCCTGAAGAGCGTCGGCGTTCAGCCGGGCGATAGGGTTATCACGGTCAGCCATTCGTTTATCGCGACCGCCAACAGCGTCCGTTTCTGCGGGGCGGAGCCGGTTTTTGTGGACATCGATCCGGAGACTTTCAATATTTCACCGCGGCGATTGGAGGAATTTGTAGAAAAGAAATGCACGGTGCAAAACGGCCGATTGTTTTTTAAAGATGCTGCCTTGTTGAAGCGGGGTGAGTCTTCGCTTCGTTACTTCTCTTTAGATTCCTCATCTCAACCGGTGGGACGCCTTTCCGCGGTCCTGGTTGTGCATCAGGTCGGAATGCCGTGTGATTTGAGGCATATCCTGCCCTTAGCGCAGCGTTTCAAACTTCCGGTTGTCGAGGATGCCGCGTGCGCGATCGGAAGTGAAATCAGTTTGGATGAGGGAAAGACCTGGCAGAAGATCGGCACGCCGCATAGCGATGTCGCGTGTTTTTCTTTTTATCCGCGCAAGGTCATCACCACGGGTGAGGGAGGGATATTAACAACACGTAATCCCAAATATGATGAACAGTTCCGTCTCTGGCGCCACCAGGGGATGAGCCTTTCCGATTATCAGCGTCATCAATCTCAAAAGATCATGTTGGAAGAATATCCGGTGACGGGGTATAACTACCGCATGACAGATCTCCAGGCCGCGATCGGGATTGAGCAATTGAAGAAATTACCGGAGATCCTGCGCCGGCGCCGGCAGATCGCCGCGCGGTATCAAAAGGATTTAGCGCCGATCGATTGGATCCAACTGCCGAGGGAACCGGAATATGCCCGCAGTAACTGGCAGAGTTTTATCATCCGTTTGACCGATCAGGCGCCGATGAATCGTAATGCATTGATGCAGCATCTGCTGGACTCGGGAGTGGCCACGCGTCCGGCGGTGATGAACGCACATCAAGAAAAGGCCTTTCTAACGGATGTGTTTGATCTCAAGGATTCTGAGCAGGTGCGTGAGACCGGTTTGATCCTGCCTTTATTCGCCAGCATGACTGAAGCGGAAATCACGCGCGTGATTCAATTATTGACGTTTGTTCCTTGAAAGACGGTCAATCCAAGATAAC
>CAYJUK010000211.1:0-2613 GCA_964373335.1 uncultured Planctomycetales bacterium | reverse complement strand
AAACGTCGAGATATTGACTACCGCAAACGATTTTAGTAAAGAAAAAGTCAATATTGACGTTTGTTCCTTGAAAGACGGTCAATCCAAGATAACAAACGTCGAGATATTGACTACCGCAAACGATTTTAGTAAAGAAAAAGTCAATATTAAACAATGTCTAAGCAGCTGATTATATTCCCATTTGGCGGCAACGCCCGCGAGGCCTTGCTAACGGTCCTGGAGATCAATCGAAACAAAAAGACCTGGGATGTCCTCGGCTTCGTCGATGATGTAGAGTCCACCTGGGGCAAAGAGCAGTGCGGATTCAAGGTCCTGGGTCAATGCGGGATCATCAAGAAATATCCCAAGGCTAAAATCCTTGCTGTTCAAGGAAGTGCAAAGAATTACGGAAGGCGTAAGGCCATCATCGAGGAATTGAAGATCGAGCCGGATCGGTTCGCTACGATCATCCATCCTGGAGTGATGCTGTCCCCGGATGCGAAGATCGGGTATAATACCCTCATTATGCCGTTTGGGGTCGTCAGCTGCGGGGTCAAGATCGGGAATCATTGCGTGATCTTATCTCAGACCACCATCAGCCATGACAGTAGTATTGGAGATTATTGCTGCCTGGGGAATCAGGTGATCGTCTCCGGTCAGGTGCGGATTGAAAATAATTGTTATATCGCATCTGGAGCGAGTCTCAAAGATCATGTCACCATCGGAGAAGGGAGTCTGGTGGGCATAGGATCTAATGTGATCGAGGATGTGAAGCCTCACCAGGTTGTGGCGGGAAATCCGGCCCGGGTGATTCATCAATTGGAAAGGCAAGCGAAGATTGTTTCCCCGGTTTAGGTCAAGGCCTTATAGTATAAACTGGTAACATTTTGTTTTTTGAGTAAAGTTTTTAAATTACAAATTCCAAATTCCAATGCACAAATTACAAACCATGGACAATACCAAATCAACAATGACCGAAACAGTAAGTTCAATAAATTTTAAGTTTGTTCATTTAGTTTTGTGATTAGTTTGTGATTTGTAATTTGTGTATTGTCAATTGGGTTGCGGCTTGCTGCGCTATGATTTCGATCATCTTCCCTACCTATAACGAAGAGCAAAATCTCGAAACGCTGGCCAAACGTTTGGATTCGGCTTTATTCTCCATCCAGGGATATCGTTTTCAATTTATTTTTGTGGATGATGGTTCCACGGATCAGACTCCGGAAATCTTGCGTCGGTGGCAGACCCGGGATCCCAGAGTCAAGGTGATCCGCCTGGCCAGAAATTTCGGCAGTCATGCGGCCTTAGCTGCCGGGCTCAGTTATTGCACCGGAGATTGCGCGATTGTTTTAGCGGCGGATCTTCAGGATCCTCCGGAGATGATCGGACAGCTCTTGAAGGCCTGGGAAAATAAGGCCAAGATTGTTTGGGCGGTACGGACCGACCGCCGGGGAGAAAAGGCCCTGACCAAATTTTTCTCCCGGATGTATTACCGATTGATGAATTGGCTGACCACAGTCAAGATGCCCCCTTTAGGATCGGATGTGTTTCTGGCCGATCAGATTGTTCTCAAGGCCTTTCGTCAGGTTACGGAAAAACACAGCTCTGTTTTTATGACGCTGGCGTGGCTGGGATTCCCCCAGGCCACAATAACTTATGTCAAGGAGGCAAGGCCGGCCGGCCGTTCCAAGTGGACACTGGCCAGAAAGCTCACCTTAACCCTGGATTCATTTTTGGCCTTTAGCGATATCCCTATCCGCTACATGAGTATCTTAGGGTTTTTGACCGCTCTGTTTGGATTTATGTATGCGATTTATGTCTTTGGGAGTTATCTGAAAGGTTTACCAGTTCAGGGGTGGTCCTCATTAATCGTGGCTATTTTAGTTGTCGGCGGGATTCAGATGATGATGCTGGGGATTTTGGGTGAATATCTCTGGCGGACGTTTGATGAATCGCGCAAGCGGCCGCGGTATATCGTTGAATACACCCTGGAGGAACAAAAAAGTGAAGTGAACCACTTAAGCGATCCGCTTAAACTGGTTAAAAATCCTTGAGTCACGGGGACACATCCCGATGAAATGGGATGGCTTAACTTCGCAGACTGGGTCCCCGGAACCGGAATTCGGGATTCGAATCGAGAAGACATGAAAGAATTATTCTTAAGCTGGGGATTGCTGATCTTAAGCGTGATCTTTAACGCCGGCGGGGTTTTCATCGTGAAGTGGAATTTGAATCACATGGGCGCGATTCAGACGACTTCCCTAAAAACAATTTTTCAGGCGATGGTTCTTTTGTTAAAGTCTCCGGGGGTGATCAGCGGGGTTATCTTATTTTTCATCGCGCCGGTTTTATTTATCATCGCGCTTTCCCGCATGGACATCGCGGTGGCCTATCCGGTTCAGGTGGGTCTCAATTTTTTGATTTTACTTTTGCTCGCCGTATTTTTTTTAGGGGAACAGATAACGCCTTTTCGCTGGATTGGACTGGGATTCATTTTTTGTGGAATTTATTTTCTCAATCGATGAGAAAGTTATAAAATTGTCGCTAGGAGCGGCTGCCGCTAAATACTATGAACGATTCCCCGCGATTAAAAGTAGGAATGGGACAACTCCTGGTTGAGGGAGGAGAGCCGGA
>CAYJUK010000210.1:0-3837 GCA_964373335.1 uncultured Planctomycetales bacterium | reverse complement strand
CCGTGCCTTCACGCACCGCGGACCAGACGGCGAAGGTTTTTACTTTGATCAGCAGGTGGGCTTAGGCCACAGGCTATTAACCATGCCTCGATTTGGAAACCGGTGGTCAGCTGATGGGCAACGAAGATGGAACGATTTGGCTTGTATCAAACGGTGAGATTTATAATTTCATTGAGTTAAGAGAAGAATTAAAATCAAAAGGTCATACCTTTTCTACCGCAAGCGACACGGAAGTAATCCTCCATCTTTATGAGGAATTGGGAGAAAGATGTCTAGAAAAGCTTATCGGAATGTTCGCCTTCGCGATTTGGGATCAAAAGAAAAGAAGATTGTTTCTAGCGAGAGATCGTTTTGGGATCAAGCCGCTTCACTATTTTTATGATAACGATACGTTCATTTTTGCTTCGGAGATAAAAGCACTTCTTAAATATAAGTTCATAGATAAAACACTCAATCCTTTCGCAATTGATCAGTATTTCACCTTCCTTTATATTCTGGAACCCCACTCTATCTTTAGACAAGTTCACAAGTTGCCCCCAGCTCACTATCTGATTTGTGAACATGAAAAGATTTATATCAAAAAATACTGGGATCCGAAATTTCCTGCGCCTCTTCAAGTTGATGGGTTGAAATGATAATGGTTTTCTTGAGGTTTCGGACGAGCTCGGTTTTTACCAAATCATGGAATTCTCTGGTTGCGATTGGATCCAGATGAGCGATCGGTTCGTCGAAGAGCAAAATTTCTGGATCATGAAGAAGAGCTCTTGAAATCAGAAGCCGCTGTTTCATGCCGTTTGAATAGCTGTGCATTTCACGGTGAATGTATGAGGTCATGTCAAACAACTCAACCCATTCGGCGATCTTATTTTTGGCGGTACGGCCAACTAAATCTTGTAGAGCAGCAAAATATTCCAGATTTTGCCATCCGGTTAGAAATGTCCAGAACCCTTTACCGCTCGAGGTAAAAAGTCCGATCGTTTTTGAAATTGCCTTTTGATTCTCAATGGGAACACCGGCAATTTTGATCTTGCCCGTATTCGGGGGAATGAGGCCTGCCAAGATTTGGATCAGGGTCGTCTTGCCAGCTCCATTGGGACCCAAAATGGTATAAATGGTTTCCTGCTCCACCTGAAAGCTGATATTTTTGAGTGCCGTGACTGCCGGCTCTTTGGAAAAGGGAAGTGGCTCATAGATCTTGGTTAATCCTCGAACTTCAATGGCTATCATAAATAAGAAGTTATTATATATAATTTGGAGCCCGGTAATAAACGTATTTACGTTTTTTCTTATCTCCAGGCCGAAATGATAGAAACTCTTTTATTTTCTCCCGCCTTCTAATAGAATGGGCAAAAATTGAAGGTGGGGGGATGACGTTAGAGAAGAGCACAGGTTAGTCCAAAAAATGTGATCATTCTCGGTTCTGGGCGAAGCGGAACAAGCATGGTGGCCGGTGCCCTGTTTGGGGAAGATTTCTACATGGGGACTGATTTGTACCCTGGGACGATCAGTAATCCCAAAGGGTATTTTGAATCATGGGGAATCGTCAGCATTAATGAAGATTTGCTCGCCCAAGTTGTCCCACCCAGGCCTCCCGTCCTTGGAAAGTGGTTTTTTCATGATCGTCCCATCCTTGAACAAAGATGGCTTGCGCGCATTCCTGTAGAAACAACTATTCCGTGTTCAGATGAAATTAGGGAACGTATTAAAAGAGTGGTTCAAAAGAACCCCTTTTGTTTTAAAGATGGAAGGTTTAGCTATACCCTGCCAGTGTGGCGGCCATTTCTTGAAAATGTCGTATTTATATGTGTTTTTAGAGGACCGGCAATCGTAGTAACCAGTATTCTAAAAAATTGTAAAGATGAGCCTTCGCTTCGGAATTTTTCAATGAATTCCAAACGCGCGATGGAAGTGTGGTGTCTTATAAATCGCCATATTCTTGAAATCCATAGACACGAGAGTGATTGGCTTTTCATTCATTACAATCAGGTGTTAACCCAAGATGGACTAGATCGGATTGAAAAATTTGTGGGCACAAAAATCAATCGAGACTTTCCCGCCCCCTCTTTAAATCGATCCAAACCCATCTACCCTGTGCCCATCGAAACTCAGCGCATTTATGAGCAGCTGTGCGCCCTTGCTGGATATTCGGAGAATAGAATAAATAATGACCAAGTAGGATGAGCCAACCTGCACTACTTATCCAATAAATTTTAAGCTAAGAGGTGGTTTGTTTTCATGACTTCAGAAAGTAACATAAAAGTGAGTGTCACTATGCCAGTCTACAATGCGGCTCGGTATATTAAAGAAGCGATCGAGAGTGTTTTAGATCAGAATTATGGGCCCTTTGAACTATTAATTGCCGACGATGGTTCCATAGACGATAGCTTCAAAATCATCAAGAATTATAAGATTCATCCTAAAGTAAGAATCTATTCGAACAAAAAAAATTTAGGTGTCGGTGCCGCAAGAAATAAACTCATTCATTTGGCGAATGGAAAATATATTACGCCTTGTGATGCAGATGACATGATGCTTCCCGGAAATTTAAAAAGGTTGAGCGAATTTTTAGATACGCATCCAAATATCGGCGCTGTTTATGCGGACTGCTTGGTATTAGAGACGGGCAAAGATAACCGTCTTTTGAAGGCTCCTTATGTTTTAGGGAAAGATTATCGCAAGGTTTGGGATCTGATTGACAATCCCATCAACCATCCTGGTTCCATGATCAGAAAATCTCTTATCCTTAAAGTGGGCGGATATGATGAAAACGTGTACTCAGTGGATGACTGGGATTTGTGGCTTGAATTAGCTGAGATCACACAATTTAAATACTTAAGAGGAGAGGTGTATTACGTTTGGCGGAGAAACCCCAAGGGTTTAACGCAGACTGATAAAAGATGGCATCGTGATTGTCGAAGCATCATCGGGGAAGCAATTAAAAGGAGATACGGCATTACCTGGAAGTGAAGAATTGGCAAGGCAGCACGGTCTTTTGATTTTTAGTCTGAGCCAATAATTGCCTTCACCTTGAGCGGTGTGTATATTCCTTCGGGATACCGATCCTTGAGGGGGCCCATTTTTTGGGCGAGGGCATAAATATAAAGATTTCTAGCGCTGACGTTTCTACCCCATTTTTTAATGATCGCGTTCATCCCTTCTTTTAAGACATAAGATTCGGGAAAATCAGTACTGTTGTTGTCCCGGGTTGTCAGCTTTCTAATTTTAAATCCTCCGCTTTCAAGAAGCTGCTTTACTTCGAAAGGAGTATATTCCTTATAATTACCTCTTCCCCCCACAGTATAGGTCGGCGATTCAGAAGGAGATTGCATCTGGAACAATTGAAACAAGTGCATCCAAGAAACCGAATTAGGGGTGGTTAAAAATAACAAACCCCTTTTTTTGAGAACACGATTCGCTTCCTTTATCATAAACATTGGATCTTCTCTCAGATGCTCAAGAGTTTCCATCACAAGAACCAGGTCGAAGAACTTGCTTTGGTAAGGAAAAGAATCTTTCTCCATATCGAACCATTTTGTGTTGATTGCGAGTAAAATCTCATTGGTTCCATTTTGAAACCGGAAATTATGTTTCTTCTTTCTGGGCTTAGCAAAACCGGTGAAAAAGTAATTATTGTCAGAATAAAATTTTTTAAGAAGGAGTGAAAACACGTAAGGACGGCTGCCAAGTTCTAATACTTTTTTATTCTTAAGATAGGGATGCAGAAATCTCAGGCTATTGTAAAATCGGACAGCCTGGTACTCTGAGTATGTTCTTGCGTAAGTACTCGTAATGTCGATTTTGGAGAGGAAACTTCTAATGTCTTGGAGACTAGGAATT
>CAYJUK010000209.1:0-3839 GCA_964373335.1 uncultured Planctomycetales bacterium | reverse complement strand
ACTACGGCCGGAACCCCTAACGATTTCGCCATAATCGCAGTATGAGAAGTTCTTCCTCCCACATCGGTAACAAAAGCGATAATATTTTTGTTATACATGCTTGCGGTATCCGAAGGGGACAGGTCATGACTGACAATGATCAACTTTTCCTTCAAATTCTCGAATTCGTGCAGCTTCTTTTCATCCATCAAATTTTTAAGAATTCTTCGGCCGATATCATTAATATCCCCCGTTCTATCACGCAGATACTCATCGGGGATTGCGGAGAAAGCCTTGATATACTTATTGAGAACCTATAAAAAAATGAATTCCGAAGATTGCAGTTCCGATCTGATTTTTTTGACAACCTCTTCAATCAATGTTCTGTCTTCCAGGACGAGCAAATGAGCATCAAAAATTTGGCCATGCTGAACACCCATCTGTTCATTGATCTTCTTCTGAATCTCTTGAATCTCCTCGCGAGTTTTAATCAAGGCCTCTTCAAACCGAGCAATTTCAATAGGGATTTCCTTCTCTAATATCGCCCGGGGAGTGACGATAAACTCCTGTTTATCCATAATAAAGGCCGACCCGTAAGCAATCCCGGGGGCAGCCGAAATCCCTTTTAATAAGAATTCTTTTTTCTCACCCATCGCTTTTAATTAGAAATTCTTCTAATTCCTTAATAGCCTGTGGGGCATCTGATCCCTGGACAACGATTTTAATCTTGCTGTTATAGTGAATGCCTAACATCAAGATTCCCATAATCGACTTTCCATTGACACTCTCCTTGCCCTTTTGAACGGTAATTTGAGAGGTATATTGGGAGGCAATCTGCACAAAATTCGCAGCCGGGCGGGCGTGTAACCCTTGTTTATTTAAAATCATCACCTCTTTTACGATTTTAGTCATACTTAACGTCGGATCACCCGGTGAGTTTCAATCAAACGGATCAATGCCTTAATCAATTTTGTGGAATCATGCTGCACATAATCGGTGACTCCCAACAAGTCCAACCCAGCAACCAAGTACCCCATGTCCTTGATTTTTTCTATATCCGCTTTGACAGGATAGGAATCTTCCAGTCGATATCTCTTCAGTGCATCGGACGGAGCCACCCCGATGTTAACAATACAGGCATCCATAATCCTCTTATCTGTGTGTTCCCGGATGGCTTTGACATGATCACTCGCGGTGTAATTCTCAGTTTCTCCCTGCTGGGTCATCACATTACATACATAAATCTTAAAAGCCGAAGATTGCATAATCTTTTCAGTCATCCCATTAATGATCAAATTGGGAATGACGCTTGTGTACAAACTCCCTGGTCCTAAAACAATGACATCGGCTTCCTGGATCGCTTCTAAGGCTTCTTCCGTTGGTTCACAATGCCGGGGTTTCAGAGATAGTCTTTTGATCGGCTTTTGAGGTTTAGGGATTTGGGCTTCTCCTTCGGTGAAAGTCCCATCCATATATTCAGCAACCAAATGAACATTACTGACTGTTGAGGGAACAACCTTGCCCCGTATGGCCAAAACCTTGCTGGATTCCTCAACTGCCTTTTTAAAATCTCCACCCGTTAACTGCACCATAGCCGTAAGAAACAAATTTCCAAAATTGTGTCCCTGCAGTTGAGATTCTTGTGAAAACCGAAATTGAAAAAGATCACCCATCAATGCCGGGGCATCTGCCAGGGCCACCAAACAGTTACGAATATCTCCCGGGGCAACTATGTTAAACTCCTCACGCAAACGACCGGAAGAACCGCCGCTGTCCGCTACCGTTACAATCGCAGTAATATTCGAACTGTACTCTTTAAGTCCATACAAAAGATTAGATAACCCATGCCCGCCGCCGATAGCCACAATCTTAGGGCCGCGTTCGAGAAATCGTTTCTGATAAAGAATGTTGATTAATTCTCTTTCTCCCTTAGGAAGAAATAATGTTATTAACGAAACAATAATCTTGCTGAAACTGATGACCAGGACAATCAGACCACAGATGATAATGACCAATCCCAAAGTCCGGATTAAAGCAAATCGGGAGGTCAGGGCGATCGCACCCCCCATAACGATAATAACTCCTAAAATGGCTGAGAATACCCATCGCTTGATCTTGATCCCCGGATATAACCATTTAATTAAATCATTGGGCATGATCTTCAATTAGGTTATTCGTAAATCTTCTTGATGAATCAATTGTAAAATGGAATGCTCGTCTTTGGCAGCCTTCAAGCTTTCTCTCAAATATTTCTCTTTGAGAATTCTTGAAATGCGGGCTAAGGCTTTGAGGTGGGGGCCGGCAGAATCTATAGGGGCAACCAACAGAAAGAAAATATGGGCAGGCTCTCCATCCAAAGAGTCAAAATTGACTCCCTTTTTACTGATTCCGAAACTCGCGGTTAATTTTCTGATATGTTCAGATTTACCATGAGGAATTGCAATACCCTGGCCGATAGCTGTCGAACCTAAAGCTTCTCGTGCTAACAACACTTCAATGATGTTTTGTTTGTAACGTTTCTCAATGGCTCCGGCTTTCACCAATAGTCCCACCATTTCCTCGATGATTTCTTCTTTGGTTGTACCTTGCAGACTAGCTGCCACAGCTTTGGGAAAAAGAAAATCACCGATTTTCATCCCTATCCTCCTTTAATGGATTTAAATACAAGATGGTCAAGAAAAATATGGCCTCCTGACATGATCAATTGAAATAGGTCAGTAGCAATAATCCCATTTCTGAAATCCGGAATAGGAGCGAATATCCCTCCGCTTCCCCTTGTCTTTGTCTGCCGATAGAAGATGTTACTTTTGCATAAATTTTACGAGCGGCGGATGGGATTTGAACCCATGACATCCACCTTGGCAAGGTGGCATTCTAGCCAACTGAATTACCGCCGCGAGACCTATCACTAAAAATGTCTTTAACTTTAGGAGAAAATAGATAACCTAAAGTCAATCCAAACCCTATTACAAGAAAAATGTGATAAAGCACTTCCGGATAATAAATATTAGCGAGTTGGTGATAAGGGAGATAAGTTGTCAAATACCACAAATTATAAAGGATAGCTAAAACGGCAAGTGCTAATACTCCCATTCTGCCCCAGTTGCTTAAATTCAACAGCCCCCCAACTCAAAATTGAAAATATCAAAACGCAAATCGTTGAAACGGGCCACTGAGCTAAAACCCGGGGAAGAGCCAATGCCCTTCCCAAAGCTTTAAAATCATCTATCGATTCAGCAGGACTATCAGTCTGTTTGCTGAATTGAAGAGCTATTTCCCGTTTTTCGACTGACATCATCTGAACCCAATATTCAGCTTTCCAAACTTCGTAGAAATTGACGATGAAATTAAAAAAAGACACTAAAATAAAATAACTGATTATCGCTTTAATTCCTGTTGGTAACGATTTAGGCCTAACTATTTCATCGGAAAAACTCAACTAGATTATTTATGGGCGGAAGAGGACTTGAACCTCCATGAGTTTCCTCACATGCTCCTAAGGCATGCGCGTCTACCAATTCCGCCATCCGCCCTTTATTCGACGGAAGCGTCAAATCTTGAACCCTGATTGAGCCGATGTGGTTCCTCATCCCGCCTTTGGCGGGACGCGTCTACCAACTCCGCCACCCGCCCGTATAAAACGATAAGCTATAAATGGTAAGTGGAAGTCAAGATAAAAAATAGTGATTTAAAAAAATTGACTTTCAATATAAATAAAAAAACTAGGGTTATGATCACCTTAATCTAATAACACTTTATTCTCAACACTTACCACTTATTTCTTATCACTCATCACTATTTATTATGACCCACCCGCGACTCGAACGCGGCACTCCTGCCTTAAAAGGGCAGTGCTCTAC
>CAYJUK010000208.1:0-3849 GCA_964373335.1 uncultured Planctomycetales bacterium | reverse complement strand
TCTTTTTACCGCGGCGCATTAAGTAATTGATAAACTTAGCCACTTGGGGGCTATTGTATCGAATATCTGGTTTAATTTTTCGTCTGGGAGCTTGTTTGCCACGCAGATTTTTTAGCTTGTAGCTGGTTTTTGTAAGCCAGAAAGTTATTCCAAGAAAATACTTTTCTGGTGGGATCAAGGATGAAGATATTGACATTGGACGAACGAGAAATCAAGGCTCAGTGGAATCGTCTGTCGTGGGAGAGAATTATAAATTAGCCATGCGCATAGATCCGCAGAAAAAGGGGAAAAGGGTAAAGGGTAAGAAGAAGGCTCAAGAGGGTGAAGGCGGTATGATGGGGCGGTGGGAATACGAGAGCACCACACTTGCTGAGGATGGTAAGTTAACTCTACACAATGCCATACGTATTCCGAGGAAAGATGGAATTATTGAAAATGAATTTCTTATTGACGGGCAGAATAAACCAAGAGATATTGTGCTTCAAACAAGAGGATTGAATAATGATGAGAAGAAAAAGATCGCTGGAAAACCTAAAAAAATGGGTATGAAAGAAGAGGTTCGAGTCATCATTAGGGATAATGTAGCGATTCACAATCGGATTTATGGAATCGGAGTGGAGGGAATAGCTTTTATCCGTGAAGATATCATTTCTGAAGGGAACCGCAATCAAATCAAAGAAGCAATCGACCATGAGCGAAGGGAGTTGACTACGCCTGGGCATGATGATATTAGGGCAGGACAATTTAAAGGGAATTTACGTAGTCTTATTACTCAACTTTCGGATAAAGACAAAGCGATAATTCTCCATCATTTGTCTGATGATGAGTTAATATTGTTGAATTTGAAAGAGGACCCTGAGTCAAAACATGCAAGGGATGATACGAAAATTCGAGTGCAAATCATCCAGATTGAGTTAGCGCTCGGAAGAGATGAAAAGAAATCCCGGGGAAAAGCGGATCAAGTAATTGCAGACTTAGATTCAAAGAAGACAAAATTTAAAGGAGAAGAGGTACATATCTTGAATGGTGTAGGAAGAGACGCTATGGTTATCGGTCGGGTTGATCGAAAAATTGCCGAAACATACGGTTATATTCATGAGACGGCCAATGTTGTTTTAATAATACCTGAAGGAAAAGTTTTATTGCAACTTCGAAATAAAGATAATTTTGATGATCATTTGGCCATGTATGGAGGACATTTAAGCGTTGGTGAAAGTCATGCTTCTGCTGTGATGGAAGAGACACTTCAAGAAACTGGATTGGATAAGTTGGATTCAAACCCTATTTTTATCGGGTATGAAGGATACAATGTTGATGGAGATAGTAATAAAGAGAGACGGTCTTGGTTTGTAAAGGTTTTGACTGAACGGGAGTACGCCAAGATAAAGAATAAGATTGATAAACTCCGGGATTTAAAAAAGACCCTAGCTCGTCCGGCTGTTAAGGCGGCACTATTTGAGGAACAGAAAGAAAAGAAAGATGGTAGTGGTGAAGTTATTGGAATATATCCAATTTCGTTAGAAGAAATATCTGAAGCGAAAACAAAACCTTACGAGAAAAAATCGAATGATCCTATAACTCCTTTCGAAGGTAAGCCAGTCAGATTTTTAATAGTGCATGATGAGTTTCAGGGAAAGGATAAGCCTGTTAAGGCGTATTTTGCGCCCGATTCATTAGATCATCTATTGTCATCTGGGGATTTGTGGTCTCAAATTAAATTGTTGGCCGATCAAGCAATGTCTGCAGAAAAGAATGAAGGTAAAGTGTCCCAAAGGATTTCAGGAGATGGAGCTGTCCAGATTAATCTTAATCAGGATGGTTCCTGGAGTGTAACAAATATCGTTATTCCCAAAAATATTGATCTTAATGGCAGTTTATATCGAGCGAGGAAATCGGAAATTTTAGATATCAAAGGTACAGACTATGTTATCAAGTTTATTTCTGATCCCGAATATGCTCTGGCAGTAAAACGTGGCTATACCTTGGCCAAACAACGATTAGGTGATTTAATTGCCCCCTATGTTCTGACCACGAAAATTTTTTCCTCATCTAACCCATTGCCTTCGAGCTTTAGTATTGTTCAAAAAAGAGTTCAGCCAGCGAGAAAAATCTTTGCAGAATATCGCAAACATGACCATGCAAAAGCTGAGGCAATGATCAAAGCAATGATAGAAATTGACAGAGAAATTATACGCAGAGGATTATTTTTGGTAGATTGGAAGATTGAGAATTTCGGAGTTATGGAGGATGGGAAAGTCGTTTTAATTGATCCTACCGATGTAGTTGAAAGTCCCACAGAGAAAGATTTTTTCAACAGAGCGGGGGCATATTACCGATTTAATGAAAATTTTAGGTTTAGAGGTCTTGAGGAATGGGGTGTATTAAGATACTTTCATGATGGAATGCCAGGATCAAGAGATTCTTATTCAGGTTTAGTCGAGTCAGCATTAAAAGGAGATATTTCTGCACGTCAACAACTAATAATCATTGGGAAGAAAATTTATGATGCGCCTAAAAAGGAAGGTTCTCTAGCAATAGTTGATGAATCAAAAGAAGAGGAAGTGCTTGATTCTATAAAATCTATTTTGGGCAATAAAGATGTTCTTCATTTAAATTTAGTCGTTTCTTCCCTTGACAGTATCCTTTATCCAGGAAGACATGAATTAAAAGAAGACAGAGTGTTTCGTTACTTACGCGATGAAGACAGATTTGTGCTTCAGAGTGTCCAGAAAATAGACAGCGAATTGCTTTGGAGTTTTGACACAAATTCGACCGTTATATTTTCTGTACAAGATGGAAATTATGTGCTTAAGCCTGTTTCGCCTGGGAATGATTTGTCTTCTATGCTAAACAATGGTCTTGGTATCCTGCTTCCAATTATTAGGAAGAATAAGGACCTCCAAAATTATTGGTCCAGTGTTTTAGATAAATCAGAAAATACGAATATTCATATTGTAGTGGCCCCTAAGGGAGCGATGTCTCCATCTTTAACATCTTTGCGAATAAGGCGACCCAGCGATGGGCAAGTGTTTATATTCTTTCAACATGAATTCTTCACGCAATTATTGACGGCATACCCCACGGATTACAATGATGAAGATAAGGGGATTTATTTTGCTGAACGACTCTTCAAAGAATTAGGAATGCCGGATATTGGGCATTATTCAGATGAGGATATAAATTCTATTATAAGGGTTATGCAGAATGATGCACTGCTCCAGAAATTTCTTGGAGCAACTGAGATCACGAGGGGCATTGGTGACGGAGATACCTATGAAGAGCAAACGATCAGCTATCGTAAAATTGTTGAAGATTTCTATGATAGTGGCATTGAGTACACAGGCCCTAATATGGGAGGACAAACTCGTGGGCTACAAGATCGCGGACATTGGTTCAGATCTGGATTTTATTATCGAGATCTTTTGAAGCAACAAGTGGCAGGTGTTGATAATCCTGAAATTTTGAAGTTGCGTATGGGACAATATTTTGGATCATTTGTCCAAGAGCATGATAAGGCCATGCTCTCATCGTCATCTATTAATGAGGATAAGCAAGACGTCGGCGGTATTGATTTAAATGATATTGAAGTCGAACGGCAAGGCGCTGGTGTTAATATACAATTCGCCCCAGACATAATCCAACCGATTCTTGATTCAGGAGTTGACGGCTTTGCCCCGGTGATTATTAATTTAACACCGATTAATAATATTATGCCTTTCTTAGGGCTTGAGCCTCAAAATCAAGAAAAACATGAAATGTCAAAACGAAATAAATAAGTATTTTGTTTGCCAACATGAGGGAACGGTCAAGTGATCCTTACCCCCTTGAATGAGCGATGTTTTCCAGTTA
>CAYJUK010000207.1:0-3880 GCA_964373335.1 uncultured Planctomycetales bacterium | reverse complement strand
GGAGCAGTTACATTTAAAAGCAAATATTTTGATCGAAGCCTATAATGCGAAGATTCTGACGGAGAAACCCGATATTAATGGGGTATTAAAAAAATTAGAGCAAGCTGGGTGGTGGGCTAGTTATGAAGAGGTTGCAATCAAGGCCATGAAAGAAGGAATATTTCTGGTTGATGAAGATGTGATGAGAGGCTTGCAGCAAAAAGCTTCAGGTAATGCCTTACCTGTTTTTTATGTGAGTCAGGTTGAGAACTTGACCAGGAGCTTCGAAGATAAAGATTCAGCCAAGATGTACACTTTGGGTAAAGAAGTTTTGGACAAGGTTCATGATTTGAATGAAAAATCTGAGCGGCCGGATGAGAGAATTGATACGGCCCAATTTGTGTATTTAATGCCAGGGGTGGCGAATTTATCAGCCGTTTCGGATAAACTGGCAAGCCAATTATTGGATCGGTATTTAACCCAACGGGGGTATCTGCCGATTTTTGAAAATGTGCTGCAGATGTTTGCGTTTATGCCAGTGGAAGAAGTGGATGTTTTGAAAGAATTTTATGCGACCAAAGGGAAAGACTATGAATCAAGCCGAGCGAACTTTAATCCGGTGGATTATTTGATTTCTTTGAAAGGATACATGGATGCTTATAAGGCATTAGATTTAAGTGGGGAAGAATTCAAGTCTGATCTCAATGAAGGCACCGACTCAGCCGAAACGATTATGAACCGGCTGGGGCAAAAAGTGTTTGGCCGTTTGGCTGAGCGGCTTAATATTCCTATAAGTTCTGAGCAAATTCAAACCCATGACCGTGACTTCCTGAAAGAATGGGATATGCGGTATTTAGGACTTTTGGCAGCAGCTCAAGGGTCATGGAATCCCGAGCAGAAAGATATGATACGGTTGCTCGTAAAATCCTCGATTGAAGGGACCGAGCAGGGGTTACTTAATCCGAAGGAATATGAAAAATATCCTGTGGAAAGATACGGAGAGGAAAGCCGGGATCTGGTTACGAAGATTCGCCGGCATAATTTGAATGTCTTAAAGGAAATGGAATCTTCAGGATTAAAAGTGGATGTGTGGTTGAATCCGAACCAATATGTACCACTAGCAACGACTTTAGGGGAAGGAGCGCAAAGACAGCCAGGGGAAATTGTCAGGGATTTTGCGAGCCGATGGTCAAGCTTAAAGACCTGGCTTAAAAATAATCCAGACAAAGGAGGTGTCAAGAAGCTGGAAAATTCTTTAGGAGCGTGGGCCAGGGTGGATGTCAATAATCCAGGAAGAATCATGAAGAATACAGGCAGTTTAAGGAAATTAAAAGGATATGTCAAGCAGGTGGCGGCCACTCAAGCGGGCCGAGTGCCGGAGCCGATAGCGGATATCGAGGGAATCATCAAGGAGATCGAGAGTTTTGATGAAAGTAAGTCGGTAGAAAAAGGGTATACGATTTGGTTCTGGCCGAGGCAGGTGGGACGTGATAGTTTTGCCGGGAATTGTGCGGGAAGCTGCACGGCATTGGATCGCAATGCCTCAGCGGTTTTTGAATTTGAGTTAGATCAGGGAACACAATATTTGTATATAGGAGAGAAGGGAGGAGATATCAAAGGGTATATGCGCTTCTTTGCGGCGAAGGACAGCCAAGGTCAGCCGGCGTTGTATATTGACAGTGAAGACGGCGTGCCGACTCAACAATATCGAGGAGAGATGTACAGCCAGCTTGCCCGTTTTGCAGAAAAGTTAGGGATTCCTAAGGAAAATATCAAAGAGCGTAGCAGTGATATCAAAGGAAAAGTGGGCGGTGTGATTACCGATCAATATTTCCATCATTCGGGGTTGAGGTTGGCGGCTGAAGAAGTGAATAGTTCGATAGATACCTGGCAGCCTCAAAGTGGATGGAAACAAGGAACAGCTACAGGTGACCAAAACGTCCTGCGCAGCGCATCAGGTCAATCTGACGGCGCGATGCTTGGCCGAAAGGGCGCGGGCGGCGTTGGTTCAATTCCTCGGACATTAGGTGAAGAGGTGAAAGGGTTAAGAGGTGAAGGAGAAAAGTCATCCACCCCTCCACCTCTTCACCTTTCTACCGGAAAGGAACGAGTGACGGTTCCCCGGGGTCTGTCCCCTCAGGACAGAAGGCGCCCCTCGGACAGGCGCCGGCAGCGGTTAGCGGAGCTGGTGGCAAATCAGAATAACCGCCGCGGGTCTTCCATGTTCGCTTCTTCCCGCCGGCTGACGGATCAAGAGTACGCGGTCTTCTTAGCCAAAGAGGGAATGGCCGAGGGTGAGGTCATTGCCAAAATCAAGGTCAGCATCGAGAAGAAGATTGTCCGGCCGACGGTTTACATTGTGAAGATTTATCTGAAAGAAGCGAAAAAGAGATTTGAAGAAGAGTCGGTGGCGACGATTGTCTTTAATCCGGGGGATTTTCTGAAAGAGGAACAGGTTAAGGAAGTCGTGGAGGAGGTCCTGCAGGAGACCATCTTTGTGAATGCTAATCGGGAGATTTATTTTGTTGAGTTGGAGGGCGGCAAGGCGCGGCTCCATCCCGTGAAGGCCGACGGACTGAATATTGATCGTCCCATTCTTTCCGATGTTGTGCGAAAGGAATTGGCTAATTGGCCGGCGTTTGCTAAGTTGGCGCAGGAAGGCGAGATGAGGGTGGCCCAGAGGACATCCGAGATGCTCGAAGGCCGCGAGGCCCGGGCGCCGGATCAAGCGGGGACAGTCAATCAGAGTTGGGATGAAAAGAAGGGTGAAATGGTAAAAGGGTTAAAAGGTGAAAGAGACGCACCATTCACCCCTTCACCTTTTCACCGTTTTACCCAAAAAGATTTAGTCCCCCTGGGCCGCGACGGGCCGGCGGATCAGGATATTATCAGCATCGCCAGCGGGCGCTCCGCCGCCGGCCGCTCAATCGGAGGGAATTCACCTTCTCCTTCCAGAGCCGACGCGGCCATGCTTGCCCCGCGACCAGAGGAAGAGGGGCTGGGGGTCACCTCAACAGAAGAATCCTTTAATGAATCGTTCGAAGAAGGGATGCAGGAGGCGCGCGATGTTTCTCAAGAATTAGAGTCCAAAGGCTTTGAAGGGTTGTCCACACGAGGCGGATTGAGAGATCGCGTTAAGGAAGAGATCCGAGAGGTTTATCAGGAAATCAAGCGCGAATATCCCGAGTTTAAGATCAAGCCCAAACAGATAGCGCACTCCGCGATCAGCGCGGCCAACATTGTTAAGCGAGGATACGGCTATGACGAGAAGCGGGTCAGGGCCCTGGCGATCTTAGAGGAGCTGGGCGCTGGGAAAATGTTGGCGGAACGTGCCGCGGAACTAGCCGCGCTCAAGATCCTGGAAGATTCCAATTACGAAGGAACGGTCGAAGTCTGGCTGCCGAGAGATTCTTCAATAGGCAACATCAAGAAAGATCAATACACAATGTTTGTCCTGAAGAAACTCAATGAGTTTGCCCAGATCACGATCCTAAAGAAACATGAAAAGAATCCGGATATTTTCTATGAAGAATCCGCCGCCATGGCTCGGGCTCAAGACGATCAAAAGAATCTGCTTTATGAATTCATCGACCGGCCTGACGCCAGATTGAAGGTGCGGTTTGCCGATACTGAGGCGATCTTAACCCGGGCCAATCAGGCAAAGTATTATGATCAACTGCTTCTGATCGGGAATGATAAAGAGATCCTGCGTGTCTTGATCGATGAGCCGCAGACATTCCTGGAACAGGCCACGCGCATTAAGTCTCCCGGAGAAATTTATGAATACATTCAGAAGCATAAGCCGGAACTGCTCAAGCGGGCGGAGTATATGGCGCAGTTTGTCGCCGAGATCGAGGGGAAACTGCAGGAGATCTATGAATTGCATCCGGGTCTGTTGGAT
>CAYJUK010000206.1:0-3972 GCA_964373335.1 uncultured Planctomycetales bacterium | reverse complement strand
CAGCACTGCGGACTCCTGAACCCAAGGTCAGCCCAATGAATACGAAAGAACCAAAAATTCCATTTTTTCTCCATAGAACGGATCGTAAGACTATTGTCATTCAGATAACTGATTTAGGCAACGTGGCTGTCCGCGCCCCATTAAGAACGTCATTAGGAGAAATTCATCATTTTTTGCAAAAAAATGCTCAATGGATTTTCCGGAAATCTGAGCAGGTTAAAACGGATCTGGCCCTGTATGGGAACCGTCAATATGAGGATGGGTGCGAATTCCCATTTCTGGGAACAAAATATCAGCTGCGAATTTATCAGGAAGATGTAAAGAAAGGTGAGATTAGATTCAATGGGGCCCATTGGGCCATTCGCATCCCTGCCATTATCGCTCCTGGGCAACGTAAAAGGGCGGTAAAAGATTTTCTTCTGCAATGGTATCGATCTCAAGCTCAAGAGATTATCGGCACCAGAGTTTTTCCCTATGCCCGAAGAATTGGAGTGGAGCCAAGAAGGATCTCAATTAAAAGACAAAAGAGCATTTGGGGGAGCTGTAACCATCGCAAAAAAAATCTACATTTTAATTGGCAGATTATTTTATCGCCATTACCCATTGTCGATTACGTCATTGTCCATGAGCTCTGTCATTTATTGTTCCCCAATCATTCGCGGCTATTTTGGGAAAAGGTTGAAGAAATTCTGCCTGATTTTCGTTTTCGTCGTCTCTGGTTAAGAAAAAATGTTATGGGATTGGTTCTGCCATTATTCTTTCCGTTAAAGTTATCCCAGGTGCAAAAAGAGATGAAATGATCCATTCTCAAGAGTCTGTGAGAGTTTACTTAAGGGCCCCGGCTCAGGATGGAAAGGCGAATAAAGCCCTGATTGAATTCTTGGCAGAATATTATCAAGTCTCTAAAACGAGTATAGAGGTTATAAAAGGATTGAAATCAAGAATGAAAACAATTAAGATAAATACTATTTCATTAGAATCATGATATTGATTTGGGCCAAGATTGTCTCAGCTACGAGAAATAGCCTTTGTGAGATATTAAAAAGGAGAAGATCATATGTTGGAAGAACAGATTACTAACGCATATAAGGAAGCTATGAAAAAAGGAGATTCCCTAAGAGCATCCACCTTGAGTTTTCTAAGGGCCCAATTTAAAAACGTCCTCATTGACAAAAAGTTAAAAACCCTGGAAGACGCTGAGGTCATCAATGTCATTAACAAACAGGTGAAGCAACGATTAGATTCTATTGAACAGTTTGATAAAGGTGGACGCAATGACCTAGTTCAAAAAGAGAAACTTGAGTTAGAAATATTGAAAAGTTTTCTTCCCCAGGAGCTGTCCGATGCGGAGCTTAAAAATATCATTGAAAATACCATCAAGGAAGCGCATGCGACATCTATGAAAGATATGGGAAATGTTATGAAGGCCATTATCCCTCAAGTGGCCGGCAAGGCTAATAATCAACGAGTCAGCCAAATCGTTAAAGATTCCCTTTCCCGGTTATAGATGTCCTGCTCAAATTTGATTGCAGGGAATTCTTCCCGACAAGACTAATCGTCCAAAGTTTTCGCCGTTAGGCGATTCTCTTTTATGCCGCATTTGCATTCTAATAAAAGTTTTTTAAGATGGGCTGCCCCTTTATTAGGAATATTATTGGTGCTGGGGATAGCCTTTAGTGTTTGGCTTAAGCAAATATATACTGTCCCCATCATGATGTATCATCATGTGAATTACTCGCGGTCCACGGAGATGGATCATGTCAGTCCTGAAAATTTTGAAAAACACATGCGGTTTTTAAAGACACATCACTATCAAGTGATCGGGTTGGATGAGCTGGTTAAGACCATCCAGGCGGGAAGGCCATTACCACGGAAGTCCGTGGTGATCAGCTTCGATGATGGTTATCAGGATAACTATCAATATGCTTTCAAGATATTAAAAAAATATCAATTTCCGGCAGTTCTTTTTGTACTAACTGAAAGACTCGAAAAAAAAGGATATCTAACTTGGAATGAACTTAAAGAAATGGCTGGTCAGGGAATCATTATTGGCAGTCACAGCAGGAACCATGATTATTTGCCAGAACTTTCTTTTGGTAAACAGAAAAAAGAAATTAAGGAAAGTAAACGTATTTTAGAAGAAGGTTTAGGAATCACGGTAGAATATTTTAGTTATCCCCTGGGGGGATTCAGTGACACTATAAAATTCATGGTCAGAAAGGCAGGATATAAGGCATCCTGTACAACAAATAGGGGATATGATCGTTTCAATAAAGATCTGTATGAGTTGAAGCGGGTACGGTTTTCGGATAAAGATAATTCGAATATCATATTGTGGTTTAAACTTTCTGGTTATTATAATTTTTCTCGAGAGCTAAAAAATCCGTATTAGGCCAGGCAGGAATCCGTTGATCCTTCTAGCTTCGCTTGCGGCAACCTTTTTGCCTCACCGTATTTGTCATGAAGTTGGCCCTGGTCCCGTAGTTTGAATTGCGCTCGATTAGAGACTTTTTAGATTGTAGTGGAAAATTTAGTCTTCAAAAATTCTTAACTTTTTGGGAAATAACAAAGTCTTTTCGCCTAACTGTGTAACTAGGGTAAGGCTTCCCAAGTGATAGGGGTGAGAAAGTTTGATGGATAACAAAGTCAAATATCGACTGAATGATCAAGGGGCTTTTGTTATTGAAAATTACAATCATAGTAAGCCTTTTAGTAATTTTTTCCCGGGGCTGGCTGGATTATGGGGTATCCCAATGTGGGTCTTTTATGTCAATCGCGGTCAGTGTATTGCTAGTTTTGGAATCGAGAGTAAGGACAAGGCTATTATGGAGTTTCAACCGGCTAATAAGGCCTATCGATTAACTCCATTGCAGGGATTCCGGACATTTTTAAAGATTCATTCTTCAACTCAGACAAGGTATTGGGAGCCATTCCAGCAGGCTATACCGAATGGATCGCAGGGTTCTATTTTATCCCTACAGACCTTGTCCATGACCTCGCATGATCTTACCTTGGAGGATATCAATAAATCCTTAGGTTTGGCCATGAAAGTTAATTATTTTACTTTACCCAATGAGTCGACTGCGGGTTTGGTACGATGGATGACAATCCAAAATCTATCCAAGAAAAGATATACCCTGGAAATGATCGATGGGATGCCTGTCATCGTTTCCTATGGCCTCAAGGACTGGATTAATAAAAATATGTCCCGAACGGTTGAGGCGTGGATTAATGTGAGAAATGTCGAGAATCACGCCCCTTTTTTCCGCTTGGATGTGGAAGTGGCCGATACCCCTCAGG
This sequence comes from uncultured Planctomycetales bacterium, assembly GCA_964373335.1. GTDB lineage: Bacteria > Omnitrophota > Gorgyraeia > Zapsychrales > CAYJUK01 > CAYJUK01. The sequence goes on along the minus strand of CAYJUK010000206.1, from coordinate 672 downwards.
TGACTCATATCTCCGAGGGGAATTTTTATTTTAGCTTCGATCTTAACAAACCGTCCGTCTTGTTGAAACCCATCGTGGAATCAGCCTGTGTTTTCGGAGCGTGTACTCATTTTCTTCTGCCGGAAATCTTTATAGAATCAAAAAAATTTCAAATTCCTCTTAAGCAGCAGACTTGTAACCGTACGCCGAGCGCGCTCAGTTACTCAGCATTCCGACTCGCACCAAACCAGAGAAAAGATCTCCTGTCCGTTTACGGTTATGCTCATGATCTCAGTCAGCTAAAAAGTATTGTTAAGATGATAACCGCTGATGGATTTATAGAGAAGAAACGTCAAGAGAATAAAATCCTTATCGATCAAGTGAAGGATTTTGTATCGACTAAAAGTGCTCTGAGTGAGTTCGATTTATACACGAAACAGACATTCCTGGATAATGTTCTAAGAGGAGGGCTTCCGATTTCGATCCAAACAGCCAGAAATCGCGGGGTGCTTAATGTCTACAGTCGTAAACATGGAGACCTGGAACGGGATTATAACAATTTTGTATTATCTCCAACACCATTCTCTCAGGGAAATGGAAATTACCGGGATGTGATTCAAAATCGCCGCAACGATGTTTGGTTTAATCAAGATGTGAAAGACCACAATATCTTTTATTTTTTAAGTCTGATTC
>CAYJUK010000205.1:0-3976 GCA_964373335.1 uncultured Planctomycetales bacterium | reverse complement strand
TACGAGATCCTGATACAAGTGACTGGAGTTCAGACTGTGCTCTTCCGATCTTAACATCCACCCTCAACTGACTGTTCTTGACAATCTGTACATTGATTTCCGGATAATGTTTCGGATAAAAAAAATCTTTTCTCTGAATCCCAGACCATTCATGACGCATATTGAAGACCTTCGATCACTTCGAAAGCGGTTTATACGATATCAGCTATGACATTTTTATGAATCTGGTTGGAACCTAGATCTCCTTCTCTTTCTATCCCCATTATGAACCTCCGGGTTCATTTTTCAAGATATTTTCCAGTGTCTGAGTCGAGAATGTCCCTTTAACAAAATCCGGATTGCCTAAAATATCAAGATGCAATGGAATAGTGGTATGTATAGGGGTAATATAAAATTCCTCCAGGGCTCGATGCATAATCTTAATTGTCGTTGAACGATTAGCGCTATGGACAATCACTTTGGCAATCATCGAATCATAATAAGGACTAATCACGTATCCAGCATAAATATGGGAATCAACTCTCACCCCCCATCCTCCCGGAAGACATAACTCCTCAATCTTCCCGGGAGAAGGCAAAAAATTGTTCTTAGGGTCTTCCGCATTCACGCGACATTCCATTGCTGATCCATTTAATTTGACATCTTCTTGCTTTAATTTCAATCTTTCTCCATAGGCCATCTGAATCTGTTCTTTGATGAGATCTGTCCCAGTGACCATTTCAGTAACGGGGTGTTCTACCTGGATCCTAGTATTCATCTCCATAAAATAAAAATTTCCTTGCGCATCCAATAAGAATTCGACTGTTCCCACTCCTTGATAATGAACATTCTTAGCTATTTTAACAGCGATCTCCCCTATTTTCTTGCGCAATTTACTTTCCAAGGCCGGGGAAGGCGATTCTTCAATCAACTTCTGATGTCGACGCTGTATGCTACACTCCCGCTCTCCCAAATGAATCACATGTCCATGCTGATCTGCAAGAATCTGAAATTCGATATGGCGCGGTTGAATTAAATATTTCTCGATGTAAACAGCAGGGTTCCCGAAGTTGGCTTCAGCTTCCTTCTGAGCCATCAGAAAAGAACTGGTCAACGTGACATCATTGTGACAGACACGCATCCCTTTTCCTCCACCACCGGCAGCAGCCTTGATAATTACGGGATACTTAATTTTCTTAGAGATGATTAATGCCTCCTCTTGGCTACGGACAACACCATTACAACCTGGAATCAAAGGAACTCCAATTTTTCTCATCGTCTCTCGAGCCTGAATCTTATCACCCATAATGCTAATGGTTTTTGCTGCGGGTCCAATAAATTTAATATTACATGATTCACAAATTTCAGCAAAATGGGCATTTTCAGCTAAGAAACCATAACCGGGATGAATAGCCTCAACATCAGTGATTTCTGCTGCTGAAATGATAGCGGGAATATTCAGATAACTATCGAGACTAGGGGCGGGACCTATACAAACAGCTTCATCTGCAAATCGCACATGCATGGAATTCCGATCGACTTGAGAATAAATAGCAACCGTTAAAATATTCAATTCCTTACATGCACGAATGATTCTAAGGGCAATCTCTCCTCGGTTAGCAATAAGAATTTTGGAAAACATTAATGATCAGTAATTCTCATTAGAATCTTATCTTATTAAATTGGACTGTCGATTTTTATTATTGCGGACTCAGTACTGAATGCAATGAAGAAAATTTAAGCAGCCTCAATGACAAATAACAACTGCCCAAATTCAACAGGTTCGCTATTTTCCACGGCTATCTCAACGACACGACCATGGACTTCAGATTTGATCTCATTCATTAATTTCATTGCTTCAATAATACAAACCACCTGTCCGACCTCAACAATCTGTCCTACTTCTACAAAAGGTGGAGCTTCTGGAGATGGAGCACGATAAAGTGTTCCTACCATAGGAGAAACGATGTCGACACTTGGAGTAGTAGATTTTTTAGGAGTGGTATTTTCTTCGGAAATAGTGGGAGGAAGAACTGGGGCCCGAGGATATTCGACAGGTCGGGTATAAGATTCGAAACTTTCGAGGGCGGATTTTTTCAACTTGATCTTCATGCCCTCACGTTCAACTTCTATTTCCGTCAAGTCGTTCTCATTCATGAGCTTGATCATTTCTTTAATTTCTTTCAAATTCATCTTTTAACCCTTTCGACGTAATCCCCCGTACGTGTATCGATCTTTACATAATCACCCACATTAATAAACAGCGGGACTTTAATAGTCGTCCCTTTTTCAAACTTAGCAGGCTTATTCCCTGACCGAGAAGTATCGCCTTTAAAGCCTGGTTCCGTTTCTGTTACTCGGGCTATGATAAATGTCGGGAAATCGACCTTTAAGACCTGATTATTATAACACAAGCCCGTCACCTCAAGGTTATCCAATAAAAAGCGAACAGAATCTCCCAAAACTTCTTGAGAAATTACTGACTCCTCATATGTTGATTGATCCATAAAATAGTAAGAGGTTCCCGAGGAATATAAGAACTGCATTCTTCTCTCCTCTAGATTGACCTCATCCAACTTTTCCGCTGAACGGAAAGTCCTTTCCATGACTGATCCTGATTTAACAGATCTCAACTTAACTCTAACAAAGGCACTTCCTTTACCGGGCTTAACATGGTTATATTCTGTCACGACAAAAATTTCACCATTGATCAGCAATCCAATCCCAGAGGTAATTTGATTAATTGTAATTGTCACTTAACACCTCACATCCATTTTGAGTTACAAGGATCATATCCTCAATGCGAACGCCAAATTGCTTAGGGAGGTAAACGGCTGGTTCAACCGTTACGATCATGTTTGGTTTAAGAAGTGAGGTGCTTGTTTGTGAAAGGCGAGGACATTCATGAATCTCGAGTCCCACTCCATGGCCTAGGGAATGGCCAAAGTATTTTCCTAAATGATGATTTACCAAAAGATTGCGAGCTGCGGAATCCACAACCGAGGCGCGAACTCCGGCTCTAATTGTGTTAATCGCATTTCTCTGGGCAGAGGCCACAAGCTCTTGAATTCTCTTAAGAAGAAGCGGTATTTTACCCAATAGGAACATACGTGTCAAGTCGGACTTATAACCATCAATCTCAATTCCCATATCAACTAAAACCGGTTCATTATTTCGAATTTTCCTGTTAGTAACCTTGGCATGGGGATAAGAAGAATTTGACCCTGAGGCAATAATCGGAGGGAAAGAAAATCGTGCCTTATGACTTTTCACATATTGTTCCAGCTGTTCTAGCACTTCCCTCTCAGAAATATTGGGTTTAATGATCTTCTTCACATAATCAAAGCATTGCAGATTAAGCATTAAAGCCTTTTTTATAAGGTTGATCTCCTTTTGATCCTTCACTTCTCGTAATGTTTCCACAAGTTGATTAATGCCTTTTAACCGGAGAAAAGATGGACATGCCTGCTTCAAAAACTTATATTGAAAGATTGTCAGATGTCGTTCATCAAAACCGAGACGATTAACTTTCATTGTTCGACAATTTTCAAAGACACTTTGATAAATGGAATTAGTATATTTTTTTATATTAATCCCTTTCAAACTATTTTTAGCCTCTTCTAAATAGCGAAAGTCTGTAATATAGAATAACTTTTGGGGAATGATCAAGAGCCAGGATTCCGAGGCAGGGAAATTGGTCAGATATCTTATGTTTATATCATTGGTGCAAAGAAATCCATCAATGCCCTGAGAGTCAAAACGTTTAATCAATTGGTGAATTCTAGGATAAAACAATTAGCAGTACTTTGTTAAAAAATATTTTAAAATATTTTTTCTACGTTTATTTTAAAAAACTGTCTTTACGTAAAATTTGCTGAATCATAACTTACGTAATTTCAATGCGTTGCATGAATTTTCCCCACATTTTTTCTTGAGTCATCGTCGTAAACCCTACTATCTTAATCACATCCATAATTCCACCACAATTCATCAAAGG
>CAYJUK010000204.1:0-3991 GCA_964373335.1 uncultured Planctomycetales bacterium | reverse complement strand
CTCAATCTCCGAGAGGATGGAGGACATCGCTTGTTCATCCGAGACCGTTTGCCGGAAATGATCTAAATACACTTTATTCTCTTCATCGATCACCTTACTCTTTTGAATGAAAAGTTTGTGTTTTTTAAAATTTTTTTGACTGACTAAGATTTGAGTATCCAAGATTTCCAGATATTCCCGCAAAGACTTCCCGATCCCATAGTACCCTCCATAAACCAAAACCAATGCTAAACAGAGGAAAAAAATCAAACGTTCACGATTAGAGAATCTCCGCATAATTAGCTATCCCCCTCTTTTCCCAGGACAACCTGACAGGTGATCTTGAATTCCGTATATTCTTCCCGGAACCGCATGCGTTTTGTCGCGTATTGAAGGGTGACCTCTTTAAACAGAGGCGACCGCACTAAATTATTTTGAAAAGAGTTGATACTATTTTGATTAGAGGCCTCTCCCTGAATGATGAGGCTTTTTTTCTCACTCAAATAAATAGAGCCGATCTTCATATCCTCAGGGATAAACCGGTAAAACTCAGCCAGCATATCGACAACCAGGACACGATTCTTGAACGCATCATGCACAAATTGGACAGCCCGAATCTTTTGTTCCGCATGATTCACTTCCGGCTTGATCTCCGCAATTTTCTTCTGGATATCTTCCAATATCTTCTTTTTATTGAGATGTTCCACTTGAAAGATTGACAACCCCAGGGCACAGGTCAAGAGAAAAATAAAAAGAGATTTCACCCACTGCCGCTTGCGCAGCCGCAGGCGCGTGGTATCATGCACCTCTTTAGGGAGAAAATTAATCTCTCCTTTCAGTTCACCTACGAGAATCCCCAATCCCGCTGCCGCCGAGGCCCATTTGTGTTCCGTCAGCCGGGCCATGTTGACCCCCTTATCAAACGGGATCTGATCGGTGGGCAGAACAATCTCGACCGGCAATTTATAATTCTCTTCCAGTTTCTTCTGCAATAAATCCACCTGGGACTGGGCCGTCACCATCACAATCTTAGTCAATTGAGGGCCCAGATTCTCCTTGTGATAAGCCTTAAACGATAAATCAATCTGCTTGGCAAAGGCCTCGATCTGCTCCGGATGAATGTCCTGGGCGCCAAAACTGATATGGCGGGAGAACAGCAGTTTCTGCTGATAACAAAAACAAATCTCACAATTAATAGCATCGATATTCATCAGACAAACAGCCCCTCGCAGATCAGAGACTCCTTTTCTGCCGGCAAAGAAATACCATTTGACCAAACCCTGAGAGCTTAAAATCAGTCTGTCTGATTTCAGGCCAGCTTGGTTAAGAATATTGAGGTAGCGGTATGCCACATCTTTATGAATCGCCACCACTAAGGCCTTGGTGTACCCATCCGGTTTTTTTTCTATCGGAATATAGTCGAGGATCAAATCCTCCAGGGCATACGGGACCTTTTGCATCAACTGAAAACCGATCATCTTACGGATCTCCTCATCCACATGAGAAGGAAAGGTTAATTGTTTGAGAATAGCAAACCGCCGGGGGATGACTGTGATCAGGGTTTGAGAAGGAATACTTCTTTGGTTGGCAAAGCCGTTAAGGATTTCAACAATTTCTTGATCGGTGAATTTCACCAGTACTTTCATATCACAGCTGGTCACAATTCGACTATTGCGGATAGATTTTGCCTGATAAAGCTTGGCGTGTGAATCCGTGATTTCCATGACCGTTATGATCGCATTTTTCATGGGCAAATTTAAGAACAAATTAATCCCGATGCCAATAAACCACCGCGAGATCCTCTCGGCGGATAACCGACTTAATGAAAACCCTGGCCGACGATTGATTGTCCCTCGCCTCAATATTGACCGTCAAATGATTAGAAACCTTGGTACGGTTTTGTTGGGCGACTGTCATATAGATCAAGAATTTTTCTCCGACCTTCTCTCTAAACCCAAGGTCAACGTCATCAAAAAAAATGGGGTCATCGGTTGTCCCCTCAATCCCGTCCTCACCTCGCCGGAAATTCAAAATTATATCGCTTAACGAATCCGCATCTTGGGAAGGCACAATGATGTCATCTGTCCGGCTTCGGAATAAGGCCTTAAGAACGATCTTGGGGGCCGTATTAAAATTAATCTTGATTTCTCCAGACTTTGGGAAAACAGTCAGATAAGGCTTGATCTTAGCAAAGATTTCTTTGGTCATACCGCGCACCAGCAAAAGCTCCTCAATGCTGTCAAAGGCCCGATTTTTGCAATGGTACGCTTGCGAGAGTCCCATATAGTATTCGTCCTCCGCTCCTAAGGCCGGGTCGGAAGTTTGCTGATCTCCATCCATCCAATCCACAGCCGAGACAGCGATCATCTCTGCGAGATGTTCATCATCCCCGAACAATTTGACCAGTTCCGCAAGGATGCGATGAGTTCCCCCCAGGACCGAAAGCCCGTTAAGATTGATCTTCCCTTCCTCATCTCCCAATCCATAATACTTTTGCAAAGGGCCGTCTTCCTCCCCATCCAGGCTCTTTAAAAATCCAATCTCATAAGATCCTTCGCCAAAAGAGACGTGCCGGAATAATTCTTCTCTTGTCCTGCCGTCAGCCAGATCGATCCCGCACTTGTTCCAATCATCAAACTGACTAGTCTCCTGGCTTTCGGTGTCGATCCGAATCTGGTTGATAGAGGAGATCAATCCCGCGACTGCGATATACTTGGATTTCAATTGTCCCACCGAATATTTGGTCAACGCCAAATCCACGTGGGTTCTGCGTCCCAGCCCCAGGACAAGCATGGTCAAGATCACCAAAATCCATAAAACGACAATGAGTATTATACCGGAATTCTTTTTGTTTCTCAGGAGGAATCTCGGGAATTTTGGAAAGCGTGTCATGGAAAATTTTCTCAAAACGTTTTTATTTTAATCCTTGGGATATTTTCTAATTCGGAGTTGGAATGCTGACATTTGAGATTTAACCCTGGAATTGCAGTAGACGCTTAATCGGCTCATTCTCGGTGATGGTTTTAAACTTCAACTGCAATTCTAGGGTTTAATAACCTAACAAATCCGTCTCTGTCTTCGTCTCCACCTCTGGCCCCCAGAATCCCGTGGGGATAATGATATCTCGAGGCCAGGTGATTTCTTTTTGCGACAGAGTGGGATCAATAAAGGTCAATTCCAGATGAACCCCGGAAGGCACATAAGGCAGTGTCCAGGGAGCTCTCCAGACAATCCGTTGGTTCTCCTCCTTGCCTTCCAGAAATGCGTAGGTGAATTTTAATCCTTCATTCTTCACCTGCGTGCAGAGAATCTCAATCTGACCATTGTGGGAGTCCGGGGACTGAAGATAATCGATAAAAGACCTTTCCTCGCGGACGAGATAGGTGAGCCGGGGATCCTCGTGGGATCTGACGATCACCGGCACATTGCGGGAATAGGCTGCCCCGATCTCAACGGTGTGCACCTCTCCCCGATCAGGATCGTGGAGATAATAGCTGATAAACTTCAGTCCTTCCCCGGTGGGCAGAAGAAAAGTAACCGTATCATCATTCCCCCGGAAAGGAGTCTGGCCGGGATAGGAAGCGGAAAAATCATAAGTCGCGGCATTCTCAAACTCCTTAACCATCGTCTCTAATGCCCAGCGCACCTCCCGATAAACCTTTTGGATATCTTCCGATCGTTTATTCAGCTGAATCCCCGCAGCAAAGGTGCTGTATAAACTTAAGGCAATGACCGAGAAGATAGCCAGTGCCAAAAGTAATTCAATGAGCGAAAACCCTTTTCGTTTTTTCATAAATGTTCATTAGTTTTATATCAAGGCATCAGGTCCCCGGCTTTGGGCGGTTTCTGGCACTGAACAAGGCCGTTGTTAAAGAGAGCTGATTCTTCTTTTTTCCCGTCACCCAAAAAACAGTCAGATCGATGCGGTTGATCAATTCCTCTTCAGCCAGTGGCTGCAGCTTGACCCGATCCTGAAAATGATCCTGCGGATCTGGAAAGGGGCCTTCTTCAT
>CAYJUK010000203.1:0-4029 GCA_964373335.1 uncultured Planctomycetales bacterium | reverse complement strand
CATGAAATAACGATTCTCTTCATAGCTCTTTAAGATACCTTTTAGAACTTAGACGTATGGATTACTGGAATTGATTTGCTTCGGGGAAGGAATTATTGGTTAAGGGAACGGTAAACTATTCCCTTTGATCTGGACATAAAGCCATATTCTTAGAAAAGTAGATTCAAAAGGGCGCTCTCCACTTTTCGTCCCTTTTCCGTATGTTTATAAGCTCACGAGGAATTCTTTGATCAAATTCCTATTCCAAATATCATCACAGGGATATCAATATCGGAAATTCCTCGATGCTCTAAATCCCAAACAAACTGTTCGAAATATGAAACGCCAGTTGACATACTTTCTGCCAGTTCTTTGATGGGAACTATCTCTATGCCGTATTTTATGTGGTTTAGTTTATTGAATATTGTCATTTTAGCGCAGACATTATAAACCATAAAAGCGTATTTCCCGAACTGTAACTCAACGCCCAATTTATCTTTTACAAAATCCATTTCACGAAAAGCTCCCCGTGTATTAGACCCATTGTAACTTGTTACGTAATAATTTCTTGAGTAATCACAGGGAACTCTCACCTTATTCCACCCGGCCTTTTCGAATTCCAACTTAAATGCCTTATTAAGCCGCCTAGGACTAAACAGCATTTTTCCCTTCATGGTTTTTTCTTTACTTTCTTTGTTCTTATACTGCGAAGCATCAATTGACAGAATAATTTCCTGTATTTCAATTACCAACTGAGGATGCGCACGTTCAATAATTTCCTTACCCTTATTGAAAGAGTAAATTCCCTGTATTCTCATTTCGCTTTATTTTTCCCTTCCATTCCTCAGGTATCTGAGAGACTTTTTCCTGGCCGGTTGGAATGAAAATCGGTTTGCCTATAGGTCTGGTCTTTAGATTTCCCGAGAAATAATCGTCTATTCTCTTCTCAGCAATTTCAATGTACCCTTTTTCTTTGTCACAGCCTGCCGCTTTTCGTCCATTTTTTATGGCGGCAATCAAGGCCGATCCAACTCCCGCATAAGGATCCAAAACCCAATCATTTTTATCTGTTAACGCCAGAACGCATCGCTCAACAAGCTCAACCGGGAATTGACAGGGATGAATAGTTTTTTCAGGATGATTAGACTTTACATTTGGGATATTCCATACACCCTGCTCCCAATCATTTTCGACAACTGTCCAGATATCCGAAGGATTTTTACCCAGAGGATTGCAGGAAGGCGTCCCCTTGAACTTTCCTTTAAAATGTCTCTTCCCCGGGTATTTATGAGGAACCCTGACGTTATCGAGAATAAATTTATAAGCGTCAGATTTAGAAAACCATAAAATTGTTTCATATCTTCCGGAAAAACGCTTACTGGCATGAAGTCCGTGGCCAAATTGCCATATTATCCGATTTCTGAGCCTTAAACCTCTCTCCTTAAAAATCGGATAATAGAAGATGTCCAATGGGAATACTTCCCCCTTGTGAACAAAATTACCCACCTGCCAACATAAACTGCCGTCTTCTTTCAAAATTCTTACAAGTTCAGCAATAACAGGTTTTTGTTGAAATAAATATTCATCTATTGATATCTTCTTCTCATAAACTTTGCCTAAATTATAAGGAGGGGATGTAATGACCAGAGAAATAGAACTGTCAGGTATCTTCTTTAAAAAATCCAGAGTATCCCCCTGATAAAGAATTATCGACTTTGATTGATCAAATTCTTGCGAAATTCTTATTCTATTTCTAAACAATGTTTCCATTTTATATTTTCCCAATAAAAAGTTAATTTTTCGACAATAAATTCAATGTCTCTTTTAAAAAAAAGAGTTGCAAAAAGAGGCACCTGTTTTGGGTACATCCACGCCTAATTTTTGTGATAGCCGTTCTAAAAACTCTGAACTCCCTAATGGCCTGCCCGTCCTCCCATGTCGTCTCATCAATTTTAGAATGTAGTGAATTTTTATTCCCATAACTCTATTTTCTTAAAAATGATTGTTTCTCCTTTAATTTCAAACCAAATTTTGCCGCCCCCGCCGAGTTGATTGACATTGGTTGGATAAAACTCTACAGCCCATAAATCTCCTTCAGGTAAAATTTTAGTAATACATTCATCAGTCGCAAGTCCATATTCTGCCGATTTCTCATAAGATATTTTAATAAGCGCGTCTTGTAACTTTGGGCTTATCCCTTTGGTACCCGGTACGGATTCCTTGAAAACACATGCGTATAACAGCCATCGTACAATAGTTCCATCCTAGCAATACGTCCCATCTGACCATTTCACCTCTCTTCATCTTCTACCTGTCCCCTTTTTTGGTTCCTGGTACCTTTTTTCTTCCGTTTGAATCGGTTAAAACATTCATGCCGCCTAAATGATCGGCATGATAATAGAGAGTTTGTCCACCGGTAATAGAGGCGATTTCTGTATCACCTAAGAAAATGTGTCGGCTTGCCGCTCCGGATGTTTCTTCATAAAGACTACCGATAAACTTTGTCGTCTTGGTTGTCGTCGTTATACCGGCTTCGGCATCGGGAATTCTTACAAAAGAACTGATTGCATCCAGCGCATAACGCACCGAGGAGTTTCTGTTAAACAACATCTCCATCGCGGGCATCCTGTAGATTTTGTTATGCACTAAGATTCCGTCAGCGAAATTGGAAAATGGGCGCTGTCCCCTTTTCAGTTTATAACCATGGTCGATTCATTACGGCACTTTACCGCTTGTCAAAGAGCAATCTTTTTGATCCTTGCCTTTACATCACTTCCTGAAACGGTATCTCCCATGTTTTCTCAAAAACATAAGGAATAGGATCTATGGGACAACCCAAAAGCAGATCTGAGATATGCAAGTTGTACTGGACATTCTTATCCCCGTGAATATCAAAAGAATAAGAACAAACCGTTGTCATCTTATCGTTGTAATAAAGCGTTTCCACATTGATCGGATTCATTCGTTGTCCGGTTTTTGTATTTTCCAGCCACAAAAAAGAAAGCTCACAGGCTTCTTGGCCTTTAGGATTGTAAATATCAATTGCAAGTGAAGGCTTGTCCCCGCCTACAGGGTAAATTTTGAGCGGGTAAACTCCAACTTCAGCCCCATTACATTCATATTTATAGTTACGTGACCCTATGTGTTTCCAACCGTAGGTTTTCCAACCTGAAGTTCTTCGAGGAGAATACTGATGTATAATACTGACGCAACCGGTCGTTAAAACAGTTGCTATGAGGATGGCCAGTAATTTTAAATAAGCATTCTTTGTTTTTTTCATAAAATTCTCCATTTGTGACCTTAATCAATTATCATCGCCCCTCGAATTGTATTGATGCTCATCGCTCCAAGAAGATATCCCATAAATCGAGGCTGCTGGAGTAAGTCCATTTTGTGTTATGATAGGGGCTACTGCAAAAGGCGCAGCGACCGGCAAAGCCGCGCCGCTATATGATCCAGCAAGTAAACCTTTAAGACCTTCTCGGTATATACCATTACCTTCGGCATTGTACAGAACAAAACTACTCAAGTAATCATGCGGTCCGCCAAAGGATTCATGAACATAATCGAGGATTGAATCGGGTTTATAAGGAATACCGAAAAATTCGCCTTGACCCCCCTGACATCCGCCTAAAGGACCGCAATTTTCCAGCTTAGTTGCACCTTTCAACGCTCTCGTTCCAGCAATTTTTGTATCATCTCCGAAAGGACCGCCACCACTCTTCCCACTAATATTTAAGCGTCCCTTTGGTACCCGGTACGGATTCCCTATTTGACCCCTTTGCCTATTCTGACTTCATTTCTTCGTTTATCGAATTCAGCCTTGAAAGAGTCCAAGCGTTTTATAATGTCAGGCCTTTTCAAATCATACATTTTATGAAGAAATTCTTTTCCTTCCTCAATTCTATCTGTTTCAAGAAATGATTGAAGGATATTTAAACCTATGTACGGATCTTCAGCATTAGGATTATAGATAGGCGAAAGTAATAGAAGAACTTATTGAGTATAACCGGCACCACCGAGATCTCCAGAGATTTTAATTAAAACTCA
>CAYJUK010000202.1:0-4063 GCA_964373335.1 uncultured Planctomycetales bacterium | reverse complement strand
GAGGAGCCTAAATTTTTTATTACAGCGACGAAGCAGTCTTTTAAAAAGATGGCCACGCCCTAAAAATCAGGGCTCGCAATGACACAAGATTTAATGCGTTTGTATTAGATAAGACATAAGAAACGCAGAATGCATACCCTCGTTGATCTCAATAACCGTTTTATCAAAGAAAATGTCCTTCTTGTCTTGATTGATTTGAAGAAGAAGGATGGCTGGACTATGGATGATATCGCGGAAGAAATGGAGAAACTTGTCATCGCCTGTGGGGGGAAGGTTGTGGACCGGGTGATGTGCCGGCTGTTGCAGCCGACGGCTGCGTATCTCATCGGAAAGGGGAAGGTGGAGGAGATTGTCCAGGCCGGTTTTGCGTCCAAGGTCGATACGGTTGTCTTCAGCGAGGATTTGAAAGGCAGCCAGCAGCGCAATCTGGAAGATCAGATCAAACTGAAGATCATTGACCGCACCCAGCTGATCCTGGATATTTTTGCCCGTCGAGCCACCAGTATGGAGGGAAAGATGCAGGTGGAATTAGCCCAGCTGGAGTACCTGAGTCCGCGATTGGTCGGCAAAGGCATTGAACTGTCCCGGCTCGGGGGCGGGATTGGAACTCTGGGGCCCGGGGAAACCAAGCTGGAGGTGGACCGCCGTCGCATTGCCCAGAGAATTACAAAACTTAAGAGAGAACTGAAAGGGATATCCGCCAGCCGCGGTCTCAAACGGAAAAAACGCAAGTCGGATGGAATTATGACAATCTCTTTGGTGGGATACACCAACGCGGGAAAATCCACTTTGCTCAATGCGCTGACGGACGCCCGGCAGGTCACCCGGGATGGATTATTCACCACTTTGGATTCTCTCTCCCGTCAATTTATTTTACCAAATCACCAAAAGGTGATTGTTTCCGATACGGTGGGTTTCATGCATGAGCTGCCTTTGCATCTCATTGAGGCCTTTCAGGCCACCTTAGAGGAAGTTCAGGAGTCGGACATCCTGCTGCATGTAGTGGATGTGAGTAACCGGCGTTTCCGCAATCTTCACGAGTCGGTGGTGGAGGTTCTCAAAGAATTGAACGTGTTAGATAAGCCGATGATCACGGTCTTGAATAAGACTGATCAATTGGAAGAGACCGAATGGCTGGCAGGGATCCTCCCTAATTTTGAGAACGGCGTTTGTGTCTCCGCCAGGACCGGAGACGGCCTGCCGAATTTGATGCAGAAGATCATGAATTTGATCTCCTTCTTATTTGTTCCCCTGGAAGTCACTATCCCTGTTAACCGGATGGATCTTATTCATCTTGTGCATAAGGAAGGCCAAGTCCACTCTATTGAATACCGAGGAGAAACGATTCATCTTAAGGCTACAGTCCCTCCTAAGATCGCCGGCCAGTTTGGGCAATTCAAGAAAATCGAATAATCTGAGACCCCAACTCCGCATTTCTAATGCGGAGTTGGGGTGAGATGTCCCGCTTCGTATCGTCATTCCCGCCTATTTGTTGAATATCAAGACATCGTTTACCCGAAATTGGAAAAGACATTTTTATAGTGTCCCGCAAGGACACTACAAATTTTTGGATCTCCTCACCCTGGATGGCCCGCCTGTCCTTCGATTATAGGGACGGGCAGGGAGGGGAATAAAGTATGGATTAAAAATTTATACCGCGTTTCAAAAAATCTGTAAAATTTTATTTTAGAAAGACGCGGTATTATCCCTCGTTTTTCTAAAATAGAAGATACTTTATGAAACGAGGGATACCTGACAGTGTACTAGTCCGAAGATTCTCATAAGGATATTTTCTTTCGGATTTTTTTACCCTTTTAGGAAATTGTAAATTCCCCCAAGGACTGAAAATAGTCAAAAGTTAACGCCGTTATACCATTTATTAATCAAAATTTCGTATTAAAGTGGTAAGTAGTCATTGGTAATGGAGAGGGGCTGGTCAAGAATTTTATGCGTTTCGGTATTTTTTGATCAGCGGTTCGATGGCGGTTTGGGTGATGTCGAGGCCGCGGCCTTGCAGATATTCGGGATTGAAGAGTTTGGAATAGGAGCGTTCCCCCAGATCGCAGTAAAAGGTCACGATCCGTTGGCCGGGCCCGAATTGAACCGCGAGCTTGAGGGCCCCGGCAATGTTCAGGGCGGTGCTGCTGCCAACGAGGATCCCATCGCGATTGCGCAGGTATTGGGCGACGGTGACCAGATCTTGGTCGGGTAAGGTGAAGGCATCGTCTACTTTGGCCTTGGCAAAATTTTTGACCAGCCGCATAATCCCGATCCCTTCGGTGAGGGATTTCCCTTCCGATTTGAATTCCCCGGTTTTAATATAGGAACATAATCCTGAGCCCTGTGGATCAACTAAGTAGACTTTAAGCTTAGGGATTTTTTCTTTCAAGAAGCAGGAATTCCCGCCGATCGTGCCGCCGGTCCCGGAAGAAGAGATCAGAAAATCCAATTTCCCTTTGGTCTGTTCATAAATTTCCGGACCGGTTTGCGTGTAATGGGCCTGGTAGTTGCTTAAGTTTTCAAACTGATTCGCCCACCAGTATTGATGGGGGTTTTCATCAGCGAGACGGCGCGCGGTATGATAAAAATGATTTTCGTTTTTGAAGGGGACAGAGTCAACCAATTTAATCTGTCCACCGTGAAGAATGATCATCCGTTCTTTCTCTTTGGCCTGGTCATTGGGCATAACGGCCAGGAGTTCAAATCCCAGGGCCTTGGCGACAATGGCCAAGCCGATTCCGGTGTTGCCGGCCGTCCCTTCAACGATGGTCATGCCTTTTTTGAGCTTGCCTTCTTTGACGGCATCCGTCACCATCTTAAGGGCGGCGCGGTCTTTGATGGAGCCTCCGGGATTCAGCTGCTCGCATTTTAGAAAGATGTCACATCCGGTTAATTCACTTAAAGAGGGAATCCGCAGAAGGGGAGTATGACCGATGAGTTCGGCTAAATGTTTGGCGACTGGCAGGTTCATGTGTTTTGATTAAGGGTGATTTTTGACCCCTTAGGAATATCTATAACTCGGGGCTGAAAATCGCTAAAAGTCATCGCCCGCAGGCAATTTTCTTGGAAGAAGGTCTTCATTATTTTTTGTAACAAAACGTTAGTATACACTTAAAGAAAATCGGGGTCAAATTTTTCGTGGGGCGAATTGGTGGGGCGAATTGATTCTCATCAGGGAACAAGGAGGGACAGCCCCTATACCAGCCCGCCTAAAAAAGAACTGGCAGAGATAAAATGAATCTGATCCTTTAAGAAATCGTGACCCTCCTCTTAAGCGGCCAGATACCGAAAGGGAATGTTTTAGTTTTTCGCCAAAATATTTGAGACTCAAAGGGATCTCTTTGAAAGACTTCTTGGCCTCCGCGCAAAACTAGGGTTTATGATTGATGGTCACCAAAAAGTCAACCCCCAACTCGGAATTAGATATATACCGCGTTTCAAAAAATCTGCAATATTTTATTCAGAAAAACGCGGCACCAACTTTCCTTTAAAAAGCTTTATGGTAGTTGGTACTGCACTTTCTCAATCTGAATTCAAGATTAAGGGGGTGCAGTACTTTCTTCCAAAATATATTTCAGGAAAGAAAGTGCGGTATTATCCCTCGCTGTTCTAGAATCAAAAGAAAATCTGGATATTGCAATTTTTATGAAGCGAGGGATACATATCGGTAATTTCCAAGAATTAATACAAACGCATTAAGTTGAGTGCCATCATGGCTATGCCGTGTCACTGTGAGGAGCCTAAATTTTTTATTACAGCGACGAAGCAGTCTTTTAAAAAGATGGCCACGCCCTAAAAATCAGGGCTCGCAATGACACAGGATTTAATGCGTTTGTATGAGCTCACGCGCTTTAGGATTATTTAATTTTAGAATAACCCTTCCTGATAGTGGAATTTGCCAACCTCAAGTCAATGTCCGGGCATCCCGGAGCATTAAAAAATTGGTTAATAGAACCCACAAGAAACCCATCACCAGAACCCACACCAGAACCCACACCAGAACCCACATCTGGGAATGATACCATTGATCCTTACCCCCTGATCCCTGCGGAGGCGGCAAAAA
>CAYJUK010000201.1:0-4095 GCA_964373335.1 uncultured Planctomycetales bacterium | reverse complement strand
TGCAAAGTCCCCAAGAAACGATCCCAAAAGGAAAAGATTGTCCCATAATTGGAGTCCGTTTGATACTTTTTATTAGAATGATGGATACGATGCATTGAGGGAGGGACAAAGATCAACCAAAGCAATCTTTCCCAATGAGCAGGCAGCTGAATATTGCTATGACCCAATTGGGCCATTAAGAATAACGCGACCTGAAAAATCCGCACCTCCAGAATCGTGGCTCCTAGGAGAAGCATGAAGGTATAGGTCATCAAGGTAGATCCAATGACCTCGCCAAAATGGAATCTTGAGGCAGAAGAGACATCCACGTTCAGATCCGTATGGTGAACCCGATGAAATCGCCATAAATAGGGAACCTTATGGTTTAATCGGTGCCAAACATACATGGCCAGATCAAGGATGAATATCGTTAGAACAATTCTCCCCAAGCTATTTATCCCTAATCTTTCAAAATAATTCCATCTCTGAGCCAGATGAAAAAACGAAGTCTGTTTGAGCAGATAGACAAAAACCCAATCCACCAAAATCACATTACAAAAATTCATGGCGAAATTGGTTCTCCATCTTTGAAATTTAGAAAGGGTTGCTGAACGAAAAGGAATGAACTGTTCCAGGAAGTAAAAGCAAATAATCCCGGATATGACCCAACAGCTCGGTCCCCAGTCGGAATCTAATTGAAAGGGATTCATTTTGTTCGTGGGATTAAAAAAATCGTTTTCATGAACTCTCCCGCAGCAAACCGAAGGGAATTATCCAAAGAGATGACAAGAGATTAACTTTTTTCACCAGTATTTTGCTGGGCCTCAACGTGGACCACAATCTGAACATCTTCTCCAACAACCACTCCCCCATTGTCTAAAGTTTTATTCCAGGCGACACCGAAATCCTTACGGTTAATCATCGTTTGGCCTTCCAATCCAATCACCTGGGCACCAAAGGGACTCTGAATCGGGCCTTGGATCTTACAAGGAATGGAGATCGTTTTGGTCACTCCGCGAATGGTGAGATCTCCCGTTACAAAATACTCAGTCCCCTGTCCTTCAATCTTGGTGCTATGGAAGATTATGATGGGAAAATTATCAGTATCTAAAAAATCAGCGGATCTCAAATGATTATCTCTTTCCTCTTGGCGGGTATCGATACTATTGGACTGAATGCTTACTTGAATCTCGGATTCAGCTAAATTTTGGGAATCAAACTTGATGGTCCCAGAGTAATCAGTGAATTCTCCTTTGGTGGTGCTTACCATGAGGTGGCTGACAGCAAAGCCAATAGAGGAATGTGTGTTATCAATAATATAGTCACTGGCCTGAACACCGGAGGCCCAGAATAAACCGAGACTCATGATTCCAATCAAAAAAAAATTCTCGATCTTACAGATGTTCATACTATTTCCCTCCTATTTTAGATAATTTATGTTTTTATCAGGATTAAAATCTATCTCAGAAGTCCCAATCTGTCAACACATTCGTTCCCTTTCGTTCCTTTCGTTTTTACAATGATGGCGCTGGTTGAGACCAACGGTCTAAATAAATTCTACCTGCAAGGCTTTCCTCATCTCATTTATTATGTTATGATCAAACCTATTATGGAATCTTCCTCACTCGTCTTCTGGACTTTTTTTACCGGACTCATATCCGCCTTAGCCACAGGACTAGGAGCTATCCCGGTCCATTTCATTCAATCCCGTTCCCTTATTGTTCGTGCCCTCGCTTCCGCCATAGCGGCAGGGATGATGATCTCCGCTTCTGTTTTCTCCCTGGCCCAGGAAGGGATCGCACTTAAGGTGAAATTCCCCCTCGCACCATATGTCGTTATTATGGGTCTTCTTCTTGGGGCCCTTTTCTTTTGGTATACCGAAAAAAAGTTCGACAATAACAAATACAGCCAACCTTTAAGCAAAATCCTCAGCAAAAAAGGCCTACTCATCTTCATCACGATGTTTATTCATTCTATCCCCGAAGGAATTGCTATTGGAGTGGGCTTTGCCACTGGAAATTTTTCTTTTGGCTTGATTATGGCGATGGCGATTGCGGTTCATAATATCCCCGAGGGGATCGCGGTCTCTCTGCCTCTCAAGGCGGAAGGAGTCTCCACACCCAAATGTGCCTTGATCTCGATCTTAACCAGTATCCCCCAGCCTATCATGGCTGTTCCTTCTGCTTTATTGACTTGGCTTTTTGAACCTCTGCTTCCCCTGGGATTAGGATTTGCCGGAGGGGCGATGATCTATCTCGTGATGACGGAATTAATCCCCGATGCCCTGGAAGAAGGCGGAAAAACTTTAACCGCCTGGGGCGTCATGCTGGGGCTCTCCGGGATGCTTCTTATTACCAACTTGTTGTCTTTAATTGTCTATTAAGAATGGAATGATGATGAGAACTTAAGAAGACTGATCCAGATAAAATTTGAAAGATGAGAATATACTTATTCTTAATGAAAACTTCGTTGTTTTGTGCGAAGTTTTCATTAAACAAGCATTTTCTTAATACGAAATTTTAGTCAATAAGTGATATAACTATTATTGTTGGTTCTTGATCTCCCATCTTTTAAAAAATTCATCCACTTTAATCACTAATTCTTCCGGCATGAATGGCTTAAGCAGATAATCTTCCACTCCCTCATTCTGGAAGGCCTCATAAAGAGCTGCCCTCCCGGTCAAGACAATGACCGGGATGTTCTTTAATTGTTCATTGGCTTTTAATAGCTTAATAAAGGTATAACCACCCACCTTAGGCATAACGGCATCGAGAATAATCAAATCAGGCCGATTCTCTTTGACTCTCTTGATCCCTTCTTCTCCATCATAAGCGGTATCCACCTCATAATGACTCCGCTCTAATCTGGTCTTGATTAAACCTACGATCTCTGCTTCATCATCGATGATTAAAATTTTTTTTGCCATGGGTGCAATTATATACCACTTATTAATCAAAATTTCATATTAAGAAAATGCTTGTTTAATGAAAATTTCGCTGTTTTGTGTGAAGTTTTCATTAAGAACAAGTATAACATGGTCTTAGAAACAATCTACTGTTAATCCATTCAGTTTAACCTTGTCAAACTCCAATAAATCAAACCACTCAATCCAAACGCCAATGGTAAAGTCAAAAGCCAGGAGAACAAGATGCTGGAGATAATTTTCATATTGGCCCGCCCGGTCATCATCCCAATTCCAAATAAAGTACCGCAAGAGGCATGAGTCGTTGAAACAGGCCACCCCCAAAGGCTGGCGAAGATCACGAGACATCCGGTCACTAAGTTTGCGGTAAAACCTTGGCCATGGTTCAAAGAGGTGATTCGATAACTCATGGTCCGGGCTACTCGATGGGCATTAAGCAATCCCCCCATGGCTATAAATCCTCCAATGATCAAAACTTTTCCAGCCTGGGGAAAATATTGAGAGGCATAAATCAAGGCAGCTATCTTAGGTGTATCATTCAACCCCCGGGCAAAACTGACAATTCCCGCGCTCATAAAATGCCCCCAGTCTAGCAATCGCTGGCTATTGATTCCAAACACATGACCGACATATCTCTGTTGGCAGTCTTCCTCTCTTCCCATATGAACCTCAGGAAACATCACCGTCTTTACTGAAGCAACGGCGTTGTTCTCGGGGACAGCCCACACCATCTGCCTTTGTCCCACGCAAAGACAATATTCTTTTGTAATCCCTAAAATTAATCTTACCTTCCGAAAGATCAAATAAAACAGTGAGCTCATGATAACCGCAAGGAAAGGACTTACCAAAAGAGGAAAAATAAAATACTTCCCTAGCAAAATGAAATTGACTTGAGAGCCTGCCGCTATAAATCCAGCCCCCACCAAGGCACCTAATAAGGCATGCGTGGTAGAGATCGGCAATCCTATCATCGAGGCCATCATAACAGTACCAGCAGCTCCGCAGGCCAGAGCTATTAAAAATTGTGAGGACAGGGCTATCTCATCGGGAACCAACCCCTTCCCGGAAAAATTTCTTACCAGTGTCCCTGCTAAATAAAGACACGCGATGGAACCCAGGAAAGTCGAGAATGTCGCCCAGACGATGGCAACTCGATAATTGAGTTTCGGCAACGCTGCATCCGCCTGATGGAC
>CAYJUK010000200.1:0-4123 GCA_964373335.1 uncultured Planctomycetales bacterium | reverse complement strand
TCCTCATTGATTCGCCCTAAACGTTGTAACAGGCTGCGCACATCATCATAAGGCAAAACAACATGTACCTCCCTAGATCCCTTTCGAATTGTTTTTATCTTCTTGTTAGAGATAACAAAGTCTAATTCTTTATCTCTGCAAATATGTGTTTTTAGTGCACCAAGCAGAAACACTCCCTTCTTGCCAAAGCCATACCCTTCCCTATTAAGGAAAAGCCCCGGTGGCAATCCCTCAAAACCCTGAAGAGTAATACTGCTTGCATATTTTTCTTGGCCCCCCTGTAAATAATAAATTGTCTTCTTTGGCTTACGGAATATTTCATAAACACAAATTTTCCCACTTTTATCAAAATATCGACCAGGACTCTTTACAGATTGTCTGCGTTTTTTTCTAACCATAGGTCAGCACCATTTCTTCTGCTCAAACGAACGAGCTTATTAAATTTTCTTAAAATCTTTAAGGATAGATTCTTTCCATCCCAAGGCAATGCTGGAAACAAACTTCTCTCCCATTAGGTTCTCATAATATATTTCTATCTCTTGTTCCGGTTGAAAAGTAATTTTAATGGGATCCCCTGAAGGAATTTTCTTTTCCTCGGCTTTTAAATTCGTATAAATTAACCCTGGGCTAACTTGGTCGTTTTTAGCAACGCCGCTTATTTTTTCAAAAATTGGATTACATGCATAATTATTATGGATTACATGAAACGATTTCCCAATAATATCGATTTTTACCGCTAACGACTCGCCGATATTCTTAAGAAATAATCTATGAAATCCACCACTATCAGTATCGACAAATAAAACCAAAACCGGCCAATGCTGTAAGGCAATTTGCTTTTCATTAAGAACTCTTAGCTTTTTTGTTTCTTCATTTAAGCCAGAGGTTTCCTGTCTCATTCTTCGCGTTTCAAATGTATACAATAAAACGGCCCAAGCAGTAATCGAGAGTATTAAAATATTTAATAAAGATATTGTGTGATTTTTTAATTCTGCGGATTTATTTGCCCGTAGCATTTCAAGTTCTCTCTCAATCCTTTCTTGATCGGTTTTTGCGCTTTCAAAATTCTCAACCACTTTAAGTTCATTTTCGATTTTGTGAGGACCAAAAACTGTATTCTCGATAAGAGCCCACGAAGAAATAATTAGGACAGCCCCAACGATCACACCTAAGATTATTATTAAGTGGTTTACAAACTTATTTTGAATGTACGCTTTTATATTCGATTTGTTTTCATTCATTGAGACCGCTTTTCTTTATAATTCTTCCACACTCGTCGCCACGGCATAATCCACCCCAATAGCAAGGAAATGCTGGCGGCCGCATTCGATTTTATCGACTTCGGGCAAACGCAATTTCAATTGCTCCTTCGTGGCTTTTGTCTCACGAATCATATAAACAATTTTTCCGTTTTCCTTAAGAATCGCCCAATCTGGATTATATGTACCAATGGGGGTTTCAATCTTGAACCAGCCCGGCAGTTTAATAAAATATTTAATATTTGTTAAGCCCTCTAACCCCTCGGCAAATCGTTTTTCAACTCCAGATTCCCATAAAATATAGTCATACACAGATTTGCGGGTAGGGACAATTTTGTCCTGCGCGAACATCATCTTGTGCTCGTCAACCCGGAATAAAGACATCTCATAAGATATTTCATCTAATTTTTCATACTGGATTCCCTCAATAATCATCCGATGAAGAACATCCCGGATTTCTTTAACAACTGAATCCATAAATTGCTGTGGATTGATAGCGAACTCATCTAAACGGCCGGACTTTTTTAATATTTGAAAAATGGTACCGCGCGTTAGTTCAACCTTACTTTGCACATAGGATAAAATATCCGGCAAATAAACTCCCCTGCTGGCGTACTCAACATCCGGAGTTTTCTCCATCACAGCTTTTATCCCACTTTGAGCCATATCGAGTCCAACCAATATCGATCTTAACTTCAGCGGCTCAATACGTGGCATCTTGGCAATTGCCTGCACGGCTTTTTCAATAAGCTCATCGGTCGAGTATTTTACGGAATAAATTGTTTTTGTATTGATCGCCCGCCAAAATTTTTCAAATTCAGGATCTAAAAGAACTTCTTCATTCACCTTCACCTTTATTCTTTTATTATGATCCTCAATATGTTTATCCATTTGATGCCGTTCGATGGCCCGAATAATATCATTCGTGACTTCTTTGTATTTCTCCGGAACTGAAAAAGCGCGCGCGTCCACCTTTTCTTTAAAAGTCGACAAAATCAATCCATCATCCGCGATCACTTTATCCTTCTTAAGATGATTCCAAATCTCTTCAGAGGATGTCTTGTCAATCTTATCGAGGCCATACTGCTTAAAATCAATCCCAACAAACGCCTCAATCGGCAACCGTCCAAAGACAACGCCGCAATCATCCTCCAATTCTTTCTGTAAACCTTCCACAAAGTCTTTGAACGATTCTGTGCAGATAACAACCAAATTGTTCACATATTCATCGCGGACTCTTTCACCGGTCAACGCCGAAACCGGCAGACGCAGTCCTCGTCCTATTGTTTGCCTGCGTTCGGTAACAGTTCCCATCTCTCTTAAATTACAGATCTGAAACACATTGGGGTTATCCCAGCCTTCCCGAAGTGCCGAATGCGAGAATATAAATTTAAGTGGATTCGATAAATCCAAAAGCTTTTCCTTATCCTGCATGATCAAAGAATACGTGTCTTCATCGTCCTTTGTGTCACCCGAGGTATTCTTGTAATCACCCTTTTTATCCTTGGCAAAATAACCATTGTGGACTTTATCGGCGACTACAACGTCCTGCTTAAACAACGTTCGATATTCTTGAGCCAACTTCGTATAAATTTCTTCAAACCACTGGGCATATTTTCCAAGTTCGTAACCATCCTTTTTATGAACACGATAATTCTCAACCCGATCCAAAAAGAACAAAGACAAAACTTTAATACCCGTGCCCCTCACTTGATATTCCTTTTCAAAATGGGCTTTAATCGTCTCCTTGATTTGTTTCTTCACAATATCGTCTCGATTCCCGCCCTGTTCTTCTCCAAGGCCTAAACGAATACCATTGGCAAACCGCACAAATTCCATCTCCGGCCGCGCGTTAATCTCGTCAATGACAAATCCATTGCGGTACGACTCATATTCTTTGGAAACAACAAAAAGATCATCATGCTGTTTGAATTGTCTATTTTTCTTCTGAACACCCTCTTTGGTCTGCTCAAAATAAGATAGCTTCACCTTAAATGTACCGCTTTGATTCTTGATTGCCTCAACCTTCACATAAGTCTGCGTGGGATCACTCTCCGCTGTTACGGAATTCACCGAAATCTTCTTAACCAAACGCATCTGGAAGGCTTTGATCGGATCCAACTGATAAATTAAATTGTACTTATCTCTGTGCGTCGCGGAATAACGCAAAGTGCATAACGGATTTAAAGAGGCAATGGCTTGCTTAGCCTTATCGCTTTCCATGTTCTGCGGCTCATCCATAACGACAATAGGATTCGTTGCCTGCACGAATTCAATCGGCTTATAGCCGCTCATCTGATCGCGATAGTCATAAATAATGTTAATGGATTTCTTGTTAAATGAATCGATGTTGATGATCATCAACTGCATTTCGTTGCTTGTGGCAAATCCGCGAAGCTTGGCCACATCTTTGGAATCGTAAAGAAACTTGTCAAAAGGCACATGGTTGTAAAGCTCGCGAAAATGCGACTCCATCATCTCAATAGATTTCAAGACGCCTTCGCGGATAGCCACCGACGGCACAACAGCAATAAATTTCTTAAAGCCATAAACCTTGTTCAATTCAAAAAGGGTTCTGAGATAAACGTACGTCTTACCGGTCCCCGTTTCCATTTCAATGGAAAAGTTACGCCCTCTTGAATGAACGGAGGTTTCTTGAAAAATGCTATTATTTTTTTGAACCAAGGTGAGGTTGTCTTGCAAGATGTTCTCATCAATATCCAAATTATTTCCCAACCCGAGAGTCGTTTGGGTCATGGATTGGCCCATAAACTGGGTCTCTTTGGGAAAGCGGATCTCGTAGGCTCCGCGGTTCTCACGCTGTGCTTTAAATAGCTCAACCACCGCGTTTACAGCGTCTAATT
>CAYJUK010000199.1:0-4131 GCA_964373335.1 uncultured Planctomycetales bacterium | reverse complement strand
ATCGGTCCTTTCCGGCAAAAATTCCTCCTCTTCGAGGTGGATTCCTCATTGCTGGTGATTGACCAGCACGCCGCTCAAGAGCGGATCACGTATGAACAATTGATTGAACATATGGAGAAAGGGAATCTTGAGGTCCAGCAGTTATTAAGCCCGTATCTGATCAAGCTGTCCCTTCCGGATCGTTTGGTCGTTGAAGAGATTCAAGACCATTTAAAAAATCTGGGATTTTCCTGCTCGCTGTTTGACGACGAGACCCTGGCGGTTCACAGCTATCCGAACCTGATCAAAGACCCGGCCAAGGCGGTGCGGGATATCCTGGCTGGCGGGAAAGCCGTCAAATGGGATTTTGAGTCTCTAGCGCGCACCGCCTGCCGGGCCTCGATCATGGCCGGGGACAAACTGACCCCGCCGCAGGCAGAGTACCAGCGCGAGCAGCTCCTCCAGTGCCGCGACCCCTTCACCTGTCCCCACGGCCGGCCGACGGTCGTGGAGATTCAAGAGAGTTTTCTGGATAAGCAATTCCTGCGGACGTAACTACGCGTAATAGTGACAGTCACTTTTTATTTTGGGTGACGCCAAAGAATATTTTCTAATTCTTTCTGAGAAACGTATTTCCCCAACCACCCCGAACCAAAATACCCGAGTGAATTCTGTACCGAACGACGCCAGACCGGATGCTCAATCTCACGAATTAACTTCATCAGCCATTGAAGAGATGTCTCTTCTTTAGGAATTAACCGAAGCCCTCGCTCAAGAATATCCAGAAGATTATCCGGATTTTTATTGAGAAGACGCTCGAGGTTCTCCTTAAACAACTTCTTATAAATCTCCACTCCTTCGCAAGCCAGACGAAATCCCTTCACGAAATCGCTTGCCGTCGTCAAAGGGATGACGGGCCGAAACTCACCTTCAGGAAGAAACCGCACAGGCTCTGGAAAAATTGTATGCCATCTACCCTCGACCCTTTGTAAAATAGAAAATGGGGGGTCTTTCATGCGATCGAGTGAAGGATACCACCGGCCAAGCAGTCTCTCACTTTTCATGTTTTCCACAATCCCTATCTGAACCTCATCATAAGCGTAATCGACAGGAAGATAATTAGTCCCGCCAAAATAATAAACTGGCAACCATCTTTTTTCACGCTGTATACGCGGGATCTTTTTGGGAGTTATCCGCGGCACCGTCAGTCGATTCCCTTCTATAAAGTCAATGGCATCGATAATCTCTTTTCTTAATAAACTAGGTGATGACATATCAAAGTTTTCCCAGTTTGTCTCTAAAACCCAGCGGCCATTCGTCTGGCCGATAACAATCGTCATGATAAGACGCTCTGTTTTCTTCTCTAATATTCTGATCGTGAATGATCCGGTCTCTTCTATCCTGGCGAGATCTTGATCGTAAACTTCCGCGATCAAAGATGAGGCTGGCTTTTTCTTACCAAAACCTGAAGGAAGACAAATGGTATTCGGCAGATGCTCATATTTTCTAAATTCAAATAATCTCGCGTTGCATCCTCTTTTATGTTTCCAAATAGGAATTTCTTGCCGGGCAAGATTTAAATTAACCGGCCCGACCCCTGTCATCCAGCGCAATCGGACAATACCGGCCCCCGCGCCTGATAATCGTGATGAAGGGATTATAGGATGATTCTCTGGTGCCTCTTGAAGAGGCATCCCGTTGGGGCGGGCGATGAGCCACTGATCCACTTTGCCCTTATGCTTACTTGGAATTTCAACGATAAACCCAACCCTCTCATCGAACCATGAAGTAATAGTACCTCTCCTCATATGGGGATATCTGGATTTAATCGCGTGAAAGATTATAAGCCCCAAGGCCCGGAAGATTATAATCGGTCTTTGCCGTTGATTGCTGAAATCATATTCATACGGTTCCGGCGGCGGGTGATTATGGCGGTCGCGCAGCCATTTTTCCCATTGATCAATCCAGGCAAACTCTCGGCGCCATAGCGCGCGCTGCCCTAATTCATTCAATGCGGTCTCAATTGTATCTTCTGTGACATTGAGATATTCTTTTAAAATTTTAAAGAGCGCGGTTTTGAGCGCGCGGCGGCCTCTTATACTTTGAACACTCACGGCCTGTTGTCTTCTTACTGTATCTTTGGCGATTTGTGTGATTGTGCGGCCATCGACAAGAATTTTCTTCAGAACCTCTTTTTGCTGATCTGTTAAACCAGCGGGCCGGAGAATCAGATCGTCAAAAATCTGTTTCAGAAGACTCGCGATTTGTTCTCTAAGATCGTAACCCATCTCATTTAGGGTCTGGCGGGCAAGGCGTTCGTTATCGACATCCAAACTTGTGGGATCGGCGATCACGCGGGCTTCGTGGAGGATGGTTAAAAGAAGTTCGACCTCAAAAGTAGGATCATTCAAAAGGGCCTCGTGAAGATACAGAGTTCCTCGGCGAAACGCGCCCCAGATTGACGTAAACGGCCCGGCGCGAATCTTGATCGCGTCCCGGATCCGCAAAAGCGCCTGTGCCACCTTCTCATTTTCATCCTTAACGGTTTCAAACATTTTGTTAACTGCTTCCTCAACGCGCGCGTGTTGGTTAGAATTGAGATCTACGACTTTCTCCCCGGAAATCTCCCTCTCGATGTCTTCTTCCGTCGGCGCGTATCCCGCCATCGCGCGGTGGGGGTCGGTTGGGGCCAAAAAAACTTTCCTATCATCAACCCCTTTTTTCTTCATCTTATCATTAACCCATTGTTTAAATTGTGACTTGATTTCACAAACACGGGATTCTGTCAGGTGGAATCGCTGTCCAATATTTAAAAGGGTCTCTTTGCCAACAATTGCTTTTTGAATCGGGTCTATCCCAAAGACCTTAAGTAAAATTCCCCGATCCCTGTCTTTATTCTTCGTTTTCCTAATTCTGACATATTCATTAATGAACTTTAAAACTAACTCGACTGCCTCTGAATTCATTGCCACATCTTCTTCTTGTAAAGCAACCCCTTTATCACTCCCCTCATCAAAGGAGGACATTTTGATTTTTTTCTTTCGTCTGTATCCTGTCTGATTCCGTAATTCAGCAATCAATGCTGAACTTATCCTCCAATAAAACATCAGTTTTATTTTAATCCCCTTTAAATTTTTATCTCTTATTTGATATTTTAAAAACCGCTCTAGCTCATGGTCTATGCGATCGGCCAACAGAGCCTCGTCAAGTTTGAAACTCTTTGTTCTTCTGTTTAATTGCCTCTCCGCTAGTTGTTGTCCGTACCTTTTTAATAGATCGTACGCGGCCCGGTTGCCTGACTTTAAAACTTTGATTAATTTCCTTAAATCCTCTTCGGAATAGTCCCCCCCGGTAGATGCATACCGGGTTTCAATGTCATCTACTTCATCTCGTTTATTTCTGTTAAACTTAATCCCTCTTCTTAAATTACAGTATTCATCCCATAACCTGTCAGATATAAACCCAAGGTCTCTGAGTATAAAAGCTAAAAACTGCACATTTTCTTCGAAGCTAATTTCTCCATTTCTTTTTGCTCCCAAATAATTTTTATAAACTGTGTCCAGCATACCTTTAAAATTAAAGAGCGGTTTGAACTTAAGCTGCTTAAGTGTATTTAAATCTTTAATTTGACCACTCTTCCCTAAAATTCGCATATTTTCTAAAATTTGAAATAAACGATTTCTATAACCCTGCCTTCTTCCTTCTGTTAAAATTTTTCTGTCTCTACGCTCCATCAAATATTCCTGCCATAATCTCTTCCCGATAAATCCCAACTCTCTTGCAATATAGACCGGTAAAGCGACCTTTGCGGGTAGACTAATTTCCCCGACCCGCCTGGCTAGTCCATAATTCGAATAACACGGGATTAAGCCCTTTTCCCCTTTGCGAGAAATATAAAATTTTCGTGTTAACCTCTTCAGAGTTTGTCTGGACTTGAGTTGATTTCCTCGATTTAGCATCCCTTCTTTCATAAATGCCCTTTGCAAACGGCTTCTAAATTCCTGTCTTTTTCCCTTTGTTAAAATTTTACCTATCGTCAACGGCGCCTTGGGGTGGCGGATGTTGAAGAGCATGTGGGTGAGGATGTTAAAGACGAGTGGTAAAGTGATGAGTGGTAAAATCAGTGGTAAGTGATAAGCGGTAGGTGGTAAG
>CAYJUK010000198.1:0-4133 GCA_964373335.1 uncultured Planctomycetales bacterium | reverse complement strand
TCACCCGGCGCCGGTGCCGGCCTCCGGCAAAGGGAGTCTTCATCCAGGAGATAATGATCCTTTCGACCTGACTGGAAGGGACGAACCTTGCCCCCAGGACGAGAACGTTCGAGTTATTATGTTCTCGGGAAAGGACCGCCGCTTCCCGGTTGTAACAAAGCGCGGCATAGACACCCGGAACCTTATTGGCCGCGATCGCCTGCCCAATCCCGGTCATACACATCAAAATCCCGCGGGCATTCTGGGACCGCGCCACACTCTGTGCCACCTGATAAGCGATCAGGGGATAATCACAGCTGACGTCCTCGACAAATGTCCCCACATCTTTGACAGAATATCCTCGTCTTTTCAAAAAATCAACAATCTTCTTTTTCAATTGATAACCACGATGATCCGCGCCGATGAAAATCTTCATAGTCCTGCCTTCGGTTATAAAAGCGTTCTGTCAAAAATTTTTACTTTTAATCTACTTATCTTCCGTGTTTGCAGATCGTTTTGATAACAGGGTTTTCCTCCCCCTTCGGGGAGGGATCGGGAGGGGAATTCCTATGCTCATTCTTTCATATCTTAATCCTTCGCTATACATACTTGTCATCAAACTTTTGACACTACCTATAAAAGTTGAACCACCCGATCGACGGCCTCTTTAATAGTCATGGAACATTCTTCGTAAGCCTCGGCGGGTTTTCCGATCGGATCGGGAATATCCAAATTCGATCCAAAACTGTTCATATTGGAAAATTCTCGTAAAAGATAAACACGGCTTTCCACCTCCGGGACCCGCTCTAAGACCTGTTGACGGTGAAGCCGTGTCATGACCAGGATCAGATCAGATTTTTTTAAAAGGAGACTGGTCAACTGCTGAGATTGATGCTGGGAGGCATCAATGCCTTCCTTCTTGAGGACGGCAATCGTTTCCGCACTGGCGGAAGTTTTAAAGTACACTCCCGTTCCCGCGGAATAAACCTCCACCTCGGACTGGTCCTTTAACATCTTCCTTAACAGGAATTCGCCCATGACCGAACGGCAGCTATTTCCCGTGCAGACGAAAAGAACCGTCTTCTTCTTTGCTGCCCGGTCGATATCCTCTTGTTTAATCGAGCCTTCCCGTAGAACCATGGGATGCTCTTGAGTAAAATCCACAACCGATGAACTAATCCCGATGGAGGCAGTTCCGCCGTCGATTGCGACATCGACCAATCCATCCAAATCCCTTAACGCTTCCCGGCAGGTTGTCGGAGAATGATTACCTTCAAAGTTTGCCGAAGGGGCCGCAATCGTGCACTGCGATTCTTGAACGAGGTTCAAGGCAATCTCATGTTGCGGCATACGGATCCCCATGGTCCCCTCCTGACCTTTTTTGGGAACAATAACCGTTAACGGCCCCGGCCAAAAAGCATCAATGACTTTAAATAAAACAGGTTTGGTCATGCTGGAATAATTTGAGATCAATCCAATTTGGGAGATCAGGATAGAAAACGGCTTGTCTTGACTGCGCCTTTTCACCTCCCGTAATCGGTTCATCGCCAGCAGATTGTTGTAATCCGCCGCGATCCCATAAACTGTTTCCGTGGGTAAGACAACCAGGCCGCCCTGACGGATCACCTTCGCGCAATAAGAGATCTTATCAAACTCGGGGAATTCAGGATTAACCGTGATCACCTTTGTCTTCAAGACTATACCTTTTTCTGTAAAACCTTTTGTCTTTGTTCTTCACGGAAGGAAGCCAATTTTTGAGCAAGCTGAGGATGAGAGAGACTCAGAATCCTGACGGCCAGGAGGGCGGCATTCCCGGCTCCCTGCTTCCCAATGGCTACAGCAGCCACCGGGACACCGGGAGGCATCTGGACTGTCGATAAAAGTGAATCCAATCCATTCAAAACCGATTCCATCGGGATACCAATCACCGGTAAAAGCGTATGGGCGGCCACAACGCCAGCCAAGGCAGCTGACCCACCGGCCCCACAGATAACAACCTTGACTCCCCGCGCTTGAAGCTGCTCAGCATAATCAGCGGTTTCCTTAGGAGTACGATGCGCTGACAAAACCCGCATCTCATAAACGACTCCGAATTCCTTCAGGATCTTAGCCGCTTCTTCCATAGTCGGTAAATCTGAATCACTGCCCATCATGACGGCGACTTCAACTCGTTCCATCTTTATCCCCTGGCCTTTCTTGATCATGGACAATCCTCATGTGAGTTCGACCTAAAGTTAAATACAAAACTCGAAACACGAAATTCGAAACAAATTTAAAATTCTAAATTAAAATGTTCAAAACCATCTGGCTTATTTGAAATTTTTTCCTTTTGAATTTCGAATTTGTTTCATTTTTCAATTTTAGGATTTCGGATTTAATGAATTGCGCCTGATCCTTAACAGTATCTCTGTCCCTTTATTTCAACCGCCTTACCCCGTGTCTTCGCGATCGCGCATTGGGTTTCATCATAGCCTTGGCACCGATATCTCGGCGAAAAAAACATTTATCAAATTGAATCTTCTCCACAGATTGATACGCCCTGGGTATCGCCTCGGCAATATTCTTTCCTAAACTCGCCACCCCCAGGACACGGCCGCCGGACGTGACAAACCTATTTCCCTCTTTCTTGGTCCCGGCATGGAAGACAAAGGTATGACGCTCTTTCGCCGCACTCTCAAGACCGAAAATTTCTTTCCCCACTTCATATTTTCCCGGATATCCCCCGGAACTCAGGACCACACAGACGCACGGACGGTTGTCCCATCTCAAGCGTTGACCCTTCAATTTCCCCCGAGCGCTGGCGAAAAGAATCTTAAATAAATCAGAATTCAATCGAGGCAAAATGGCCTGGGTTTCTGGATCGCCCATCCGCACATTATACTCTAAAACCATGGGGCTTTCGACCGTGATCATCAAGCCCGCGTACAAAACCCCGGTAAAAGGATTTCCTTCCTGCTCCATCCCTCGGATCGTCGGCTGAATAATCACTTCTTCGATCTTCTTCAGCATCCCTTCATCGATGATCGAAGCCGGTGAATACGCCCCCATTCCGCCGGTATTAGGCCCCAGATCATCATCAAAGATCCGCTTGTGATCTTGAGCCGACGCAAGCAGGACATAATCATGACCATCACAAATCGCCAAGAGAGAGATCTCTTCTCCCTCCAAACATTCTTCAATCACCACCTTGTTTCCTGCCTCTTCAAAAATCTTCTCCTGCATGATCTTCACGACCGCGTCCTGGGCTTGAGAAAAATTTTGACAAATCAGCACACCTTTACCGGCGGCTAACCCATCGGCCTTAATCACCAGAGGATAATTGGTCGATTTGATATAATCCTGGGCCTTAGACATCTGGGTAAAAACAGCAAAGGAGGCTGTCGGAATCTTCCACCGTGTCATGAATTCCTTGGCAAAGACCTTGCTTCCTTCCAGCTGCGCCGCTTGTTGACGCGGGCCGAAGATATCTAATTTTTCCTTCTCAAAGGCATCAACGATTCCCGCCACTAAAGGGGCTTCTGGCCCCGCCACCGTCAAATCAATGCGCTTGGTTTTGGCAAACTTCAATAACCCCTTGATATCATCCGCGGAGATATTCACGCATTCCGCTAGATCAGCAATGCCACCATTGCCCGGGGCGCAATAGATCTTTTTGACTGCCGGACTTTGTTTAATTTTCCAGATGAGGGCGTGTTCCCGTCCGCCAGAACCAATCACAAAAACTTTCATGTTATCTCATTTCTTTGAGGAATCGGGACACATCCTATTTTGGGATGTGTCCCGATTCCTCCCGATTCCTCCGACTCCAAAGACCGAATTCGGAGTTAGGGTTAAGGATGTGT
Organism: uncultured Planctomycetales bacterium; assembly: GCA_964373335.1. Classification (GTDB taxonomy): domain Bacteria; phylum Omnitrophota; class Gorgyraeia; order Zapsychrales; family CAYJUK01; genus CAYJUK01. The sequence goes on along the minus strand of CAYJUK010000198.1, from coordinate 312 downwards.
CCCCGTCTCCCCATCCAAATATTTTATCTTCTCATCTTTAGATAGAATCACCTTCCCGATATCAAAAGCTTTCACGCGATTGCGGGAAAAAAACTGCAGCATCGATAAAACAATTCCGGCTGGAACAACAAGAACCATCCCGATTCCCATATTGAAGGTTCGGAACATCTCGGGCGTGCTTATTTTACCTTTTTTTTGAATAATTTGAAATATTTCCGGGGTTTTCCACGACCTGCGGTCAACCTCGAAACATCTCCCTGGCGGCACAATCTTGGTCAATTTTTCATAATAAGCCCCACCGGTGATTTGAGC
>CAYJUK010000197.1:0-4137 GCA_964373335.1 uncultured Planctomycetales bacterium | reverse complement strand
CTTCTGGCGTACAGCCGCGGTCTGGCCCGTAGTTGCGCGGGTGAGGGGGTTGTTATTTCCACGGTATTACCCGGAGTCGTCCGGGATAAGGGCAATTATTGGGATATGATTTTAAAAGAAAACCCGGCGCATGCCCAGCGGTATTTACGCGAACGCTGTCCGGCGAAACGATTTGGCCGTTCAGAAGAGATCAGCAGTTTAGTGCTTTATCTTTGTTCTCAACAGGCGAGTTTTTGCCAGGGGGCGGTTGTCCCTGTTGATGGAGGACAAAGCCGTCATTATTTTACCGGATAGGGAGGGAATCGATTCAATGAAATTGGTTTCTATCGAACCGACGCCAAATCCCAATCTAGCCCGTGGGTGCCACTTTTATGTTTATCATTGGTAGAAAGTTCTAAAAGCTTCCTCCGCCAAAGGCGGGTGGAGGAAAGAAGGATATCGGGTTGCCCAATGTATTTTCAAAAAAATTTACACTTAAAATTAGCTAGTGCTGTGATATACTTTGACTATGAGAAAATTAAAACTTTATATTGAAACGTCCACGTGGAATTTCGTTTTTGCCGATGACTCTCCTGAAAAAAAGGCAATAACAAAGGAATTCTTTGAGTTAGTTTATAAAGGTGTTTATGAAATTTACATATCAGATGTCGTTTTGGCTGAAATTAACCGTGCCCCGGAGAGTGTAAAGAAAAAACTTTTAAGATTAATTAACCGAATTGAGCCAATCATTCTGGAATTAAAACCCAAGGTGGAATATCTGGCAGGCATTTATTTAAAAAGAAAAATTATTCCCGAAAAAAAAGTAGAAGATGCGTTGCATGTGGCTATTGCAACCTTGGATGAATTGGATGCCGTTGTGACATGGAATTATCAACATTTGGCTAATATTCGAAAAGCCGAATTGTTTTTTGGTGTTAATCTTGAGCAGGGTTTCCATAAAAAGGTTGAAATAATTACTCCTTGGGAGGTGATTGGTTATGTTGAAAATTGATAAGGCTTTACAGGAAGTTTGGGACTGGAAGGACTCTATCTATAAAAATAGTAAAGATAAGTCCGTTCGTGGGATTAGTCAGGCAATTCGAAAGGAAGTTGAAGCTTTAAGTAAATCCAATCGTCTTCAATTTAAAAGGCCCACCTTAACTCACTGAAACAATTATATGAAAATAATGAAAAAGCAACTGATCCCTGTTCAACGATGGAATTTGGGGAATCTGGAATTTGAGAGTTTTTGCTTATTAAGTAAAAACTTCAAATCCGGATTAGAAAGACTTTTTTGGACGGGCAGTGCCTCACCCACTAAGTGAAAAACTCCACTCATCGAGTCCTCGTGGAATGGACTATTTTTCTAATTCTCTACTGGGGTTCTGAGAGTTGGGTTGTCATTCCCAGGTGTTCTTGGAGTCCTGCTTTGGATCTTGCCTCTTTGTTCCCAACCGGCGAGTTTTTGCCAGGGGGCGGTTGTCCCTGTTGATGGAGGACAAAGCCGTCATTATTTTACCGGATAGGTAACCATATTGCTGTCCCAATGATCGATCTCCTTGGAATATCATTCCCGCCCTGGAATGAGATCCTCATTAATGATTCAGATTGAAAGCGTCAACATGATTTTGAGTGAAGGGGTTAGAGGAAAATATAATAAGAAAAGAGGTATCAATAAACAATGAAACCCACTTCAGATTTTTGGATTTTATTCTTAACCCGGATCCTGCGCCTTTTGAGTTATGGATTGCTGTCGGTCATCCTTGTCATTTATTTGGCAGAGATAGGTCTTTCCAAAGCACAAATTGGTTTGCTGCTGAGTTTAACCTTAATTGGCGACGTGGTTGTTTCATTGTGGATGACATTAAATGCCGATAGATTGGGCCGCAAACGTATGCTTATGTTCAGTGCAATGCTGATAACCATGGCAGGGTTTTCCTTTGCCTTAACGAATAATTTTATTCTTTTGCTCTTAGTCGCAATAATTGGGGTGATTAGTCCCAGCGGGAATGAGATTGGGCCGTTTTTATCAATCGAACAGGCAGCCTTATCCCAAATAATGCCTGACAACGCCCGCACACGAATATTCGCGTGGTATCACCTTTGCGGGTTCTTTGCTGCCGCCTTGGGTTCTCTCCTGGCCGGCGTTATATTACGTTTTGGGTTAAACGCTGGCGTATCGTCATTAGAATCTTACCGGGTGATTATATTCCTGTACGCGGTTCTCGGGGTCATGATAGGAATATTATTCACTCAATTATCGAGCAAGATTGAAGCGCCAATCAGACAAGGTGTAAAAATTGTCCAAGAATATTTTGGATTACATGATTCACGTTCCAAGATATTTAAATTGTCGGCTTTATTTGCGGTGGATGCGTTTGGCGGAGGCTTTATTCTGCAAAGCATTGTCGCGTATTGGTTCTATATTCGCTTCCAGATTGATCCAGTCGTTTTAGGGGGGGTATTTTTCGGAATGAATATTCTCGCGGGGGTCTCTGGTTTGCTTGCCGCCCGTATCGCATCCCGCGTTGGCCTCATCAATACGATGGTTTTTACTCATTTACCGTCGAATTTTTTACTCATCCTGGTTCCGTTAATGCCTGGTTTGCCCCTGGCAATTTTAGTCTTATTATTGCGGTCTGTCATTTCACAAATGGATGTGCCGACCCGTCAATCTTATACAATGGCCGTTGTTCATCCCGATGAACGTTCAGCGGCGGCAGGCATCACCAATATAGCCAGGACATTAGGGTCATCCGTGTCACCTCTTCTGGCGGTTCCCATGCTTGCAAACGCGAGTTTATTAAATTTTCCTTTCTTTTTGGCAGGAGGCATTAAAATTGTTTATGACCTCATGTTATATCGATGGTTCAAAGCTATTAAGCCAGCGGAAGAAGGAACGATCAATCCTTTAACGGAAACAAAAGCATGAATATAAAAAAATTTCTAATGACTTTTTTAAGCTTTATGTTTATGGCGTCCCATCTAAGGGCTTATGCTGTCGAAATGATTTGGAATTTCGATGCATCAATGACACTTTCAGAGGATTTCCATAGCGTTCAAGGAACATGGAAAATTTTAACGACCGACGATGCTCCATCTTTGCCAAATGTATTAGGGCAAACAGCAAAAAGTCCTGGTAATGAGTTTAATCTTGTTTTGATTAGGAATTCCAATTATCAAAATCTTGATTTCTCGGCAGCCATGAAGGCGGTTGATGGAGAAATTGATCAGGGGGGCGGATTGGTTTGGAGAGCAAAAGACGCTGATAATTATTATATGGCTCGGTATAATCCGTTAGAAAGCAATTATCGTGTTTATAAGGTTCAGGATGGAATAAGGATTCAACTTCAAAGCGCGAATATTAGCCCCGCTCAAGGAGGGTATCAATTGAGGATCCATATGAAAGATCAACACCTGGAATGTTATTTGAATGATAAAAAATATCTGGAGGTTGACGATTTGACTTTTAAGGACAGAGGGATGATTGGGTTATGGACAAAGGCCGACGCTCAAACATACTTTGACGATCTCCATGCCAGTGCATTAGATAACAAATAAGGAAAAGGGAAGGAATTGATTCAATGAAATTGGTTTCTATAGAACCGACTCCAAACCCCAATAGTATGAAAATCAATTTGGATGAGAGTCTCGATCAAGGGGTAAAGTATACGTTTACGCTTCAAAATAAAACCAGTGTCCCTGATTACGCGCGAAAGATCCTCTCAATCCCAGGTGTTGTCAGTATCTTCCAAGTGAATGATTTTATGTCGATTCAACGACACCCTAACTCCGATTGGGAGAAAATCTTAACCAGTGTCAGGACAGTCTTGGAAGGAGAAGCGGCATTGAGTCAGAAGGCCTCTACAGATCATAAGGCACGGAATGAAAATTTTGGCGAAGTGCGGGTTTCTCTGCAAAGTTTTAGAAGGATCCCGATGCTGGTCAAGATCTCGGCTGGAAATGAAGAAAGGCGGTTGGCCATCCCGTCGAGATTTCAGGATGCCGTAGGCCAGGCTTCTAAAGTATCAAAAAATATGCTGATGGAAAGAAAATGGGAGGACCTGGGCATCCGTTATGGAAACTTAGCCCAAGTCGGGGATACGGTCGTTGAGGAAATAGACGCGGCCTATGATGAGAAACGTTTAGAGATGCTGG
>CAYJUK010000196.1:0-4157 GCA_964373335.1 uncultured Planctomycetales bacterium | reverse complement strand
TCATTTTAAAGTAGATGATGTTGTTGTTGTAGAAGATAAAGATCATTATGAAATTGCTCGTGGAATGATAAATTATTCTACTGTCGACCTTAATCAGGTAACAGATAAAAAAGGAAAAATTGAAGTCATTCACTGCGATAAGCTTGTTTTAAAACAAAGATGAGTCTGATGAATTTAAAGCAAGAGATTATTCGATCGGCTAAGGCAGCTAAAAGGGCTGCAGAAAATTTGTCATCGTTAACATCTCGGGAGAAGAATAATGCTTTAAATCGAATGGCAGAAGCATTGCTTAAGAAAGCCGATTATTTAATTAAGGAAAATGAGAAAGATTTGGAATTTTCAACCCATCAAGGATATTCCCAAGCCTTATTGGATCGATTACGATTGGATCAAAAACATATTCAGGAAATGGCGAATTGTCTTAAAGAAACGACTCAATTGAAAGACCCGGTTGGGGAAATAATTGCGACATTTCACCGTCCCAACGGACTCACCATTCATAAGGTAAGAACTCCAATTGGGGTTATCGGCATCATTTATGAATCGCGGCCTAATGTGACCAGTGATTGTATTGGGTTGTGCCTAAAATCTGGCAATGCAGTTATTCTCAAAGGTGGAAAAGAAGCCTTTTATTCCAATGAAGCTATTTTTAAAATCCTTCGGGAATCTTTGAATGGTACTGCCATTCCGCCGGATGCCATTCATCTGATCTCTCCCAAGGACCGAAAGGCAGTTGGCGTTCTTTTAGAGTTGAGTGAATATATTGATCTGATTGTTCCCAGAGGTGGGGAAGAGTTAATCCGTTATGTCTGTGAGCATTCCCGAATTCCTGTGGTCAAGCATGATAAAGGGATCTGCCACGTTTATGTGAGTGATCATGCCGATTTTAAAAAGGCCCAAAGGATTTGTATGAATGCTAAGGTTCAGAAGCCAGCCGTATGTAATGCAATGGAAACTCTTTTGGTTCATGAAAAGGTTGCTAAGAAGTTTTTGCCATCCATGATCGCACAACTTCAAGACTCTGGCGTTGAGATCAGAGGATGTCCACTAACACGACGGATTGTAAATGATGACCTGAAAAAGGCCACGGAATCAGATTGGGCCACAGAGTATCTTGACCTGATCCTTTCGGTTAAGGTGGTTGATAGCCTGCAAGGCGCTATTGAACATATCAATAAATATGGATCAAAGCATTCGGATGCCATTATTACTGAAGATAAGATGGAAGCTGAAAAATTTTTTAAAGCTGTAGATTCTGCTTGCCTTTATGTTAATGCGTCAACACGGTTTACGGATGGATACCAATTTGGATTTGGTGCTGAAATAGGAATCAGTACTAATAAAATCCATGCCCGTGGCCCGATGGCCTTGGAAGAGTTAACCACATATAAATATTTGGTTTATGGGAATGGTCAGATCCGAACGTAAACGCATCGGAATTTTAGGTGGGTCGTTTGATCCAATTCATATCGGACATTTGATTGTTGCTCAGATGACATTAGAGACAATGCAATTGGATAAAGTTATTTTCATCCCCGTTTCAATTTCTCCGCATAAAAATATAAAAAAGCGAATAATGAGTTCCCCCATTGATCGTTATCAAATGGTTAAGCTGGCTATTAAGGGTCATCCTTTCTTCGAGATTTCTGATTATGAGGTGAAAAAGGGTGGCATTTCTTATTCCATTGATACGGCCTTGCATTTACGAAATCTTTACCAAGATTCTGCTGACTTCATCTATATTATAGGAGAGGATCTTGTGAATCATCTGGAGAATTGGAGGCAAATAGATGACCTTGTCAAAATTGTTCGTTTTGCAGTCATTCATAGACCCGGGATTAAGAAGAAAAATCGTGTTTTTTCTTATGATGATGTGAGTGTTCCAGGGATAGATATTTCTTCGTCATTCATACGTAAACGTGTGAGAGAGGGGAAGTCAATTGATTATTTTGTCCCTTCAATGGTCGCTCAATATGTTTACAAAATGAAGTTATATCTTTAAAGAAACTCAATCAATGCAGAGGAGTTAAAAATGACAATTGAACAAAGGGATGAGATTAAATTTGGAACGGATGGTTGGCGAGCCGTGATTTCAGATCAATTTACCTTTAAAAATGTTGCGATAGTCAGTCAAGCCATTAGTGATTGGATCAATCGGGATCTTGCAGAGAAAACTGGGATGGTGAAAAAGGTTGCCGTAGGTTATGATACTCGTTTTTTATCTGATCAGTATGCCAAGATTGTTAGCTGTGTTTTAGCTCAAAATGGGATTGAGGTTTATCTTTCCACTTCCCCCATCCCCACTCCTGCCCTAAGTTTTGGAGTGACGAAGACCAACTCTATTTCTGGTGTCATGATTACGGCTAGTCACAACCCTGCTCAATTTAATGGTATCAAAATTAAAAATTCCCAAGGAGGTGGTGCTTCCAGGGAAATTACGAACAGGGTAGAACAATTACTCTATCAAAATCCTGTTCAATTAATAGATTTTGAAAAGGCTCTTCAGCAGGAAAGGATTCACTGGCATGATTTTAAGAATAATCATAGGAAGTTTATCCGCCAATATATTGATCTTAAGAGGATAAAAAATTCACGATTTAAGATCCTGACAGATATCATGCATGGCAGTGGTGGACGTCTGATGGAAGAGATCTTGAAAGGGACAAAGACAAGGGTAGATTTCATGCGGGCAGATATAAATCCTTCATTCGGTGGAGGAAAACCTGAACCAGTGGTGGAATGCTTAACTGATATCCTCAGAAGAATGAGAAAAGAAAGATATGATCTGGGCTTAGTGTTGGACGGGGACGCTGATCGCATTGCAGCTGTCTCACCGGGTGGAGAATTTATCCATCCCCAAAAAATCCTGGGACTTTTGATCCTGCATTTAGTACGTAATCGCGGAAGGCAAGGGGGTGTTGTCAAAACTATTTGTGGGACTACAATGATTGATAATATTGCTCAAAAGCTAGGACTAAAACTCTATGAAACACCTGTTGGTTTTAAGTATATCTCAGATCTTATGGTATCCGAGAGGATTATAGCTGGGGGGGAAGAGGCCGGTGGGATGGGATTTCAAGACTATATCCCGGAGAGAGATGGAACATTGGCTGGTTTATTGTTATTAGAGATGATGGTTTATCAGAAAAAAAATATCCATCAAGTCGTTCTTGAAATGGAAAAGGAATTTGGACGATATTATTATCAAAGATTAGATTTACATCTTAAAAATGGGCAGGGTCCTTTCCATCTCGAAAAATTCAAAGCTCAAAAAAGTTTACAAGGAAAACAAGTGATCCAAATAAAAGATTTTGATGGCATAAAATTAATTTGCGAGGATGGAAGTTGGCTGATGTTACGGCCATCCGGAACAGAGCCCTTAGTGAGGGCCTATGCAGAGGCCCAAACTCTTAAAAGAGCCAAACAATTAATCCAACTAGGGGATTCTCTTCTTAAAGAACCATCATGATATATTATTTTGTCCGATGGTTGCTCAATTTCATTAGATACATTTATCTCCCTGTCATCATCGAAGGACAAGAAAATATCCCCTCTGAAGAAGCATTTATTCTTGCGTGTAATCATTCCAGTTATTTAGATTCTATTCTAATAGGTTTGATCATTAATCGTCGATTAAACTTTATGGCTAAGGATACTCTCTTTCGCAATAAGTCTTTGGCTTGGTTGCTCAGCCAATTGGGGGCTTATCCAGTTAAAAGGGAAAGTGGAGATATCCGTTCTATTAGAGAGACCTTAAAGAAATTGGAAAGGAAATGCCCTGTGGTTATCTTCCCTCAAGGAACTCGTAAGGGTTTTTCTCAAGAAAGTCAGCTTAAAAGAGGGCTGGGATTAATTGCATTTAAAAGTAAAACTCCTGTCATTCCTGTTTATATTTCTGGAACTGAAAAAGTTCTCCCAAAAGGATCGAAAATAATCTATCGTCATCCTGTCCATGTATGTATCGGAAGTCCTATTTATTTCAATTCGCAATGGAGTTATCCTGAAGTCTGCCAGATAATCAATCAAGCCATTTGTGCATTTTGGAAACAACCAGAATAGGTTACTTTGAGATTCTTAAGGATCAATGCCAAGAGACAAGTCCTAACAAGTTCTAAAATTCTATTTGACAAAACTTTAATTTTTGTCATAATTATTGC
>CAYJUK010000195.1:0-4169 GCA_964373335.1 uncultured Planctomycetales bacterium | reverse complement strand
TTTGATCAATAAGTTGTATATTTTTAATGCAGACACGGTTGGGGCCCTTTCAGTGTTAACCATTCCTGAAACATCTTACTATCCGGGATCGTTTTGAGCCACTGGTATAAATCTTCATTATGAGCAGCGTCTGAGAAAGTATAAAGCTTCCCGTGATAATCCACCGTAACATCGATCAAAGCATTTAATTTATTGTAAATTCCCAGGCGATATTTAAAACTCATAGGTGAAAAAAGCCCGGGATAGATTCCCTGCTTATAAACCTCTTTTAATAATCTCACCTTCTTCTGATTCTCCGCGTCTATTTTGACTTCCTGGACACGGATAAACGGATCAAACCTTTTAAGATAAAACCATCGCGGGATGAACAAATGATTCCAGCGTGTCTCATCAACGCGCAGATTACTGAGCATAGCAAAACTTAAACGGTATTTCCAACCGAAATAAGGGGCCATCCCATTGATGACGGCAGCACCAAGAAAGATCAAGATCATCATCCTTAATAATAAATCTTTAGGCCAAAGAAATTGAAAACCCGCCAACGGTTTTAATGCCTCATTTCTCTTAACCAGGAGAAGATTAACCAGGAGGAATGCCAGCACCAGGAACACGAGCTGGAAGACATGAAATTCAAACCAGGTTTTTTCTCCCGTGTAAACCTTAAAGGAAATGGCGGAGAGAACTAAGCCTAACGTCAAAAGCATATATCCATATCGTTTCAAGGCGCTGATGATCACTTCCCTGTCTTCGTCTTGAAGAAAGGCACACGCCATGACAATCACAATGAGCGTAAATGGTGTAGCGCCCGCATGCCCGATGTATCCCATAACCAAGACCGTTACGGGCATGCCCCAATATGGGAAACACAGAAGCAAGAACGGAATCAATCCTTCCGCAAGAATCGCTTGATAGGGCTGAGAAGGGAGAACCCAGTCGGGAAAGGGAAACCGCCAAAGATCGGCCAGAATCTTTGCCAAACCCGGCCCGCAGGAATAAAGAGGATTAAGAAAATCCTGATTCAGTTTATGAAAGGCCGCGAAGAACATCACGATCACGGCTCCCCAGCGGAAAAGGCAGACCTGAACCGTATCGATTTCATTTTGAAGGCTGTCCTCGTCTAAAAGTGATGGTCGGGATCCCCAACTCAAAAATGTCTTTTTGATAAGACTGGCAATGATCAAGAGGGAACCCAGGGTGGGAAGCGCCAATAAAATGATATATTCTTCTGCCACTTGGAGCTCAACCCTGTAACTCGTGAAAGGAACCAGATACCAATAAAGTGAAATCGTTGTGGCCAGAAGAATAATCAAACGAGGGCCAAAGATCAGAAGAAGTAACCCGCAGAGAAAGGAAAGCTTCAGTCCTAATGGAAAGGAGAGAAAATTTTTAACCGTGTAGATTTTGGTCAGCTGCAGGATGATGGATTGAAAGATGACCAATCCGAAGAACCGCCAGAGGAGATCAGTTCTCCATTTTCCCAGAGGATGGAATAGAACCTTGTTCATCTATGGATTAAAAATTTGTATTCTTTGCCGAGGCCACTTCCGTACTTGCGGAGACACGAACCTTAGGTGTGTGTCTCCGGAACAACTGTCATTCCTTAGAAATAATATTTTTAGCCTTCTCTCTTCCGTAAGCCGTCAGACTGAGTTTGTTTCCCTGTTTTTTAATCAAGCCCTCTTTCAGGCACTGGGCGATGGCTTCCGATGTGTACTCTGATTTCCATAGCATATGATCTTGCATATGACTGACCACGCGTTCCGTTTCTTCCACATGGGTATATTCAGACTGAAGCAGATGAATGGATAAAGTTTCCATCGCCAAATCCCATTTCTTCCATTTTCTGACGATAAATTTGGCCAGCAAACCTTTTTCGGGAGCAAAAATCAAGATCACCAGAAAGATGAGTCCACTGAACGTGGCCATGGATCCGGCAATACTGGCATCTAATGCCATCGCCATCAAATATCCTCCCATGGCGGAAGCGATCCCTAATCCGGCGCTGATAAAAATCATTGTGGAGAGACGATCGGTTAAAAGATAAGCCGCAGCCGGCGGCGCGATCATCAAGGCCACAACCAGAATGGATCCCACCGTCTCAAACGCCGCCACGGCCGTGACACTCACCGTGGTCATTAATAGATAGTTAATCAAAACCGGTGAGAATCCCAGCGAGGCAGCGAGCCCCGCATCAAAGGTGGCAATCTTCAATTCTTTATAAAACAACGAAATAAATATCAGATTCCAAATAAGGACACTGCCGATGACCCAAAATCCTTGCGGCCCCAAATCCAGGTTATTAATCATTAATCGGTTGAATGGAGCAAAAGCGATCTCCCCGAAAAGGACACAGCCGGCATCCAGATGAATATCGCCTGCGTAGAGATTCAACAAGATCACCCCGATCGAAAAAAGCAGAGGGAATATTAAACCAATGGCCGCGTCTTCCTTTAATTTTTTCGTCTGGATAACGATCTCGGTGAGGACCACAGTCAACACCCCCACCAAGGCCGCTCCTAAGATGAGCCAGGGGGAAGCGAGAGATTTGGTTAAAAAAAAGGCAAGGACAATCCCTAAGAGGATGGCATGACTGATGGCATCGCTCATCAAAGCGACCCGCCGCAAAACCAAAAAGACACCCGGCAAGACGCAGGTGACGGCGGTCAGGCCGGCAAGGACAATAATATCAATTTGATGTGTGGACATCGATTTTTTCCTCGTATTCCCTGGTCAGCCGCTGAGCTTCTTTTAACCCTTGAGGTGTTAATGCCCAGCGCTGGTCAGGAAAATGCTTGACCCAACCTTGCTGAGCCAATTCCAACATGGTTTTCCGGATGGTGCCGCGTCCAATCGCCTCCAGGGCAGCAATATGATGAGGATGAAAAGGATCCGTATGAATTTCGGAAAATAGCAAAAGGTTCTTTAACATGGTTGTGGTCCGAATCCTTTTGCGGTGCTGATAAAGGCGGAGCGCATCCCACGCCAGACCCCGATGAGGGGCAAATAAAAGAGACGTCAATACCAGAATACTGACATAAAGGACAATGGTCGGTCCCGTGGGCAGATTGAGAATCAAACTGCTGGTCACCGCCCCGCCTAATCCTGCCAATGCCCCAAAAACAGCGGCTAAAAAAACCATCGTGCTCAGCTTGTCCGTCCATTGACGGGCAGCGGCAGCCGGGGCGACTAACATGGCGCTCATCAATACCACGCCTACGGTTTGCAGCCCGATCACAATGGCCACGACCATGAGAGTGGTTAATAAAATATCGAACAAACTCACCTTGACCCCGATGCTCCGGGCATATTCCTGATCAAACACGATGATCTTAAACTCCTTCCAAAAGAGGAACAATAACACAAACACGATCCCGCTTAAAACCATCATCGTGATAACGTCTTCTCTTAAAAGGGTTGAGGCATTACCGAAGAGAAATTTATCCAAACCGGCCTTATTGGCGCTGGGAAGTTTCTGCACGATCGTGATTAAAACCAAACCGAATCCGAAAAAAACCGACAAGACCAATCCCAGTGCGGAATCTTTTTTGATACGGGTGTGCCGGGTGATGAGCATGATCAACAGGGTCCCAACCCACCCAGCTAAGCCAGCTCCAATCAAGAGGAAAAAAGGGTTTTTGTTTTGGGTCAGAAGGAAAGCCAGACACACCCCGGGTAAGGTGGCGTGCGAGATGGCATCACCAAGCAGGCTTTGCTGACGCAAGACAGCAAAGGCACCCAAGGTGCCGGCGGTGATGCCAAGGGTCACCGCCCCGCAAACCACGATTTGAACCGTATAATCGCTGAATATTTTTATAAATTCGCTCATGAGATAATCATTTTTTCTAACGGTATTGATGACTCCGAGAGATTCTTGATACGTGCACTGACAAACGCCGATGCGTACAATCGGGGAATAGAAATGTGTTGATAAAGTCTAGGTCGTCTCCTCCTGCACACCCGCCAGGAAGGCAGCTCGTCCGCCATAAGTCCGACGAAGATTCTCTTGATTAAGAACATGGTGAACCTTCCCTAAAGCGACAGCCCGCACGTTTAACAGCATCACCCATTCAAAATGGTCGTTAGGAGGCTGCAGATCAGGAGGGATGCACATGACGGTCGTGCCCTTCTCTGTGAGTTCCCGCAAGAGCGGACGAGCGTCGGGTAGGGAA
>CAYJUK010000194.1:0-4173 GCA_964373335.1 uncultured Planctomycetales bacterium | reverse complement strand
GATTATCCCATGCCAAACTTCAAATGCCGTTACATTTAGCTATTTTTTACCAGTTGCGTAAGTCCTATAATAATTAAATCTTGTATACATTCATCGGTTTAGACAGTTTTATGTAAACCTCCTCGAGACAATTTAAAATTATGCAATCTACTACAACACAAAACGTTACATCAAAAAAAGTTTTCATCCAGACGTGGGGCTGACCGTTGGTGCAAGTACCGTACGACGATTTTGAAGCTGTTAAAGGCGATAAATGGTTATAATGTTGAAGGTTAAGAGAAAAAATGCCAATAAAAAAGATTATAGTTTCGGAAGACCTTCTTAAGAAGTTAGAGCAGCCAGATAATCCTGTTATCGTGGTAGGCATACCTACTGGGACCGCTCCTTCAGCTACAGGAGATTATGTGTTGCATGAAGTCCAACAGAAATACCCTTTTGTTATGGTGGCTGACACAACAGGCAGTACAATAAGTTTTGTGGCTGTACAAGCTGAAAAAGAAAAGATGAAACTCAAGAACGTTAAACTTCATCTAGGACTTCCGCCAAGTTTAGATTTTGAATGGGAAAAGGATAAGAAATGAACGAGGAACTACTGCATTTCGTTGAAACGTTGAAAAAAAGGAAAGGGTCCGAACGATTAGATTATTCCGATGAAGCCGCAACTAAACAAGGAATCATTTTAAAAATTTTGTCCCTTTTAGGTTGGAGCGCTTTTAATATTGATGAAATAAAACCGGAGCACACCGTTTCGGAGGGTAGAGTTGATTACTCATTGAGGATAAATGGAAAAGATAGGATGTTTATCGAAGTTAAAAAGGCTGGTGAAGAATTGGATGGCCATGAGGAAAAGTTGCTTGCCTATTCCTTTAAGGCAGGCATAAGAATAGCAGTATTAACCAATGGCTTCGAATGGTGGTTTTATCTTCCGTTGAATGAAGGCAGTTGGGAACAGAGAAAGTTCTATACGATCGATATATCCCAACAGGAATCACAAGATGTGGTTTCTAAGTTTGTGGATTTTCTTTCAAGAGATAATGTGAATGGTGAAAAAGGAATTGCTAATGCGGAAGAAGTTTACAAAAGTCGGCAAAAGGAAGGTATCCTAAGAGAGACTTTTCCGAAAGCGTGGGACAGGCTTGTTTCAGAACCCGATGATCGTTTAATTGAACTCATGACTAATAAAACGGAAGAAATATGCGGTTATAAACCAGACGCTGAGTTGGTTGAGCAGTTCTTGGCAAAGCACGCCAACCAACGTATTGGAGCCACTCCTCAACTGGTGAAATTTGTCCCTACTCATACCCAAAGAGATATTTCAACACCAACTACTTCATTTTCCGGCGGTTATACAAACAAGTCTATTTCTATATTTGTTTTCAATGGAAAACAGTACAGGGCGAATTCTTGGAAAGAGCTTTTAATGACAATGTGCGATGTGCTTAGGGAGAACCATGGAAGCGAGTTCGAAAAAATTTTGAGTTTAGTTGGCAGAAAACGTCCTTATTTTACTCGCAATCCAAATGAACTGAGAATTCCACAGGAAATCGGCGGAACCAATATTTTTGTGGAAACCAATTTAAGCGCAAACCAGATAACAAAGATTTGTTCTAACATGCTCTCAGCATTTGGCTACCCGGAAGATGCCTTGAAAATAGAGACGGCTTGAATGTAGAATAATAAGGGAGCGATACCTTGCTTTGGTTCTCGTTGATAACTTATTCTTATGTCACGTAAATCCAACACTACATCATCACTTCCTATGAATCCATCCGTGCTTTTATGGGCGCGGGAAGAGAGTGGCTTTCCTCTCGAAAGAGTTGCTCATAGGCTCCACGTTAAAGTTGAACGTGCAGCTTCTTGGGAAAAACCTGGGGGGCAAGCTCCAACTTTACGTCAAATGCAAGAGCTCGCACGATTTTTCCACCGTCCACTTAGCATTTTTTTTCTGCCATCACCACCCCAATTGCCACCCCTTGCTGCCGAATATCGGCGTTTGCCTGGAGTTGTTATTGGAAAAGAATCTCCAGAATTGCGACTTGCAGTACGTCAAATGAGTATACGCCGTGACCATGCGATTAATCTCATAGATGAGCTTGGCCAAGAGATCCTGGGATTTAAGCTCAAAGCTCATTTAAACGAGGATCCGGCCGCTGTCGCTGAACAGTTACGCAAAACTTTAAAGATTGATCTTGCGACGCAAACCGGTTGGCGGGATGAATGGCAGGCTTGGCACGGATGGCGCGAGGCCATTGAAAATCTGGGCGTACTCGTTTTTCAATTTTTAAAGGTTAGTTTAAATGAGGTTCGAGGATTATCCCTTTTGCGGTTTCCTTTTCCTGTTGTGGGGATAAACAGTAAAGAAAAGGTAGCCGGTTCAAAAAGTTATACGCTGATGCATGAACTGATTCATCTGATGCTTGCGATGGGGCACGAAGAGGAAACAGCGCTTAAAGAAAAACGGTCTGACAAACAGTGGGAGAGCGTTGAGAGATTTGCCGAAACTGCTGCAAGTCATGTTCTTGTGCCTGAAAGCGCATTAACGTCTGCGATTGGTCAGAAAGGTAAAAACTCTGCCTGGGATATTGAGGAGGTGAGGCATTTGGCCCGAAATTTTCGGATATCTCCGCTTGCCATGGCGACCCGTTTGCGGGCATCAGGTTATATGACTTGGCCCAGTTATCGAGATTGGAAAAAGAAATGGGACGCATATTTGGATACGCTCAGGCCGCGGTCGGGAGGCATAGCTTCGCCCGCTGAAAAAGCCATTAACTGCAATGGAAGACCCTTTGTGCAACTTGTCCTCGAAGCTCTTCAGACTAATCGGATTGCATCTGCGGAAGCTGCTCATTATCTTGATTTGAAATTTCAACATTTTGATGAATTGCGGGGAAACATAATGCTCGGGACAATGCGGAGTGGATCTGATGATTGATTCTCAGCGGTCCCCTTTTTACTCTGTCGATACAAGCGCGTTAATAGATTGGCAATCTCGTTTTTATCCCACTGACGTTTTTTATTCTTTGCTGGGTAAGGTAGATCAGCTTATCAAAGAAAAACGATTTTCTGGGCCAGCTCTCGTAAAAGAAGAGCTTGAAAAGGTGGGTACTGCAGAGCTCGTAGAATGGGCCAAACAACGTCCTGATATTTTTGTTCCACTGAAGGATTTGATTGTCGAGGCGCAGAATGTCCGGAACCGCTTTCCTGGATTGCGTGATCCGAAGGCAGAATATGAGGAGGCCGATGCGTATGTAATTGCTCTTGCAAAGTTACGAGATGGTGAAGTTATAACTGGAGAAACCCCGGCCGCAGAAAAAAGAAATCCGAAACGTTCCCATTTTATTCCTGATGTTTGTCGTGAATTAGGCATTCCCTGCATCAGTTTCCTTGGCCTCATGCGCCGTGAAAAGTGGAAAATTTAACACGACTGAATTGGAAGTTGAAAAATCAAAGGTTTTTGAGATGGTCCGTTTCCGAGCATGTATGTAGGAGCATGGTTACAATGGCAACCACAGATGAATCAAGGGGATGCGGCAAAGCCGGAAAGCGTGTGTGGATACAAACGTTTGGATGGCAGACGGCTGCGTTATAGGATGACAATGGAGAAAATTGTTAACGTACTATATGGCAAGCAGTTATGAAAAATTCTATGTTAATGGGTTTTTAAAACTTTAAATAAAACTTGTAAATTAGTAACATATATGTTACTTTATGATTAGGATAGAAGAATACATCACCGAAGATGGGAATAGCCCTTTTACCTATTGGTTTGACAGCCTGAATGCGCATGCGGCAAATAAAGTAAACACCTATTTGACCCGAATAGCCGAAGGAAACACATCAAGCCTCAAGCCCATTAAGGGAGCCTTTCAGGAAGTCCGAATTGATTGGGGCCCCGGATATCGGGTGTACGTTGGAAGAGATGGAGATACGTTGATCATTCTTTTTGGTGGTGGAACAAAACAACGACAGCAGAAAGATATCGAGAAAGCATTTGAACTATGGGAAGAATATAAACAACGCAAAAAAGGATCATAACTATGGCTATTACACGAGATTTTAAAGAAACCGTACAGGCACGAGCTTTACGCGACCCTGAATTCCGAGAAGGGATGCTTCGGGAAAGTATTGAATGCATGCTTGCCGGAGACCTTAAAACAGGCAAGGCACTTCTGA
>CAYJUK010000193.1:0-4234 GCA_964373335.1 uncultured Planctomycetales bacterium | reverse complement strand
TTATTATAAATCAGAGCCCTAGGATGAGAATTTTTTAAAACATAGTCCCACAATGAAAAACTGTCCTTCCAGATTTGAGTCTGATAAAAAGTTTTTAAGAATAAAAATGAATAAATGACGCTCAATCCACCGATCAGCACATACTTTTTATTCAATTCCCTCATTTGGAGGACAGGAAAACCCAGGGGCAAACCCGTGGTCTTGAATGAAAGCAGATGGTCTTTATGAAAAAGAAATCCCCCGATGAGACATAACCCTAGCGAAGGCAAATAAATGTACCGATCGGCAACGATACTTTTATCTAAAATATCATCAAAACGTAATAAGAAAAAAATTGATGCTAAAAAGAATAAAAAACTGAAGATGATCCCACGATTTTTCCTAAGGCAGTATAAGCTCAAAATGAGAATGATCACCAGACATAGAGTTCCCGAATAGCTGGGATTTAAAAGAGAGACAGGCTTAGGCAGAACATATAAAGGCAGCAGATGCCAGGGCCATAAGAATTTCTGAATATAAAATAGAAAAGTCCAGTTCCAGATCAGGCCGGCTGCTAAAAAATTTTCACCTGGAACCCGAGCCTGGAAAGAATAGGTTACCCAGACTATTGGGATAATATAGATCAAAAAGGGAATCTTATCTAAAAAGACCCATCGATTAATCTCTCTTTTTTTATACCAATCACAGATTCCGAGAATTAAGGGAAGACTTAAGGCCATGGGCTTAGCTAAGACACTCAACAAACCACAAAGGAGTGACAAGACATAAGCCGATTTTTTTCTATGCTCAAGATATTGCATATAGAGGCAGAGAGCTAACATATAGAAAAATGCATACAACACATCCTTACGAGCGGTGACCCAAGCCACTGATTCCACATGCAGGGGGTGAATTCCGAATAATAACGCGGTTAAAGTTGCTGGCCAAAGATTTAATCCCAGCAGCCGAACGAAATAAAAAACACATCCGGTCACGGCTAAATGAAGGATCAAATTATTAAGATGGTAGATGAAAGAGTGAAATTTGAAAAAGTGGTACTCTAGAGCAAACGAAAAAATAGTCAGCGGGATATAGGTTTTATTAACTGTGGAGGAAAAAATTTCTTTAATATTTTCTAAAGACAAAGAACGAACCATTAGGTTTTCAAGTAGGTGCGTATCATCGTCCCAATTGGTAAAACCGTTGTTTAAGGAATGACTAAAGGCAGTAAAAGTCACAATCGAGATTAATATCAACGATAAAATTTCTAATTGAAAAAGACACTTATTCACTTTTAAAACCCTTACGGTTCCCCTCTTTGCTTGAGACTAACTCATCCCGGTAGAACCACAAAAATGTCCCAATTTAAGGGAGATTTTAATCCCGGCGAAATTCATTAGACAGGAGAATCCAATCACGGGGCAAAATAAAATTCAAAAAATTTGAAGTTGCGATGATAAAACCGGAGTCTTGTTTAACTCTTGAGGATGATGAGTTCGAGCTTTATTTTTCCACTCATTGGCTAAAGTATCATCACCCAAGGCCTGGTAAGTTAAACCTAAATAATAATAAATTTCTTCGCCATTCTGAGGATTGTTTCGCAGAGACTCCTTGAAATAAAAAAGAGCATCATTATATTTTCCCATCCTATAAGTTACGATACCGGCATACCGATAGATCTTATCTAAATCTTTAACCTTAAGGGTGACCGCTTGATTGAAATATTGAGTCAGATCGTTAAAGTCCCCTGTTTGATAGGCACAAAAAATAAAGAAATTTAACGCATTCCTGTATCCCTCATTTAATCTTCGATTTAATTCTTGTTCCCCCTGCCTGACATGAAGAAGAAGACCACGATAGATCACTTTTGAGGCTGTTATATAACCCAATGTTTTCTTTAAATCCGCATTTAATGCCTTATGAAAATAATCCTTAGCTTTTTGATATTGTCCATTTTGGGCATAGATTAACCCAAGATTATATGGAAACCAAAACAAATCCGGCTCTAAAGAGGTCGCTTGAGTATAGGCAGAGATCGCCTTTTTAACCTGTCCCAAATGATAATAGCAGAATCCCAGCATTCCCAGGGCATCGGCTCGTTCAGGGAAAAACTCCACAACCTTCACATAAAATTTTACATATTGTTCGATGATCAGGGCATCCTTTTCTTTTTGAGCCTCCACTGATTCAATCAAGTAGCTAAAAGATTGCGGCATGACAGAGTTGAGAATCTTAATTTTTAACCCAAATCTTATTTTTTCATAATCAACAATAACATTAGAGAAAGAATAAACAATCAGATAAAAAACAATGGCCCGAGAGAGAATCCATTTTAAGGACTTAAGCATGATTTTATAATTCCCCTGAGAAAAATAGATCTTTTTAATTATTTCCATCAATATAATTCTCTTTTTAAAAAGCTAAACGAAATTTTAATCGATAAAAAAACAACCCCAGGAAGACTGACAAATAAAGAGTCATCATCCCATAATGAAAAGGATAGCGCCAAGGGGCCCCAAATTGGAATTGAATGATCTGCTCCCCAGCAGGGACAAATAGCCCCTTAAAAGCGATGTTAGCACGCCACAATGTTGTCCTTTTCCCATTGATACTTGCTCTCCATTCACTATGGAAATTATCGTTATACACCAAAAACTTATCTGCTGGAAAATTCGTATTCAACTGAACTGAATTAACCGAATAATCGAGAACCTGCACTTCTTTAGAATCCTTCGTAATAATATCTACAAAAGGACTCGAAATTGGACTCAGTTGATTTTCCCGGGGCAAAGGATAAGGGGAGGAGACGAAGGCTAAGTTCTCGTTTCCCAAAAAATTTTTCCCTATCCGATCAAAATCCAAATTATTATCATCCACTCTTTCCACCCGGTCATAGACCAAAAGTTTGGATCGAATCAAATACCAATCTAAAATCACTGGATTGAGATTCTCAATCAAGACATTGTTCCAATAGAGAGTTAAATAATTCTTTTGGTAAGGCATTCTTTCAAAATGGGTAGAGGTTTCCCCGGCTTTGAGGATCGGCTTATCTTGATAAAACCCTTCTCTCAATTCGGGAATCCCAATAAGGAAATTCATATATTCATTCGTATACCGATATCCTTGATCTCTTCTATCTGAATTTTGACTTAAATAATGATAAACTTCCAAGGGTTGCAATGTAATTAAGATCAAATAAAACGGCCATAAGAATTTTTCTCTTTTTATAAAATACCCCCCTAAATGGAGCAGAAAAAATACAAAACTTATTCCAATAACAACATAAGAGGTCACGATCACATCATGCTGCAGCATAAGGAAAACAGCAGCTCCTCCATGAATAATGACAACAAAAAAAAGCAAAGGGTATTTAACTTCTCGGCAGGTGATAGCTAAATCGCAAAACATACGCACCTGTTCAGAACAGATCAATACCATCAGAGGCAAAATCACCAGCCAGAGAAAAAATTGAAAATTACGAAAATATTTAAAGAAAAAGATATGGTCATATAAAAATTTATAAATCGGGGTAGCCCCATACACCCCAATAAAATAGATAACCATTCCCCATAATGTATAAAAAACAAGTCTCTTGTTTATGGGAAGAATGATCGCCAAAAGAAAAAGGATGTATATAAATATCGGCAAATAAAATCTGCCCAATTTGACATCATCCAGATCAGAAAACAAATCGTGGCGAAAAGAGATGGTGTTAATTCCACCTAAAGAGGTGGTTTGCGGGGCAACACTCAATTGATGTTCCTCGGGAGAAAGCATATGCCGATAAGGAAGTATCATTTCTCCCTTGCCAACTTCTTGATGAAATAACACCCCGGGTAAAAGCGATATCCCAAATAAACACAGACATATCATCACAAAAGCTATATTGTTTTTAACATACCTCGCATAACCAAAAATCACACTCTGGAAATCTTTAAAATAAAGAAATGGGAAGAGCAAGCTAAAGATCATAAAAATCGTCAAAAAATAAAACGGGATATAAGTGATCATCAAGATCATCAAAGTAAATGTCATGCCCAGGAGATGAAATCTCTGCTGCTTCTGATAATTTTGGGGTAAAAGGAAGGCGTTTTGACCTCTACCCTCCCCCCCTCTTTGCTGCTGAAGGATATTAAAACTAAACTTCATCAAATATAGAAAAAACCAAATCATGGTAGTAAAAATGAAAGTCACAAAGGAATCAAAAAGCAAGGAAGAGAAAGATGAAAATAAAAGGAGGAGAAATGAAGCAAAA
>CAYJUK010000192.1:1162-4250 GCA_964373335.1 uncultured Planctomycetales bacterium | reverse complement strand
CCATTGTTTTCCAAGGAAGCGGTTGAAGCGATATGGACAACGCGACCCCACCGTTTTTTCAACATCTGAGGAATAATCAAATTATTAAATTCAACGGCGATCTCCAGATTGATCCGAAAAACCCGACGCCAGTCGCTCAAAGAACAATGGGGATCCCGAATACCTAAGGCATCTCCCACATTATTGATCAGGATATCCAGGGAACCAAAATTCTTCCTTAAGTCACGATAGACCTTCTGTGGACTTCCTTCTTTCGTGAGATCAGAGACCAGGTAACAATGACCCCGCGGCCGGCCGCCTATGACTTCCATCACTCTTTTAAGCTCTCTTTCAGTCCGCGCGACGATCGCCACCTGAGCCCCTTCTCTGGCCAAGTCGATGGCAATCGCGCGGCCGATGCCTCGACCCGCCCCGGTGACTAACACGTTTTTATTTTTAAGTCCGTAGTCCATATTCTTATTAGATTAAATTCGAATGTCGAAATTCGAAACAAATCCCAAATCCGAATCCTTTAAATTAGAAACGATTTTTAACATTTGGATTTTCATGCTTCGAATTTGTTTAGGATTTCGAGTTTCGATATTCGTATTTATTTTTCCGAAAAATTTCCAACCTCAATCCCTCTAAGGGAAGAATGACTTTTTGGGGATGATAGGGTTGGATCTTTCGAGAGATCAAATCACCGTAATCCAGGGCCGTGATCAAGATGACCGCCCCTTCAATATCCATAGGAGTCACCGGGGCCTTGACCGTCACCGGCAGGTTGGCGTAACAAAGATTATTTTTAGTGGAATCGTCATCTAAAATGATTTCCAAATTCTACATTGGACCGGCGAGATAATAGAAAAGGATCGGCAACATAGGTGAGGCGCCGTACCCCATCAGTTTCGCGTCACTCTCCTGGGTCAGTTTTTCCCCCAGGGACCGCAGATGTCTTTGAAATTGCAGAAAGCGGTCTAGGACAGTCTGCGGCCAATGATCTGTTTCCCTTTGACTCAATTCAGGCGTCTCCCTCAAAGTCCCATCCCCTTTGCGAAAGGCGATCAGTAGAGTCTGCCAGTGAAGATGATTGATCCGGCTTTTGACAATATGAAATCCTAAATCTTCCAATAGATATCGAAAAGAGGATAAAGAGAAATACTGAATATGTTCGTTGAAGACGCGGTCGAACCGTCCTTCCTTGACAAGACTATCAAAATCCGGCACTTCAAATATCAGAAGAGTATCGTTATCCGCGATCTGAAACATCTTTTTAAGAACTAGCCGAGGGTTAACCAAATGTTCTAAGGTATGACGGCAGATCAACAGATCCGGCGGCCTTTGAAGGCAGGAAGAAAGATCGACTTCCTCAACGCATTGCGGGATTAATAAGACTGACGGATCTAAAGAGGCATCTCTTCCCTTAAGGATAGGATCAATACCGATGAAGTTTTTAACCCGGCTCTGGATACGCTGATAAACAGCCAGATCATTGCACCCCACCTCCACCACCGAGTCAAACTGTCTCATCTGCGCGACTTCATCTAAAAAAGAGAGAAAGACATCCAGGTCGGTTTGAGCGGAAAAGCTCGTCTGGGTGCGGAAGGCATATCCCGGGCCATATAAGAATGCTGGATCAAGTGTTGATCCTAACTGCCCCTGCCCGCAATGAGGGCAAAGAAAAAAGAACTGATCAACGGCGAGGGCTGCCGGTGGCGTGTTGTTCTGACGAAATCGACCCGTCAATGGCAAAAGAGGCAAGGCAAAAAGTGAATTCTCAGAAGCAGCCTGACAGACAGAGCAACGAAACAGCTCTTCCTTAATGATCGCCGGAACACTTCTTTCTCGTGTCGCGATTCTCATGATCCTATCCATTCCCTTTGTTGAGGGCAGCGGTGAGATCCAATGCTAAATCATCGGTTAATCTCTGGATGATCCCTTCCACAGAAAAACCCAGCCGCTGACAATGCTGTGCGTAAGTCCCGTATTCACGGATAAATCCCTGAGGAACCGCGATAGAGGCGAGATGCATCCCTTCTAAATCCTTAGCCAGACGCGTCACGTCATCAAAGACACCTCCATAAAGACCATGTTCTTCAATGACCAAACATCGCTTCGTTTTATTTATGCTTTCCAAAATCATCATGGTGTCCAGGGGCCTCAAGGTATGAAGATAAATCACCTCGGTTGAGATTCCGGAACTTTTAAGGATCGGCAGGGCCTCTGCAACTGTCTTTAATTGAGAACCCACGGCAACGATCGTTACATCATCTCCCTCGGCAATCTTGATCCCTTGGCCGACTTGTACCAAAGCGGGGGAAAATACCTGTTCATGTCCGAACATCGACAGCCGAAAATATTTCAAAGACCTGTTGTGATAAACAGCCCGGAACAAGATAGCGAACTCCTCGAAAGAGGCCGGATAAAACAATTGGGTGTCCGGCAAGACCTTGAGTAAGGCAAAATCGTTGTAACAATGATGGGTGCATCCCAGGCTGGCATAATCAAAGGCCGAGCCTACGGTTAAGAGTGTGCCACCGAGCCGCTGATAACAAAAGTCCAATTTCAGTTGTTCATAAGACCGCTCCACGATGAACGGGGCTATGGAATGAACCACCGGATAAAATCCCACCTTGGCTAAACCCGCCGCCATAGTGAGAATGGTAGGCTCACAGATACCAACGTTATAATATCGGCCGGGACAATCTTTCGCGAATGGCTGCAAACGGAAATGACTGATATCACTGGTTAAAACAACCAGTTGTTTATCTTGCCGGCCAATTTCCTGAAGGACTTGAACAAAAGAATCACGGAGTGATTTCATAACAGCAATTCACATTATTTTGTATTAAATCTTAAAACAGCACTGACACCACGCAGGTTTAGTCTAAAGATTATGGTTAAGGGGCCAGTATCGTTGAAGGGTTAAGGTTAAGTCGCTATCTCACAATTCCCAATGATTAAAGCTGGAATTCTCATCTTCACTTTTCCTATAACCTCCTCACCATACAGGCTTCCTATCCTTAACCTGGGGAAAGAGGGGGGAAAGAGGGACACATCCTATTTTGGGATGTGTCCCTCTTTCCCCCCTCTTTCCCCCTCTTTCCCC
>CAYJUK010000192.1:0-1152 GCA_964373335.1 uncultured Planctomycetales bacterium | reverse complement strand
GATTTTGACATAAGGTTACTAAAAAATATTATCTTTTTGCAAAGTAAAAGTTTATGCCTTGATTATAGCACATTCAATGACTGGACCTTACAAAGTTGTCCACACCTACTCTAAACCCCCTCTTTCCCCAAATCTTCACAAATCAACTGAAGTTCCTCTGGATTAGGAGCCCGATAATGCCAGGGCCCATGGCTCTCCAAGAATGACACTCCCTTGCCCTTGACGGTATGAGCGATGATGACTTTCGGCTGATTCGATAATTGAAAATCTAATTGATCAAAAATCTTCTGCATGTCCTCCTCACTATGCCCATCCATCTCATAAGCCTGCCATCCAAACGATGCCCATTTTCTCTTCAAGTCCCCCAGAGGCAGAATCTGGTCAGCCGACAGATTGCGGTCAACAATGCAGCACAAATTGCCCAATTGAAGATGAGGAGCGACTAAGGCGCTTTCCCAGATCGTACCCTCCTGACATTCCCCATCGCCTAACAGGACAATAACCTTATTGTCCTGTTTCCTGATCTGCAAACCCAAGGCAATTCCCAAAGCGATTCCTAATCCGTGGCCTAATGAACCGGTCGAGGCCTCCACCCCCGGCACCCGGGTCGCGTCGGGATGCCCTCCCAGGATTCCCTCCACGGTCCCCTCTTGATCCAAATCCCTCTGCGTAATAAAGCCGTACTTTTCTAAAATGACGTAGAGCGCGGCGCAGCCATGACCTTTGCTTAAGATAAAATAATCGCGCAGTGACCAGTCGGGATGAGCAGAATCAAACTTGAGGACCTGGGCATAAAGATACGCCAGGATATCAATGATCGAAAAGGCGCTGGGGATATGCCCTTGGCCAGCGAGGACGATCATATCGATGATCTTCTTACGAAGATCACGATTGAGGACTGTCTTAGGCGTTGATAAATTTTCTAAGCTCATAGTTCTTACAATCTTCCCGTGCGTGGGAATAACCGGGAGAATAACCGGGACACATCCTATTTGGGGATGTGTCCCGATTTGGGGATGTGTCCCGATTCCCCAACTCTTACACTGTCAGTGAAAGTTGGCTCAAGTATTGGGTGATACCGTAATCAATATCATGAATCTCAACCCCGGGCAAAAGGGCCAGCAATTTAGAATGATCAAATTCCATTCTTTG
>CAYJUK010000191.1:0-4250 GCA_964373335.1 uncultured Planctomycetales bacterium | reverse complement strand
TTTTCCCCTTATTCTTATATTCTTATTTATCAGCCCATCAAATACGAATGACCGTATTTTTTCAGTATTGGGGATTGCCTGGATAAGCACATCAGAAGTTGATGCTAAATCCCCCGCATTGTTGAGACCGCCCTCAGCTGATACCTGTGATACTTTATATCCTAATCCAAGAATTAACCTTGGGATGGCAGTATATGGAGAAGGGGCAGGAGGAGAAGAAACATCTTCATCGACACCTACCCCGACATCTTCATCGACATCTTCATCGACATCTTCACCTACACCTACACCCAGTGATACATACTCAGGTCCATGTGAGGAATATGACTGTCCTAAGATATGGCTACCTAGTTGGAATTCAGTAGAAATGGAGCAGGGACCGGATGGTCAATGGAGACCGGCAAAAGATGAGAATGGTAATACGAGGCCGGCTCATAGGATCAGTGAACCTCAGATAGTTAGAGTTGAAGGGAAAACAAAAAGAAGTTACTCATTTAGTTTACAATATTATACCCAGGACGGCGACAAATTACCCACAGGCAATTGTGGTATCGATGAGATTACTATTGAAGAATATTTCCCGGGAAAGAATCAGGGAAATGAACAAATAGATCATAAACATCTTCCTTGTCCACTCAGGGATTATTCTTGGACTCCCGAAATTAAGCTGATTTTTCCAGTGGGATTACCACCGCCTCCTGTAAATAGAGGAGGTATTTTTGAACCTGGTTATGCTTACGGTCCGAAAAGATATTTTGCAGTAGAAGCTATTGATTGTGCATTGGATCCGAATAAAGGAAGTACGAAATTCTGGACAGCCGTTTGGGAAGATACTACCGGTAAAACAGGTGTGACATGGCGTTATGCAGGTTTACAAGAATGTGTGAGAGGCAATTCAGGCGGCATTTAAAAGATCAGTACTTTGTTAAAAAATATTTTAAAATATTTTTCTACGTTTATTTTTTGAAACTGTCTTTACGTAAAATTTGCGGAGTCACAACTTAATTAATTTCAAAGTGTTGCATGAATTTCTCCGTATTTTCTCTTGATTCCTCATCCTAAACCCTGCTATCTTAATCACATCCCATAACTCATCCCATTACACAAAGGAGCAACGCATGTCCCATTTTGCCAAACCCATCGGCTCTATTGACCAGTTCCTCAGCCACTTTCAACCCACAATGTTTGAAGTGGGGAAGGCCCAAGAAAAGTGTATAAGGGAATGAGGAAAAAGGTCGCTGTCCTCTTTATTTGTCCATGTGCCAAGTCCTTTTGGGAAAAGGGGTCAACTCCCTTTTGAGGAAAAATTGCTCTCCTGCTGTAAGACAATATCAGACGTATAATTGTGATCCCCATGCCCGCAATATAGTAATCTCCGCCATTTCGAAATGCCCACCACAAAAAACACTTAACCTCTAGAACCACTCACGGGGGTATGATAAAATAACTCATACTCGCTGAACAATATATCTTTATTATTTGATTTTTTAAATCACTTAGGTCATTTTATATGCCCGCAAAACGTATCGTCATCACTGGCATTGGGGTTGTCTCACCGATTGGAATAGGGAAAGAGGCGTATTGGAAGGCCTTGGAGGAAGGCAGATCCGGCATCCGGCCGATTACGTTGTTTGATACGTCTCAGTTTAAAGTTAAGGTTGCGGGAGAAATAACCGAATTCAACGCAAAAGATATTTTAGGCAGAAAAGGATTGGTTGATTTAGACCGGGCAACAACTCTTTTGTCTTGTGCCATGAAATTTGCTATCGAAGACGCCGGGTTAGAAATAAACGAGGATAACCGGCGCCGCATTGGTATTTCTGTCGGCACCACTTTTGGCAGTCTGCACAGCCTTTCAGAGTTTGATAAAGCATGCCTGGTTGACGGGCCCGGATTTGTCAATCCCTCCCGATTCCCCAATACGGTCATTAATTCTCCCGCCAGCCGGGCCGCCATTCGATTTGGAATCAAAGGATTTAACACGACAACCTCGACCGGGTTTTGTGCCGGGCTCGATGCGCTGGATTATGCTGTGCATGCCTTAAAATTTGACCGGGCCCGGATGGTATTGGTCGGCGCGGTTGAAGAAATATGCCTGCAAACTTTTTTGGGTTTCTATCACTTAGGGTTTTTATCGGGCTTGAACAATGGATCAACACCCGCCTCAAGGCCCTTTGATGAGGATAGAGACGGTATTGTTTTTGCCGAAGGGTCAGCAGTTGTTTTATCAGAGACCTTAGAGTCAGCGTTGGAAAGAAAGGCAAAAATTTATGCCGAAATAGCCACTTTGGCATCTAATTTCGACCCGGGAAGTTTTCATCGATTTAATAAAAAGGCAACAGGCATGACTCATGCCATGCAGTCAGCAATAGATGAAAGCGGCTTACGTAAAGACGACATCGACTGTATTTTTGCCAATGCCAATTCGACCAAAGACGGGGATGCTATCGAAACAAAGGGCATCAAAAAAGTTTTTGAAAATTATGCCGGGCAGGTACCCATCACCGCGGTTAAATCCATGATCGGTGAAACGTTTAGCGCCTCGGGGGGAATGAATGTGGCTGCCGCTTTAGGCAGTTTGGAGAAGGGATTTATTCCCTCGACGATAAATTACAAAACAAAAGACCGTAACTGCGACCTTCGTTATGTTTTAAATACGGTAAAAAATGAGGCTCTCAATAATGTTATGGTCAATTGTTTTGATCCCAGCGGCGCAAACACTGTTTTGATATTAAAAAAATTCAAAAGGGGACAGACATGATCGATTTTGAAGAAATCAAGCAAGTTCTTCCGCAAAAATTTCCATATTATATGGTGGACCGGATTCTGGAATTAAAAGAGCGGCGAAAAGTTGTCGGAATCAAAAATATCAGCGGGAATGAAATATGTTTTTTAGGGCATTTCCCGGATCAATCCGTTGTCCCGGCCACCATGATCTTAGAGATTATGGCGCAAATAGGGACATTTTTGTTTTATTCAAAAAATAAAAAGCATAAGAAATTAGATTTTTTCCTTGGCATCATCAAAGAGGCAAGGTTTGTAAAATCTGTCCTGCCCGGTGATCAGTTAAAGGTGACGATTACGGCTACCCGCATCACAAAAGATAATGCTTATGTTCATGCTATAGCGATGGTAGAGGGGCAAATAGCCGCTGCAAGCGATATGATTTTTGTGCGCAGGAAATGATATGCAAAAAAGAATCGGCATAACGGGCGTTGGCGTCATTTCCTCTATCGGCATTGGAAAAAATATTTTTTGGGAGAATTTAGTGAAGGGAAAGTCAGGGATTTCCAAGGTGGAGCTTTTTGATACGGTTCATTATCAAAGTCATAACGGCGGCGAGGTTAAGAACTTTGATGCAAAAAAATTTATCAGCAGAAGGGCCTTAAGATTTTCAGGACGAGCCTCTCAATTGGCGGTGGCGGGGACAAAATTAGCCATTGAAGACTCCGGCTTGGATTATCGGCAATTATCAAAATGCAAGGTGTCGGTGTGCATGGGGACGACGATGGGGGAAATCCAGCCCATAGAAAATTTAAATAAAGATTTTGTAGGTGATAAATTATATGCAGATATGGATAAATCGTTGATGTTTCAGTCTTCCGTTAACAATATCCCCGTTGACGTAGCGCTAGAATTCAAACTCAAGGGAAGAAACAGGATCTTTACGACAGCCTGTGCCGCTGGCAATTATGCCATCAGTTACGGCCTTGATCTTTTAAGAATGGGTGAAGCGGATTATGTAATAGCGGGAGGGGCGGATTCTTTTTCGCGAATCGCCTTTACCGGATTTGACAAGGTCGGCGCCATTGCTCCCGAAAAATGCCAGCCGTTTGACAAGAATAGAAAAGGCATGATCCCCGGAGAAGGCGCCGGGGTGCTTGTCTTGGAAATTTTTGAAAGTGCCAAAAAGAGAAATGCGCATGTTTATGCTGAAGTGTTAGGATGCGGCTTTAGCTGTGATGCCTTTCATATGACCCAGCCGCAAGCTGACGGAATAGCCGAGTGTATTGAGGACGCATTAAAAGTTTCAAACGTTAAACAAAAAGAGGTTGATTACATTTGTGCGCACGGAACAGGGACCATTCATAATGATAAAGCCGAGTGCGCGGCCATCAATAAAGTCTTTGAAAATAAAAAAGTCCCGGTTAGTTCCGTGAAATCCATGTTAGGCCACACCATGGGCGCGGCCTCAGCGATTGAAGCCATCGCCTGTTGTTTAGCGATTGAGAATAGTATCATTCCTCCGA
>CAYJUK010000190.1:0-4280 GCA_964373335.1 uncultured Planctomycetales bacterium | reverse complement strand
GAAAATATATTTTCCCCATTCCCGCTGGCTGCGGCCGCCAGTGGTGAATTTAACACCGGGCATCGCTGGACAATAACAATGCTTGCAGCCATGTTCACAGCCAACATAAGGATTAATGACCCAATCACCTAAACGTTTTTTCCAGAGCTTGGATTCAGAAATGATGGCCACTTAAAATAACTCTCCTTGCCCCAAATGATCCTTGCGTGTTATTTTTGTCCAAAAGTCAAGGCCCCTGTTGTAAAGATTAGCATCTCTTCACCCACCTTCTATTCCTACGATTTTTCTTTTCTCATTAACAGTAAATATTTAAAACCTCGCAGATAAAAATTAAACCGCCTTGCTCTCTCATGCCAAATAGGGGTATTGGAAGTTTGATTACGCCTTGAAATACAAACTAAATCTATCGGTTCAAAATATTTTGTCAACATTCCATATAATTTAAAACCTACGGGGACAAATTTCTTTTTCTTACATTGGTCTCCAATCAACCATGCCATGACTTTTCCCGGTTTTAATATCCTTTGAATTTCTTGAGCAGCTTCATCAAGCGCAATGAAGAATTCTTCCTTCTCACATGACAGTTTACCAATGCATCTTGGCTCGTCTGAATATTTAATATTGTCTGAATATGGAGAATCAATAAAAACAAAATCGACAGAATTATTTTCTAAGGGGATTTTTTGTGCATCATTTTTTATGATATCTTTACGTCGAGGGGCAATATCATACCCGATAACTCTTCTGTTCTCCTCTTTACAGACGTCGATTGTTGTACCACTGCCGCACATTGGATCAACAACCAAGTCATTTTCCTGTGTATACCTTTGTAATAGATTCCAAATTATAAAGGCGGGTGTCACCCCATTAAATTTATTATCACCGTGCGGTTTGTCACCATAATTTTGTCTAGGGAAATCCCAAAGAGTCGTTGATTCTAAAATAAGATTTTCTTTTTGCATTTCTCAATTTATATTCTTAATTTTTGTTTAGCGTCATCCCTAATATAATTTCTAACAGAGAGCTCTTGAATATGAAACCAAGTACCATTCGACAAAATACCCTCATAGTCATCATTAAAACAAAGATGTTTTTCTAAATCTACAAGTAGTGGGATTTCTTCATGGTCAATATTTAATTCTTCTTCCTCAACAAGTTGCTCCAGGCTTTCTCGAACAATAGAGAGGGTTTCATAAACAGCATTATGTTTTAGTCTAGAGTTGAAAGAAATAAATAATAGGTATTTCATTTTAGTATTTTCTTCAAGTCATCAATAAATTTATCAAACATTTTTACTTTACTACTTTCTTGAATCCTAGCCTCGCTCATAACATAACCCCCATCAGTATCGACCTCTACGATCGCTCTTCCTTTTTTGACAGGGTCCTTTAAAGTCATTGTCCCATCCTCATCAGGGGTAACAAAGAACACTTTAATATGTTTTGTCACCTCATCGCCTGAGAGTTTAATTTTCCAATATCCTGTCTGTGCGATCCGCTCTCGTAATGTGACTTTACTAGAGATCGTTGCGATAACCTTAAAATCTTTCGGATCATAGATTATTATATCAACATCGGGCAAGTGAGAACCAAATTCCCCGTAATCTACCAAAAGATTCCTTTTTACTATACCTAATTCTTTTGATAAATTCCCGCTATTGGTTCTCTCTAAAGTATTTCCTCCCACAATCTTTAATCCAAAATCAGCAACTTTCTGGCTTATGATGTGAACAATAAGCTTTTCTAAATTCTTCCCCTTAAAAGCACGCCATGATTGTTCGTGATCAGGAGTTTTACCCTTAGCTCTTGCCTTTTGAGCTGTAGCACTTTGTAGAAAAAATTTTCTGTGAATAACTTTTGCTTCTTGCATCAGATGTGAAACATATCTATACGCTTCTGTTCCATGTTTTTCTTTGTAGACGTCGTAAAGCTTTAATAAATCTTTGATAGTCATTTTTTTCCTTTGTTTTTTGTTTTTCTTTCTCATCGGTTAATCTTTCTTCCCAATCACAATATATTCCGTAGGATAAGCAAAAGAGTCAGCGTTATCATTTGCCGCAAATCTACCAGTTTTAGCATCTCGTTTAGAAGGCAATATTTTTGATGGAATCTCTCTCTTAATAATCCGATCAATCAACAAGCCAGAATACTGCATGCTCTCTGCAAAAACTTCGGCATTTAATATATCAACCCCCTTCAGCTTGGTGTTGCCAATTACATAACAGCATCTGCCGCCTTTTTTAAGAATCCTGTAGGTTTCATCGAAGCACTCTTGCATATCTACAAAAAATGCTTCTACCTCATCAGCCATCTTCTTATCAACCGCTTGTAGTTTCTCCTCGATATCCTTTCCAATTTGGCTTTTAAGAATTCTTACACCGTTGGATTTAGCAGCGGTGCCTATGAATTTTTTCTTATATTCTTTCAAATCAATTTCAGGCTCTAACCAAATCGTTGTTAATTGATGTAAATCGGCATATTCATAACTGGTGACATAAGGACTCGATGTTATCTGGATATCCACTGAATTACTTTCAACTGGCTGGTGTCTCGCATCTTGTCGTTTCATAATCAAATATTTATTAATATTTTTTCTTACATTTTCTGGGACAACTCCCCAAAAAGCCTCATTACCTCTTGTCATCTTCTTTAATTGCCTTTTAAATGCAACCAACGGTTTGACAGATTTCTTATTCTTGTCTATAGTTGGCTTTGTGCTCCCCATCAGCCATCTGGAGCAAGTCTTAAGGATATGACTAAAGCAACATTTTAAGAATAATTGTATATTTCCATCCTTCTCAGAATTTATCCTTGCCAGTATTATTCCGAGTTCTTCAATCGTTTTTTCATCAAACCAATACTGTATCCTTTGAATTTTTGTTTCAGGAATTTTGGGATTAAACCTTTTAGGAATGAACAAAATTTTTTCTTCTAGAAAATTTAAATCACTTAAAAATTTATTAACCTTGGTTTGCAGAAACGCTGGTTCCAACGGCGTACATTTAGCTCGCGTTATAAGCTCCGCACTATAATTTATGTCAGTTCCACTTGTAAAATATCCTCTTGTTATGGCGCATGCTAATGTTGTACCGCTTCCCATAAACAAATCATTGACCTGAAATGAATCATATCCAATTAAAAATTCATCCATCAATTTCTCCACCAACTGAGGAATAAATTTTGCTGGATAGCGATGATAACAATGAGTAAGCTTGGAAGTTTGACTAGGTGTAGTGCCTTCAAAGCTCCAATCAGGATCAATGCCCTTATTCTTAAACTTATCAAGAATCTGATCTGCAGATAAAAATCTATTCTTACTATAAGCCTTTTGTAATGTGATTGTTTTCATGACACTCCCGTTTTTTAGTAGTACTTTGTTAAAAAATATTTTTTATCCGAATATTTTAAAAATTGTCTTTACGTAAAATTTGCGAGTCCACAACTTGCGTAATTTCAATGCGTTGTATGAAATTTTCCACATTTCCTCTTGATTCATCGTCGTAAATCCTGCTATCTTAATTACATCCAATCACTCACCCAAAAACACAAAGGAGCAACGCATGTCCCATTTTACCAAACCCATTCGATTCAT
The DNA here is from genome assembly GCA_964373335.1 of uncultured Planctomycetales bacterium. Taxonomy (GTDB): domain Bacteria; phylum Omnitrophota; class Gorgyraeia; order Zapsychrales; family CAYJUK01; genus CAYJUK01. Next base: position 689 of record CAYJUK010000190.1, on the reverse strand, counting down.
CGACCAATTCCTTAGTCACTTTCAACCCCTGTTCTCCGCTACCCAAATGAACATCCTACGCCATATGATCTACGCTATGTTCTTCGACTATAAACGCCTCAACCTATCTGCCATCGCCAAACGTACCAACATGGATTATCAAAAACTCCAATACTTCTTTAGCAAGTCGCAATGGAGCGTTGATCAACTCAACGATGTCCGCCTAAAAATCCTCCAAAACCAACATACCACTCGAGCTACTGCTAAGGGCGTCATGGCTATCGATGACACCGCCTGCCCAAAACCTCACGCCGAAAAAACCGCAGGCGCTCAATTCCAGTATTGCGGCCCTTTAGGCCGTCAGGAAAATTGCAACGTCGCCGTCGCTTCCTGCTTCGTCTCCAACTCCAAACACTTCCCCGTTAACTTTAAATCCTATATCCCCGTCAACGGCGCGCCACCCGAATCCTTTAAAAGCAAAATCGACCTTGCCAAAGACCTTATTCTCGATGCCATCGACAAACAGATCGCTTTTTCCACCATCCTCTTTGACGCCTGGTATACTTCTTGCGAATTAATCGAATTCATCGCCTCCCAAGCCCTATCTCTCATCGCTGAACTTAAAATCAACCGTTCCCTGCGCTTCACTCACCCCAAAACCAAACAATGGCTCAACTTGCGCGCTGACCTGATTATCCCTCTTATCAAAG
>CAYJUK010000189.1:0-4331 GCA_964373335.1 uncultured Planctomycetales bacterium | reverse complement strand
ATTACATCTACAAAAATGACTACACGCACTCCGACATACACACTAATAAAAAATTCCTTTTGCACCACGCCAGTTGCTGCTACACAATTTATCCCACATCGTTGGCTAAACCTTAATTTTTGAACAAAGGATAAACCAGAGCTATTCTGAGCATATAATAATTGTTGAGGTAATAGAAAGGTTAAAATCATTATTAACCTTAGACATTGGCGGCTGAAAACTTGTGTTTCCTTATGTTTATTTATTGGTGTAATATCCATGACATTTAAAGTATAGCATATTTATTTATCTTATTCATATGTCAGTATTACGGCTCGATGGCCAATGAATCCTTCTCATCTTGCCAGGGAATGAGGGGCATCGGGTCTCCTGCAGACCATCGCAGACAGAGATCACATAGTTAAAAGGTATCTGCCTTTTCATAATTTCTTCAATACTTTTAGACTGATGATGAGAAATGTCTATGCTTAATTCCTTCATCGCAATAATAATCAGTGGATTGACTACTCCAGGTTCAATACCCGCACTGTATGCTTGAAATTGTTCCTGTGCCATATGTTTTAAAATCCCCTCCGCCATTTGGCTTCTGGCACTGTTTTGCACACAAATGAATAGGACATTTAATTTTCTCATAATTTCCCATTATATCGAAATTCATAATCGAAAAAAACGTTAAAAGTGGATCTTATGAAAATTTGTAAGGAAGGTGAAATCTTTAAATGACATCAGCAGCATCTTCGGAAAACCCTGCACAGAAACAAAAATCTAAAATTTATTTCTACTTAATGGACCTGGTTAGCCCGGCCTTTAGATTGGCCCCAGAGAGAAAAGATCCCGCTTTTTTGACAATTAAGGAATCTCATTTTGAGTTCTTTCCTTCCTCCTCCATTGGCCGACATCTTCAGAGAAGGGATAGGGGATATTATTGCGTTTTAAGATGGTGGGATTAGCCTCCTGTATCTTCTTGGAATCTAAAATAAATTTGATATTCCGTTCTGTTTCAATAACGATGTATTCCTCATTGATATTTTCAATGATTGAAACAAAATCTTTAAATGATTTAATATCTTTCCCATTCACCTTATCCACAATAATATTATGAAAACCATGGTACCCTACGTTAACGTCATCTGGAAGAACTTCCAGAAGGACGACTAATTCTTTTCTTCTTTCTTTATTTAATCGACCCGTCCCCCCATGATAATAAAGAAAATCAAAAGGGCTTTTCTCCCACCAATCTGATCCCCACGTTTGCAAGAGGTCCATACTCAGGACAGTAAAGATAAATCCTCCAAAGATGTAATAAGGCGGTTTTTTAAAATAATTCGGATAAGGAACGAGTGGCTGAGCTGGTGTTAAAATGATGTCGGTCTCTTTTTTACGGCCTTGTCTCATATAGGAGATCTTAATTTTTTCATTGATCTGTTTTTTACTGATCAAATGGGATAGAGCTAATCGTTCTTGATCACGAAAGGCGAATGTCCCATCCTGAGCGATCGGGATATTATCTATGGTCAAAATGATATCCCCTTCTTTAAGAAGTTTACTGGCGGGAAAGAAAGGTAATATCTTGGTAATAAGCACTCCCCCTTCCACCTCATTGATTTGATAAAATTTTCTTAAGGTCGCATTTTCTGTCTGGGTGATTTCGATCCCCAAAGAAGGGAATCCATCGAATGTATTGTCTTGTAAATCATCGAAGAAATGCTGGATGATCGGCATCGGGATCATATAGCCGATATTCTGGCTGGAGGCAATCGCCTGCATAGCGATACCGACTAATTTCCCATCTTTGATAACCGGTCCTCCGCTGTTTCCGGGATTAATGGCGGCATCTATTTGGACTGTCAGTAAATTGCGGCCGCTTAGGGTATAAGCCGTGATTTCAATGCGAGAGACCACTCCTTCTGTAATTGAAATCTTATCTCCTCCCTGGGGGTACCCTATGACTGTGACGGTGTCCTGGAGTTGAGTCAGTTCCCCCATCTCTACGGGATCTATCCCTTCAAAAAATTGCGGATCCTCTACCGTTATAAGGGCCAAGTCACATTCATACCCGATCGCTTCCACCTTGGCCGTATATTTTTTAGGATCAGAGTTTTTGCGCACTTGAATAAAAGTTTGATCCTTCACCACATGTGCATTAGTTAGGATACGATTCCCTTTAATGATACATCCCGAACCTGTTTTCATATAACTCCCTTGAGTCTGCCAGGGATGATAATAATCCATACTGTTGGAGGTGATAAAGAGTTTAACCACAGCATCACGGATATCGGAGGCCAGAGCCTGAGAACAGGTGGTTAAGAGAAATATACTGACAAAAGAAAAAGACCTGGATATTTGAAATGTTTTTTGCATTTTAAATCCTTTATCATGAATTTTGGTTTATCATGTCCTGAAATAAGTCTTTTGTCAAATATTGTCTTGAGAATTTATTGAAAAATAAGGAGGAATAACAAGAGGATCCCTCCTACAGTCGTTAGATCTCTCTGAGGTTTATTTTGCTGCGCCTAAGGATTACGGTTCACCTTTCAAGATGAGGACTTCATTTGAGGGACCAATATCTTGTAGTCCTAACTGAAGAAACCGAGGCTTTTTGATATGAGGCGAAGGGAAACGAAAGGAAGAATAGTCATATTTCAAATAAGCAAGCTGATTCAATCGTTTGGCTAAACGAATATATTCCTGTTGTTGTTCATAAAAAATGTCTTGATAAGAGTCAAGGATATTATGGGTCTCCATCAAGAGAGACTCCAGGGCCAAGATATAATTTTCACGAAAATCAGACTCCACATAAGAGTTCTTTAATCTTTCTAGCAATATTGACATTTTTTGTTTCAAATGAGCAGCATCTAGGGTCAGATTTTTCCCTAATTTGCTTAAATCTCTGGGGGCGATTATCTCCTGAGGAAAAGGAAGACTTGGCAGTTTCTCTTCGAGAACAGGTTGAATGGCGACATTTTTCTCTCTTTCCGGAAATTCCCTTCTGGAAGCGAGTTGTTGCTCTAAGATTTTGACCCGCTGGGCCATTTGCCGGGAGACATGATGCTCTTCACTCAATTTCCATTGATAAATTTCCAAGATTCCATTAAGTTGATCCATTTCCTTATTTTTATAAGTCAAGGTTTGATCATAATGTTGAAGAGTCTTCTCTTTCCTTTTCAGAAATTGGGTCAATTGGTTAACCAGAACTTGCTTTTGGATTATGGAGTCATCCACCTGGTCCAGGCGCTTGTCTTGAGCATAGATCAGCCGCTCTAAATCATTAAGGTATCGAGTCTTCTCCATCAAAGAAACGTGGTACTGCTCTTCAAGGTGTTCCCAATTTTTTTTCATTGATAAAATTTTATTTTTTCTTGTCTTTAGCTGTTGTTGCTGCCCTTGATTAAGACGATCAAAATTATTGGCGAGTTGATCAATATGCTGGTCTTTTTCTTGGATAATTTTTTGGACTAGAGAAAGACGTTCTTCCAGGTCATCCAGATGGCCATTGAGAATGCGGATGTCTTCTTCCCTTTGAGAAATCATCCGATCTTTTTCAACGGCATTAAGTGATAAAGCCGTTAATTCTTCCGTAAGACGCTTGAGTTTATCGGACTTCTCTTGATAATCCGATTCCAAGGATTGAATCTTTTCAGTTAAGGAGTGAATGTTGGTTCTGAGTTGTTTGAGGTCAAATTCTTTGACTTTAAGCAGTTTTTCTCTTTCCTCTAATTTTTTCCAAAGTTGATCCATTTCATGTTCAACGGAAGGCGGGGCCTGGTCAGCAGCGGTTTCTTCCCACTGGGTCAGGAGGGCCTCAATGGCGGTCAATTTTTCCCGGATCTGAGAAATGACCAGATTCTCTAATGCCGCAGTCTCTGAGACGCCAGCCACTTCCTGTCCCGTTTGATTAATGTCCTTTTCTAAAAGACGAATTTTCTGTTGGTGATCCTTCAGCAGGCCTTTCTGCAGTTTCATATCATTTTTTATTTTGTTAACCTGAGGAGGGGTCAGCTTCACTTCTTCTGAGGTATATTTATTTTTAATGTAATTTTCAATATAGTTTAATTTATGATCAGCCACTTGAAAGTCCATATTAAGAATTTTGCTGAATTCGTTTTGATTATTTTGTAGCTCCTGATGAATCTCCGAGATCAAACTTGGCAATTGACTGTGATTGGCGTCCTCAGATAGAAATAAAAATTTGGCTTCGATTTCTTGAAGAGAGAAATGAATGTCCTCATAGGAAGTTAAATCAGAAGCAGAAGATTTTGCATCCGCAGAAATTACAGGAAGGATTTGGCAGACAAGAATGATTGATATAATCAGAAGAGTTCTAAACATTT
>CAYJUK010000188.1:0-4338 GCA_964373335.1 uncultured Planctomycetales bacterium | reverse complement strand
CGGCCAAAGCAAAATCCTGCTGTCAATCCAATTGGGACAGCAATGACTTTAGATTATCCCCGGAAATTTTTAAGATGAAGTTGACAATAATGGTGACCGGCCCTTGATAGTATAAACTTGTAACATTTTTTTTGAGCAAAGTTTTTAAATTACAAATTCCAATGCACAAATTACAAAAAATCGACAATACCAAATAAACCATGACCGAAACAGTAAGTTCGATAAATTTTACGTTTGTTCATTTGGTTTTGTGATTTGTTTGTGATTTGTAATTTGTGTATTGTCAATTGGGTTGCGGCTTGCTGCGCTATGATTTATCTCACGCCGACTCGACTCTTTAAATTCTCGGAAGAACATCTTTACTATGAAGTCTGGATGCTGTATGGCGTGACCCAGATGCTTCAGCGAGGGACGACCAATCTGTACATCTATAATGCCTTGCTGGAGTCCTTTGTCGTTCACGCCAGCACGATTCTGGATTTTTTCTACAAACCGCAGATCAATCCCAACGAGGCCAAGGCCGTGCATTATGTCAGTGATCCGCGGGAATGGGAAAAGGTGCTGCTGCCTTACAATCAACATTTCAAGGAGTTTAATGTCAAACGCAATCAATGGGTGATGCATTTGAGCTACAAGCGGCTGGATGTCAAGCCCCAGGATAAAAGATGGGGGGCCTTCAAGATTACGGAACAAATCCGGGCTTTGTTTGATGAATTTTTGCGTCTAGCCGATCCTCAACTCATGCATCCGAAATTGTATGATTTGCAGCGAAGGATGAGTATTAAACAGAGAACCCTGTCTTGAGTCCATTGCCCGCCTCCATGCCAACGAAGTTATACAAAACCAATAAAGTTGTCTTGCGCGTCAAAGACAACGCGGCAGAATTTCTCAATGGCATTACCTCCAACGCTCTCGATCAGCCGCGCAATGCCTTCCTTAATATGCACGGACGGATCATCGCGACCTTTGATCAGGTCAAGATTGATGAGGATGAGTTTTGGATTGTGCTGGAACAGCCGTTTGTGGAAATCCTGCTTCAGCACGTAGATCGATTCTGCCGTCTCAGTCACACCGCGGTTGAAAAGACCCCCTATTCGGTTTATTTTGATCTTCAAGGAGACGCGGTGATGAATTCGGGAGAGTGGAGTATTCCGCAGAAGAGAGGGCGATTAATCCTTGCCGATCAGGAACACCCTGCCAACGTCAGTGAGGAGGAATTCACCTTGTTTCGCCTTCAAAACGTCCTGCCGCTGCACGGGGTTGATTATCAGGACGAATTTATCTTGAACGTCAGTGAGGAGGAATTCACCTCGTTTACTAAAGGTTGTTTTCTCGGCCAAGAGCCGGTCTCAAAGGTGCATCATCGTTCCCGGCCAAGGTGGAAATTGGTAGTCCGCTATGAGGATGACTGTTCCGAGGAAGAGAAGTGTAAGATGACCTCCCGGGGGAAGGATCCTCTCTCCGGCCGGGTGCTGGGGTTTGTGTTCGCGGGGAATGAATAATTTTCAGAGTTACAAATTATTTTATGGTAGAATACGCCTCAAGTCAGTTGGCGAGTTAGCGAGTTGGCCAGTTGCCAGTTAATATGAGCCAAGAGCCACACGGCGATTGCGTAGTTAGCTCTTGGCTGTTAGCTCTTGTCAACTGGCCAACTCACCTTACGAAGGAGCATCACCATGGATATCCGCACAAAATCAGTTCATAAGGGTGTTTATATGGATACGAGTTATAACTCGGTCACCACACCCATTTATCCGTCTTCCACCTTTTACTTTGATTCCTTAGGCAAAGGGAAAGGATATGATTATACCCGCAGTAATAATCCAACGCGCACGGCCTTAGAACAGAATCTCGCCTCGCTGGAAGACGGCGTAGGATGCTCGGTCACCGCGACTGGAATGGCCGCTATCACCGCGGTGATGTTCTTGCTTAAGTCGGGGGATCATGTGGTCACGGGTGATGACATTTACGGTGGCAGTTATCGGTTGTTCAATCAAGTTTTTCTCCGTTTTGGGATTACCTTTTCTTTTGTGAATATGCGCGACTTGAAGGAAGTCAAGGCCGCGGTCAGGCCGGAGACAAAAATGATCTGGATTGAGACTCCTTCCAATCCTTTGCTGAACATTGTGGACCTGGCAGGAACGATCAAGATCGGTAAAAAACACGATATTTTAACGGTTGTCGATAACACCTTTATGACGCCGTATTTTCAGAAACCCTTTGAGTTTGGCGCGGATATTATTGTCCATTCGACCACGAAATATATCAACGGGCACAGTGACGTGGTGGGCGGCGCCATAATCTACCGCACCCAAGAATTGGAAGAGCGGATGCGATTTTTGATCAATGCCCTGGGTGTTTCGGAATCCCCCTTTGACTGCTGGCTGGTATTGCGCGGGGTTAAAACCCTGGCCCATCGCATGGAGGTTCATCAGCAGAACGCCTCGGCCATTGCCGAGTTTCTGCAAGAACATAAATACGTCAAGAAGGTGTATTATCCCGGCCTTTCCAGTCATCCCCAGAGAGCTTTGATCAAGAAACAGATGAAGGGCTCCGGCGGGATGCTGGCCTTTGAACTGGATACGAAGAAGGTTAAGTTAGAGCGATTTTTCAGCCAATTGAAATACTTCCCTCTGGCTGAATCTTTGGGAGGTGTCGAGTCCCTGATCGAACATCCCTGGTCCATGAGCCATGCCTCGATGGGCGAAGAAGGCTTGAAGGCCTCAGGAATGACCCCGGAAACCATTCGTGTCTCGGTTGGGATTGAACATGCTCAGGATCTCATTGATGATTTGGCACAGGCCCTCGAACCAGATCAATGATGCGTAAGAGCCCTTCTCAAAAAAAATCCTTGTTTATCTTAATAGCAATCTTCATTTTTACTTTGGGTTCCCCTGCCTTTAGCCTGTCGTCCATTCCAGAGATTGAGACGGCCATTCTTAAAGGAGATTATAACCTCTCGCAAAAACTCGCCAAGGATTTACTCGATAAAAATCAATCGGGATCAGAATCACAGCAAGCCGCTTATTATCTGGGGTTAAGTCATCTGAAACTCAAACAATATCCCCCAGCCTTAGAAGTTTTTGATCGATTGATCAAGGATTCTCATGACAAACCATTGCAGTTTAAAGCCTATTTAGGCAAGATTGACGCCTATTATCTTCTTGGACAATATGAAGAGGCCTTAAGTACGGCTAAGAAGCTGTTGAAAAAGAAATATCGGCCGGATGCCTTAAGCCTGGTGTATCTCAGATTAGCCCGCTCGAGTTTAAAAATGGCCCAATGGTATCAGGCCCAGGAGTATTTACAGAAGATCATTACTGAATTCCCGGAGAGTCTGGAAGCAGGATCCGCTCGTCAGCTTTTAGAAGAAAAACAGTTTTTTGCTCTTCAACTGGGGGCCTTCCGCGATCGAGAGAGGGCCGAGAGGTTGATCTTCGAATTGGGGCAAAAGAATTATTATGCTTATATTGTTGAAACCAAAGATAAAGACGGCGTGAAATTTTATCGTGTCCGTCTGGGACAGTATGCCGCCCTGGAAGAAGCGTATCAGATGCAGCTCGAATTAACCAAGCTAGGTTATCCCGCCGAAATCTATCCCTAAGACCCTATGCCTCCTAAAAAAATTGTTTTTATCGTCGGCCCCACAGCGGTAGGAAAGACTGAAATCAGCGTGGCTCTTGCCAAAGATTTAGGGGGAGAAATTGTTTCCTGCGATGCCATGCAGGTGTACAAAGAGGTTTCTATTGCCAATAATAAGCCGTCAGAATCTCTTCTGAAGGCGGTGCCGCATCATTTGATTGGTATCGTATCGATTTCCGATAATTTTGATGTGGCCATATTTAACCGTTTGGCCGGCGCTTGTATTCAGGAGATCCACGCTCGGGGTAGGATCCCGGTTGTCACCGGTGGAAGCGGAATGTATATGGAGGTTTTGCTGGATGGGATCTTTGCCGGGGCGGCAAATGATGAGCGCTACTGCCGGCATTTGGAAGATGTGGCCCGGAGGAAAGGGGTCGGGATCTTGCACGAACGCCTTAAAGAGATTGATCCAGTCTCGGCCGGCAAGATTCATCCCAACGATGCGCGCCGGATGATTCGCGCTCTTGAGGTTTATACCCTTAAAAAAAGGCCGCTCTCTCAAATCAATCAGCAGCGTTCGGGGCTTTGGGGCCGGTATGATGTTCGTTTGCTGGCCTTGAACCGTGACCGGAAGGAACTCTATGCCCGGATTGATCAGCGGGTCGAGGAGATGTTTCATATGGGTTTGGTTAAAGAGATGCAGGCCTTGAAAGAAGGACCTTGGAGCCGGACAGCCTCAGGGATCATCGGGGTTAA
>CAYJUK010000187.1:0-4367 GCA_964373335.1 uncultured Planctomycetales bacterium | reverse complement strand
CTTAACTGGAAAACATCGCTCATTCAAGGGGGTAAGGATCACTTGACCGTTCCCTGTTTTAAATTTTTCATTTTAAGGATTGTTTTTTTAATAAATTCTTGATGATTTTAACGCTGCCAGAAGGCATGGGATATTTGGAAAATCCATTGAAAGAAACCCATTGATGTGTCTTGTCAGGATTCGGTTTTGGTGAGACATAACAGGCAAAGACATGAAGTCGGGCACGGAATTGGGTATACAATTGATCTACATTCATAAGATAAGAACATTTTGTTAAGTGAACATTTAATTCTTCTTGAAGTTCTCTTTTAAGGGCAGATTCCGGTTTCTCTCCTCTTTCGATTTTCCCACCCGGGAATTCCCATAGATCGGCAAATAACCCCTTTGGAGGGCGTTTTTGAATAAAATATTTACCATCGTTTATGATAATAGCAATCACCACATTAATCAACCTCACCAGAGATTTTTTACTCTGAGGGATCTTATTTTGAATCTTTTGTTTAAATGATTTGCAAAATTTTTGAACAGGACATATCAAACAAAGAGGATTTTTAGGTCGACAAATCAGGGCTCCTAGTTCCATTAAGGCCTGATTGAAAAGATTAACATCATGGGTAGGAATAATTTTATCAAGAAATTTAAGAATCAGGTTGTCTTGATGGGTATCAGCAAAACCTTTGATGGCTAGTAGCCGCATAACTAAACGACGAATATTGGCATCAATAATGGATTGTCGTTGATGAAAAGCAATACTTAAAACCGCTCCTGTGGTATAGGGACCAAAACCTGGCAATTTTTGAAGAATTTGTGAATCCGAAGGAATCTTACCATCGTATTTTTCACAAATAAGCTTAGCGGAAGCATGGATGTTTTTAACCCGTGTGTAATAGCCGAGTCCTTGCCAAGTTTTTAATACTTTCTGCAGCGAGGCCTCAGAGACATCCTCAATAGTTGGAAATACCTTGATCCATTTTTCATAATAAGGAATCACTGCTGTTACTGTGGTTTGCTGGAGCATGACTTCAGAAATCCAAATTTTATAAGGATCTGAAGTGTGTCTCCAAGGAAGGTTGCGGGCATTTTTTTTATACCAACTGATAAGATTTTTAGGTCCAAAAGGGGGATGGGGAACTTCAGTCTTATGATTAATCGTTAAGCTGGGATTACTTTTCATGAATGATTTGCAGAAAAAGATCTATGATCCCTTGATGTTGACCAACGGGTTGAGTCACCTGAAATGTAATATGGGGATATTGTTCCTTTGCTTTCAAGATAATTTGCGGGATATCCGTATCCACATGTCTCCCCGAATTAAGAAAATTAAGCAGGATTTTTAATTCACTGGCTCCCTGATGAACACAATCTTCAATGGCCTCTGGAATGGAAGGTTTCTCAAGTTCAAGAAATGCGTAAGAAATAGATCCTTTTTTCCATCTTTTTTGAAGTTTATTGACTAAAAATATTATTTCATCCTTTGTCTTTTTTGACGAGCTGCCATGAGAAACGAGAAGTATCGCTTTTGTCATAGGTATTTCTCAATTTTTTGAATTGATGGTATTTTTTCTACAACGACTTTGAGAGGTTCACAAGACGCACTTATCACAACTTGAGCTCCATATTCAAAGGGTATTTTTAAGTGTGCCCCATCCACAAATATCATCCCTCCCCTCATCAAAGAGGTTAAATGAATTTTTTGCCCTTGGTTTAATATCCCCCCTTTCAGATGATATTTTTTTATAATTCCGGAATAAAGTTCCCGGGGTAGATATTGAAATTGTGAACTTGTGATATCCATCACCTTTCCGCCGGCAGAATGAATGGCTCCCGTGGATCCGGCTGCCGTTGCAATCCAAAGCCCGGAATTTCTATGTACTTCAGTTCTCTTCCCAATCGTCATTGAATATCGACTCATGGCTGCAGGATTATTATGACAAAGGAGAAGATCATTGACAAAAAGGACAGGTTGATTTAATCCGATTTTGCTTAATCTACAGCGATGTAAGATCAAGATATGAAATCTCTGATTAAGAATCTGATTAAAAATATCTTTAAAATTATCCTGTTGGGCGGTGCAAAGACGTCCAACACTTGTATGGGGATTTGAATTCACTCCGAGAATTAATTGATTTCTTACTCCTTGAGCAGCTTCCAGAAATGTCCCATCACCTCCAACGCTAATAATGACATCAGAGTGAGAATAAGGAATTTTTTTCCCGCGGGGATATTTTTCGTAAGAGATATTATATTGGAGTAAAAATTGTTCGATATATTTAAGAACTGCATAATGGCGCAAATGATTTTCTCGAAAATCCTTCATCTCCTTAACCGCAATAGAATATTGTTTATGATAAAAGAAACTCTTCTTTTCTAAAAAATAATTCTGATAAGCGCTTCTTTTATAAACTATTAAGACTTTAATGATTGATTTCTTAATCATAGGGGAAGGATATGGATCGATTCCTACCGGGCTGTTACCGACTTAATGATACACGATTCTTTATTCCAGGAATCAATCCTGGTTTGATGATACTTTCTAAAGGTTTCCACTTTTCTTCTTAAATAAATCCTGATTTTTATTTTGAATTTTACCATAGCTGAATTTATAAATATGACCGTCAAAGGAACAAAAATATAATTCTTGGTCTTGATCGATTCCAAAGGAAGAAATATATAGGCTATTATTCTGATGAAGCAACCTGTTGTGAAGGAGATTTCTCCCATCATAATCAAGTGCCCAAATTCGACCGGAAAGGAAATCAGCATAAATATAAGATCCATAAAGATCAGGGATGGCTTTCCCTCGATAGACATATCCACCCGTAATGGATCGACCATCATTGGCTGTATAGGTCCAGATTGGCAATTCAAGACCTGTCTGCTTGCAATTGACAGGGGGATGAAAGCACTCTTGACCTTCCATAATATTCCATCCATAATTTTTACCTTTGAAAACTACATTAATTTCTTCATTTGGTTTATCTTGTCCTACATCTCCTAACCATATCCAGCCGGTCATGGGGTCAATTGAAAATCTCCAAGGATTCCTTAAACCATAAGCATAAATTTCCTCACGATAGCCTAGTTGATTTTCTATAAAAGGATTATCTGACGGGATTCCATAATTTTTTTTATTATCGGGATGATCAACATCGATTCTTAACAAAGAACCTAAAAGGGTTGAACGATTCTGGCCATGGCTCTCAGGGTCTCCTGCTCCTCCTCCGTCACCTAAGGCAATATAGAGATAACCATCCGGACCAAACTGTATTTGTCCTCCATTATGATTACCATAGGGTTGGGGGATTTCTAAGATGATTGTCTTGGATAATGGAGAGGCTTTATTGGGATCCTCTGATGAAATTTGGAAGCGGGCAACGGTGCTGCGGCGAGGTGGATAGGCTGAATGGTAAACATAAAAATATCCGTTCATTCTAAAATTGGGATGAAAAGCTAAACCTAATAGTCCTTCTTCACCATGACCAGTGAAAACCTGATCAGAGATATCAAGGAATATTGAGGACTGTTGAACATCGGGGCGGTTTTCGAAGACCTTAATAAGACCTTTTTGCTCAACAACAAAGAAGCGATGCGATTGATCCGGAGGTGATTGAATATCTACCGGGAGCTCAAAGCTAAGCTGCGGGAAGGCTATTTGAGGGATGATCAGAGGATCATCAACTTGATGGGGATCATCCGGAGGAATCTGACAACTGATAAGATTACTGAATAAAGATAGGATCAACGCGAAATATATCCAACTTGTTAACCTTGATTCCGCAGTTTGAATCATGTTTGATCGGTGATGATATTGGTTGTAGTGGAAAATTTTGTCTTCAAAAATCTTTGACTTATTGCAAATAACAAAATCCTTCTTCCATACTTCGGAACTAGGATTAATATCTTCATCTATAATTTAAAGAACTATTTCATATGGGTTGTGATGTGGAAATCCTGTTTCCAGTTAAGATAAAAATTCGTAAAATTTATTGGCTGAACTGGAAAATCATTAAGGATGGAGGAGTCTCTGCTTGGGAAGAATTTCCGGAATCTATTGCTTCTTCATCAAATTATTTAGTCTGCGCGTAGCTTGTCGAAGCTGTCTTTCTCTGTCTTTAATATGGCTGTTTTTATTTTTTTCTTCGATGTTTTTTTTTCGATAGTCCATATTTAATCTTTGTTGTTGTCCTTTTTTAATCTCATTCATTCTGCGGGCTTCCAGTAATTTTTGTTTATTCCAATTTTTTTCTTCAATATTGATTTGACGCTCTCGGAGTTTCTCACTTTTAAAAAATTGTTTTTGCTCCTGGGGAGTGGCTGCTTCCCATTTTTTCCCATATTGTTGGCTAAACCTTAATTTTTGAACAAAG
>CAYJUK010000186.1:0-4423 GCA_964373335.1 uncultured Planctomycetales bacterium | reverse complement strand
GCCGACCCTCCGAAGCCGCCCCCGGATCGCCGGTAGAAAGGTGAAGAGGTGGAGGGGTGAATAATGATTCTACATTTCGCTCATCTTGCGAATCAGGTTGCTCAACCTCTTCACCCAATATTCCACTCGGAGTCTGAATGACCTTCCTTCTTTCTTCTGCTCTTTGATCCCCCGCAAGCATAGCCCCGTCGGGGGATTGCTGATCACGGCTAAGCATCGCCCGGTCGCCGCCCTGGCCGCGGTCATCCGCTAGCATTGCCGAATCCAACTTCACCAATCGATCAGCCACATTGATGATAAATTTATCATTGTTCGGAGAACGAACCGCCATCCTGTAAATCCTCACGGCCTCTTGATGGAATCTCCCTTCTGCTGCCTGGATATTCACCTTTGTCTTGATCAGGGTCTTTTGGGCAATGGCTGAAAATAATTTTTTAACCGCCGCGGGGTTGGACTTAATCCTCGCGCTCACAAGGGCTAATTCATCTCTAACCGTGCGGCCGCTGTCCTTAGCCGGCAGCAAGTCAAGATGTCCTAAAGCGACTTCTACTTGCTGCATCGCTGCTTCCCCTAAATCTTCGGCCTTAAAATCATTATCCATGGCCGACCGGATCAAGGCGGTCAGTTTCACCGCTGGGTCAGGATGATTGACAATGACTGTCATAAGACCATCGATGGAGATCTGATCAAAGGCGCTGACAGAAGGTTTAGAAAGGATCCTGCCGATGAGCTTCACCGCCGTATCGGACAGTGAGGAGGAGCCCAGCGGGCCCCAAACATTCAACGACTGCCGATCAAAAACCTGAAACTTTTCGATGTTCCAGAGGATCTCTTCTTCCGTCTTCGGTTTTCGAGCCAGTCCCTCTAAAACAGCCAATTCCTCTTTCCGGATCCGGTGAGGGACAAATCTGGCCAATTTATTCAAGGCCGATAAATAAGCCCCATCTAAGACTTCGCTTTCACCCGACTCAAAAATATCCTTCATATTATCCAAGGCCTCCTGGGCCTTCTTATCCGAGTCAATCGCGACCGCGATCTCCACCAATGTTTTTGAAATAAGATCCCCCTTGAGGGCAGGATCCCAATGCTGCTCCTGAGACATCTGTTTGAGATCTTCCATAATCTCTGCGGTCGTGCCGGGGAACTCAACAGCGATCCGTCCTAGAGTTTGGAGCGGATATTTTCTCTTGCCTCGTGAAATCATTGTCCCCATAGATTTTAAGATGAGCGGCCTTAACCGCGGCTGCTTGGCAGCGAGTTCCTCCAGCAGGGGATAGACATGGTCGTTCCCTGCCAGGGCCGCATTCGCCAGGATGTACACGGTCTCTTCCCGGGCAAAATCAGGATCAGCCCTGATCACCCGGGTTAATGGACTCACCACGCCATAAAAGTCGACCTCACTTTCCAGTTTTTCTAAAGCTGACATTAATTGCCACTTCTCTTCAGGGGCAGCGGCAGACTTAGCAAGTTTGACAAATTTCCGGGAAATATCATTAATCCTCTTTTCATAAACCTTATTGGCTTGATCTCCTCTTTCTGTCCGCTCGAATAGGGTGTAGTAAAGTTTGGTTCCTCGATAAAGCTCATCAAGCTGGTCGGAAAGCGGGGCCTTTTTGTTCTGAGCGGTGAATTGGACGGCCTTGCTCATGAATTGCTCGTGTTCTTTAGCGGTGCCTAAGAGCAAGGCGTCGGGAACCCCCTCCCTAGCCCTCCCCGCAAAGAGGGAATCTCGGCGGTTCTGATCGGACAATTCGGCAGGCGCCTGATGAATTGGGCTTTTGGAAACCTCCTTCTTCCCTACTCCAATTTGGGGGAGGATTAGGGAGGGGGATGCAAATTCAGTCCGATTCATTTGAGGCACGGATTGATTCCCTAAGATCGCCGGCGCGGCAATCGCATCCGCCCGCACGAGCAAGGTCCGCCCTTCATCCGTGACTGCGACAGGCCCCTGCATCAATCCGACAGGAACCTCTTCCACCGCATTGATCCGCGCGTTGACAGATTCGGGAAGGGCCTGAAGAATCTGCTTGATGCTATCAACATGCCTTTCATCCGAATAGACAGCGATCTGTCTTTCAGAGGGGACTGTTGTCCCCCTCCCGTTCCCTCCCCCATTTTGGGGGAGGGGAAGGGTGGGGGAGCTATCCGCTGGCTTCAGTCTCTGCTGAAAAGTCAACATCATCGCCGGCCTTAACGGAACTCCTTGCGCCAACTGTCGGCGCTCCTCGGGTGTTCCGAAAAGCACCGATGGATCCAGAACCGCCCGCTGCGCCAGGGCCCGGATCCCTTGATTTAATTCAGGGATATTCGGATCAATCGAAGGAACAAAATCTTTATTCACCAAAACAATCCCGTTTTGAATCTCCGCGGCCGGCTTCTTCAACGTGACAATCTCGCCGGCTTCACCGCGGGTAACGTGAACGAATGGCTGTTCCGTATCGCTCGGATCAAAAATATAAAGCGGACTGTCGGCCCCCGGCAGCCAGTTCACGGCGGTCTTAAGCAAATCCGACGTTGTGGCTGTCCCGACGGACAGGATCACCGGCATTTTCGCGGCGGTCTCCCGAGCAATCTCTTTCTTCGCCGTCAAACTTTCCGCCCGATCCATCCGTTCGCTGATCGCGCGGTTGGCTCCCGCGATCTGGCGCGCCGCCTGAGGGACCGCGGTGAAAGGGTGAAAAGGTGAAGAGGTGAATGGTGGGAATTCTTCACCTTCCCACCCTTTCACCTTTTCACCTGACATTTGAGGAACAGTCACTCTTTCCGCCCCGCGATCGCGGTCATCCCATTTGTGAAACGCCGGCTCGCCGTCCGTTCTTTGGGCCAGATCCATCCGGCCGTTGCCCCAGCCGCCGACGGATTTTTCCATCTTCTTGATAAGGGAACCTGTCTCCACAAGCTTAAAATCTGAATTTTGCCGCGCCAAAACTCGATTCGATGAGGAATAAAATTCCGACCGCCCGCTTCTCTGCTCATCATCGCCCAGGGCAATCCCTTCTTTTTTCAAAAGCTCTTTTTTTAACTGATTCGTGGAAGCGATCAAATTTTGCGGCTGGCTCTCTTCATCAGAGACCTTTTTGATAAGCTCGGGGGTGATTTCAGGCACGTCATACAGAAAGGCCGACTCATAATAATTTGGCGCTTTCTCGAAAAAGAGGTCCACCCCGTTGTTGTTTTGAATAACCGTTCGAACTTCGGAAGGCAGCCGGTCAAAACTCAACTCCTTGGTCTTGCGGCTGCCCAGGAAATACACGGTCCTTTGTTTTGCTGCCGGCTCAGCCGGATGCTGCCATTCAAAAGAAATCCTCCAGGCATCCTCACCGATTCTTTGAATATCCTCGTCTTTAATCTCAACCCCCAGACCGCGCAAAGAGGCGGCAACGACCTCCCGCAGATTCGATTGGTTCTCCTTCAACATCCTGTTGAAAGTCTTCTCTCCGATTGTCGATGGAACGGCCGCGGCCAGGGATTCCTCAACCTCCGCCTGTTGTTCCGGAGTCCGTGTCGGCATTCTGTCGCCAAAGGCATACTGATCCGACATGATCAGGACCGTGGGGTTCCCGGCCAGCAGCGGATTAGCCGCGTCGCCGCCGGCGTGAACATAGAACCCGATTTTATTCTCGTGAGTTGGATTCAACTGCTGCCGAATCTGATTAAGGAAGACCGCTCTTCTTTCCTGACGAGGAAGTTCACGCAGCGCCTTCAACTGATTCCGCTCAGCCCGTCCGAGCATCAACGCGTCCGGCTCCTGGCGAGTTCTAGAATTTTTCCCTCTGCCTTGTTCAAACAACTTCACCAAATATTCCTCCTGGGCCCGGATAACCTCACCGAAGAAAGGATCCTCGGCCCGGAATTTCGCGTTCGAAGATTCGATTGAAGCCTCCCGAGCCTGAGCTCGTCCTTTTTCCCAATTATTCTTAAAGAAATTCAGATACTGACCCCACGCCTTATGCATGGGGCTGACATATTCATCTCCCTGAACAATCATCCGTCGGATACTAAATTCCGGCGTCGCGTTGGGCACGTCCAAGGTCAACACATCGTGATGCCAGTCCGTCCCAAATTTTTCCGTATTGACACTTTTAAGGATGTCCAGGTCTTCATCGAAATAATCGGGTTCATTCAAACGGGCCACCTTGGGATAATGCTTGACCAGATTTTCTAAATTCTTGACCGCTTCTTCCCCGTAAACAAGCCGATCCATGTCAATGACAACCATGCGCTGGTCACCGCTCACCCGGCCATAATTGTTTTTCCAATTGATGAGATCAAGGTCAAAAACCCCGTGTTCTGCCATCTTCTGACGGAGGTTGATCAAATCCTGTTCCATCGTCTTTTGTTCATGGGTCAGGGCCTCGATCTCCTCTAGAACAGCGCCGCGCTCCTAGGCTGTTTCCGCTTTCTTAATTTTTCTTTTCATTCG
>CAYJUK010000185.1:0-4441 GCA_964373335.1 uncultured Planctomycetales bacterium | reverse complement strand
TAACAGCCCCGGAACGTATTCAGCTTCTCATTGATGAAGGGACCTTCCAGGAAACAGATAAAGATTTGCTTTCCACGGATCCTCTGAAATTCAAAGGGCCGAAAACCTATAAAGAAAAATTAGAGAGTGAACGGAAGGCCACTGGATTGTTGGATGCCGTTATCACCGGGGAAGGGAAAATCGAAGGGATTCCCGTTGTCATCGCGGTGACGGATTCCCGATTTATCATGGGTTCCATGGGATCCGTGGTAGGAGAGAAGATCACCCGCACGATCGAGATGTCTATCGAGAAGAAATGTCCTTTGATCATTGTCTCCGGATCCGGCGGTGGAGCCCGGATGTATGAGGGGATCTTTTCCCTGATGCAGATGGCGAAGACCTGTTCGGTCTTGTCCCGGCACAATAAAGCCGGGCTTCTGTATATTTCCGTTTTAACTAATCCGACCATGGCGGGGATTATGGCCTCGTTCGCGGGAGTGGGGGATCTCATCATTGCCGAACCCAAGGCCTTAATAGGTTTTACCGGCCCCCGCGTGATCGAACAAACCATCCGGCAGAAATTACCGGCTGGTTTTCAAACCTCAGAATTCCTTTTAGCCCATGGCCTTATTGACAAGATTGTGGATAGAAAAGAATTGAAAAGCGCCTTAAGTCAAATCCTCGCTTATAGCTAGCCAGACTAACTGTCCCCTGACCAAAATCCTAATGATTAAAACAAGAACATATGAAATTTAAAAATTTTACCCCAATTTAAGCTTTGATTCGATCTTTTCCGTTGCATTCCAAAACTATTTTTAATAGAATAAGGGGCTCAAAGTGACCCCAATTTAATTTTTATCAAGGATAATTCTATATGGCCCAGATTAGTTTAAAAAATGTGTGCAAGGTTTACAAGGGTGGTGTCAAGGCCGTTGAAAATATTAATCTCGGGATAGAGAATAAAGAATTTTTGGTCTTAGTAGGCCCCTCGGGGTGTGGAAAGTCAACGACCTTGCGCATGATCGCCGGCCTGGAAGAGATTACCAACGGATTGATTTGGATTGGTGATCGTATTGTCAATGAGGTCCCGGCTAAGGATAGAAATATCGCGATGGTCTTCCAAAATTATGCCCTCTATCCTCATATGAGTGTTTATGAAAATATGGCCTTTGGATTAAAGCTGCGGGGTTATCCTAAAAGTGAGATTGAACGGCGTGTTAATGAGGCGGCGGATATCCTGGGGATTAAACATTTCCTGGAGCGCCGTCCCCGACAACTTTCCGGCGGTGAGCGGCAGCGGGTGGCCTTAGGCCGGGCGATTGTCAGAAAACCCATGGCCTTTTTATTTGACGAACCATTGAGCAATCTGGATGCCAAGATGCGGGTTCAGATGCGGACCGAGATCCATAAGTTGCGTTTGCGTCTGCATACGACGTTTATTTATGTCACTCATGATCAAACCGAGGCCATGACTTTAGGGGATCGGATTGTCGTTATGAAAGGGGGACAGATTCAGCAGTCTGCGGATCCCATGACGATTTACGACCATCCAACCAATATGTTTGTGGCCAGCTTTATTGGTTCGCCACCCATCAATTTAATGAACGGGAGAATTATCAAGAAGGAACGGCGGTTTTATTTCGATGAAGGGCGGTTTCAGGTCAAGATCATCGAAGATATGTTTAAAGCCATCCAGCCTTACGAAGATAAAGAAGTCATTATGGGTATCCGAGCCGAGGATATTTATGATAAACTGTTCGTGTCAGAATCATCTCCGGATAATACCATTCGGGCGGTTTGTGAGGTCGTTGAACCTCTCGGCGCAGAGGTGTATCTCTACTTAAACTCTGGGAAACATTCTTTTATCGCCCGGGTGGGTGCCCATAATCGTCCGGAAGTTAACCGAGAAATGGATCTCGTTTTGGATATGAGTAAGGTTCACTTTTTTGATAAAGAAACCGAAAAAACGATTCTCTAGCCTTCCCTACTTCGTCCTCCTCATTTATCTTCTCCTCCTTGCAGGCCTTTTTGTATATGCCTCCCAATATCAATCTACTTTTTTCATTTGGGTGTTTCTGATCCTGATTTTTCAAGTGATTGGATGGGTTTTATACCAAATTCATATCCATAAAATAAGATCAGTGATCTTATTGCAGAAAGAAGATTATGTGGAGCGCACGAATCTTTTAGAGGTGGAGGTCAAAAAACATCAATCGGCCATTGAGGTTTTTAGCCGTAAGATCATTCTTTTTTCCGAATTGAAAAAATTCATGGAACGTATGAGTTTATGCCTGACGCTGGAAGATGTTTCCCAGACCCTGATGTCGGAGATTATTAAATTATACGGAGATCCGGAGCCGACCATGATTCTTTATTATTATCAAGGGAAATGGGGGGAATTGGCTATGGTCAATTCGTATCAAAACAGACAACCTGCCCAGCTGAAAGCTAAAAAAGGAGATGAGTTTGATCTCTGGGTTGTTAAGATGCGCCAACCCCTTTTGATCGAAGATGCCAAAAGCGATTTCCGGTTTGATATGGATAAAATGAGGTTAGAAGATCAACGACCAATCCGATCCCTGATGAGTGTGCCTTTGATCTTAGGAAATAAACTGTTAGGGGTTCTTCGGCTGGACAGCCCCCAGGCCGGTTATTTTACGATTGATGAGTTAAGGTTTTTATCCACCCTAGGGGATGTGGGGGCCGTTGTTATTGAGAACGCGCAGTTATTCGAGCATCTGGAAGATCTTGCCATTCATGACGGCCTGACGGGATTATTCTTAAAGAGATATCTGCTGGAAAGAATGCCACCGGAGTTGAATCGGGCGCTGAGAGGAGGTCAGGAGGTTTCCGTCTTGATGATGGACCTGGATTATTTTAAAAAATACAACGATCGTTACGGTCATACGGCCGGAGATATTGTCTTAAAGACAATCGGGAATTTGTTAAAAGAATTTTTCAATCACCCGGGGAATCTCCTGTGCCGATACGGAGGGGAGGAGTTTGCGGTTATTTTACCCAATTGCCCCAAGAAGAGAGCCTTACAATTCGCGGAAGAGATTCGAATAAAGATTGCTGAAAAGACCATTGAATTACGCCGAGAAAAAACGCGGATGACCGTTTCCATCGGATTGGCCGTATTCCCCCAGGATGCAAAAATCAAGGATGAGTTATTGCAAAAGGCAGATCAGGCTCTTTATCAAGCCAAGAGGGAAGGCCGCAATAGGGTTGTGGTGGTCAACAGATAAGGATTGAGATATGTTTTGGATCATGTTATTGATGCTCCTGGGCTATTGGGGCGTGAGTGTTGTCCTGGCCCGCGTTGTCGGATGGCAGTATGAACATCAGGCAGAGGAGGAAGTTTTAGAAGCCCAGGAACACTATGAGAGTTTATTGAAGAGACAAGAGACCCTGATTCAGGAAAAGGGAAAGCGGGAGGAGGAAGCCACAAAGATTTTTACATTATATGAGATGTTGAAAGAGGTGTCGCATACTTTAGATCAGACCGAGGCTCTGGAAATCTTTAAACGGAAATTGAAGGATCATGTGGATTATGAAGACTGCCAATTCATTGAGGAGCTGCCCCAGGTTTTGGAAGAACAGGGCGCCCCCTTAAGCAATTATATTTTTTCTCTGACAAGCAAAAACAAAAAGCTGGGGTATCTCGTGGTGAAAAAGGTGTCGCCGCAAGATAAAGATAAGGTGACGATCTTAGGACAACAATTGGCTTTAAGTCTTCATCGCATCAAATTGTATGAAGAGATTGAGAAGCTGGCCATGACGGATGATCTCACCCAGGTCTTTACACGTCGATATCTGTTGGAAAGGTTTGAGGAGGAATTGATGCGTTCCCAGTCCAGGAAGATACCGCTCACGTTTCTTATGATTGATGTTGACCATTTTAAAGAGGTCAATGATCAGTTCGGCCATTTGACCGGAGATTTGATCTTAAAGGAAGTCAGCAGGATTATCCGAGATAATCTTCGCGAGATTGATATCGCCGGTCGTTTCGGCGGGGAAGAGTTTTCGGTGGTCCTGCCGGAGACCGACCGTGAGGGAGCGATCCTGGCTGCCGAACGTATTCGTTCTGTCGTTGAGAAGAGTCCCTTGAAAGCTTATGACAATACCCTGCGGGCGACCGTGAGCATTGGGATATCCTCATTTCCCAAGGATGGAAAGACTCCTCAGGAGCTCATCGATAAATCCGATTGGGCCTTGTATCGGGCGAAGAAGCTGGGAAGAAATCAAGTCTGTGCCTTTGGCCTTTATCAAAGATGAATGTCGGAAGAGAAACCATGTTTGAGATAGGAAACTCAACTCTCTTTGTTATGCCTGCCCCGTATATTGTCATCCCCGAAATCTTTTATCGGGGATCCAATTAATGTAGGGAATGGTTTTAATCGATTATCTAGATATGATTTTCTATCATCACCCTTTTGACCCAGTCTGTCAGGGTTTTAAA
>CAYJUK010000184.1:0-4480 GCA_964373335.1 uncultured Planctomycetales bacterium | reverse complement strand
CGGATGGTTTTACGAAATTGATTGTTGATCCCAAGACGTTAAGGGTTTTAGGAATAATAAAAAGGGACACATCCCAAGATAGGATGTGTCCCTGGGATTTAAAAAATGCTATGGTCTGTGGTCGAAAAGCCTCTCGGCCATCGGCGGCAACCGTTGTGCCCGCTGGAATTCTTTGCAATCTAACTGATCGGGTGTCCAATCAACGCCATAATTCAATATGGGACCGGAACAGTCACCCGTGTTGAATAATACTCTTAAGATTTTAACCCCATCGGTAATATTGAGCTGTCCGTCATCATTGCTGTCAGCGGCATCCAAACAACTCAACTGCGGTGTCCCTGAAAACAAATATTTTAAAATAGCAATCGCATCGCTGATATTCACGCTGCCGTCCCCATTGGCATCTCCCCGGGTAAATTCAGGACCGATTTCCCATGGGAGAACGACATTAACCACATTGTTTTGAGATCTTCTCACCTGGGTACTGCCAAAAAAAAGGGCATCATTAAGAAAATGATCCCTTTGCTGACGACTGTAAACTGAATAAGTGGTTTCGATCGGATCCGGAACAATCAGACCCGGCCTCGCGGCAAAAAAACTGCTGACATTCACGCGACCTTGGGAGTCGGTCGGCCCGAAGACATCTACGCTCACTGATTGCACTCTCTGCTCTTCGTTTCCATCTGCCACTTGATAGGTACAAATATCCTGAAGATTTCCAGAAAGCGACACACCCACCTGCGTGAGCGGCCTTCCATTTTGGATGAACTGGATGGTTGTTGGAACCTCCTGGGCTAGTGCTGAACCCGTAGTGAAATAGACTGTGGTCAGCAGGCCGATCAATAAAAATGTAACTCTTTTCATGGTTCTCTTCCTCCTCTATGGATTAGTATTGAGTTTAAATTTTGATGAGATCAGATATTTGATTTTCGTGTAAAATATAACATATTAAAAACAAAAAAACAAATTAACTATTCCTGCACCCGAAACTCCACATTATCTCCCGACTTAATCAGGTTTTTAGCACAAAAGCCGGCAGGGACCTCCAGGACGTAGCGGGTGGGCAAGGCGGGGCCGTAGGTAGGACAAGGATCCGTATCGCACGGAGGGACATCGTGAGCAATATAGGTGATTTTTCTTGAGCCATTGAGCCATAGGATATCAATGGGGAAACGCATATTCTTCATCCAAAAATTATGTCTGTCATCCTTAGGGAATAAAAATAACATCCCGGCATTCTCCGCCAGGGATTCTTGAAACATTAATCCCTTTTCGGTATCCTCCTTCTTATGCACGATCACCGTGTCCACACATTGGTGTTTGAAACACACTTGCTGGACTTTGGTTACGCTGGGTTTGGCGCATCCCCCTCCCCACAAAAGGAGGACGATCCCCGCGGCATACAGGACCCATAACACATCCCCCGGCACACTTTTCTTCCTCACCAGCGCTCCTCATTTCCGGTTAAGTTGAGATAATCCCGAAACTCCAATTGTCCGGTTAACTCTTGATTCACCGCTGCGATGCGCTCCGTCAGAAAAGGATGGGTCCGCCAGTAAGTCAAAGACCGTAAGGGTTCTTGATCTTCCTCAGCTTTTATTTTTTTTAACATCTCCGAGGCTGCCCTGGGATCATAGCCGGCCTTCACCAAATACTTCACCGCCAGTTTATCCGCCTGAAATTCATCCTGCCGGGAATAGGACAAAAAGATCGATAAATAAGCCGTGCTCACGCCTTGCGCAACCTGGGCGTCTCTCGTTTGCACCGCCAAGACCTGAAGCAAGGTATAACCATAGGCCGCCTGCAGCTTTTTAATGCTGTGGCGCGCGGTGATATGGCCCATCTCATGGGCGATGACCGCGGCCAATTGATCATCATTCTGAACGCTTTCCATCAATTTCTTATAAACATAGATGTAGCCGCCCGGCAGGCTGACCGCATTCATTTGATCTTCGTTAATCACCTTAACCGTATATATAAGTTCCTTACGGTCGCAGACCTTGACAAGCCGTTCTAAGATTCGTTCCACTCTCTCATTAACATCCAGATCCGTGTTGATCTCAAAATGCTCATCGAACTGCCGGGAGACAGCGTCCCCGATCTTGACCTCCCGCTCCGTCCCATACAATAAAGTCTCTTCTTGTTCGGTCGCCAGATTGTATTCCGTGGCGCATCCGGCCAGGACAGCCATCATCACAATCCCCAATACCGAAACGCCCATCTTCTGAAGCATCTGGCGCAGTTTGGCTAATGGAAGGCCAATGACATTTGAATAACATCCCTCAATACGGCGGATAAAAAACCCTCCACGGCCTTCGATGTCAAAACCGCCGGCCTTGTCTAAGGGAGAAGTCCGGCGATGATACGATTCGATTTCCTCATCCGAGAGCCGATCGAAAAAAATCTTGGTTTTCTCATAATCAGCGATAAAACGTCTTGTCTCTGCATCCATCACCGCCAGACCGGTGTAAACCCAATGCGGTTGTGAGGATAATAATTTCAAGATGTAACGCGCCTCTTTCAGATGACGGGGTTTGCTGATCAGACGTCCCGCCCCGTAAACAACGGTATCGGCGCCAATCACGATCCCATCGCGCAAACGGCCCGCGACATCGCTGGCCTTACGATAAGCATTCTCTTTAACCAAATCCACGACCGTCGTCCGGATCTTTTTGATTTCCTTAACCTGACTGGGCCGAACCGTGAATCGAAATCCGGCCAGGCTCAAAAGTTTCCGTCGCTGCGGGGAATTGGAGGCGAGGATGATTCTTTTCATAAAAAGTGTTCCGGGGACCTGTCCCCGTTATTCCTATACCCTTTGATAACATTAAAAAGGGGACCTGTCCCCGTTATTCCTATACCCTTTGATAACATTAAAAAAGGGGACACGTGCCATTGAAAAGGGACGTATTGTATAGGCTCAGTCATTCGGTTACGGTTACGGTAACGATGCCTGTTTCGTTAAACGTTGTTTGGTTACGAGAAATTTCGTTAAATCATTTATATGAAAATTTTTTACTACGTAACCCTAACCAAACCACGATACGGACGGCGTAATGACTTTGTAATTAACCGATATATGTTTCAATCGGTGTACGCAAAAACTTTTCAATATCAACGCCCTGCTCTCCCACCAGCAAGGTGCGCGCTTGGGGGTGTACTTTTTGAAAAATTTCGAACGACTTCGTGTTATATTCGAAACCGGTCTTGACCTCGATCGCGGTAATCTTGTTGCCCTTACGAAGAATAAAATCAATTTCGCTGGTGCCTTCACGCCAGTAATAAACTTCAAAGTCATGGATCATCGCCTGATTAAACAAATAAGCCCCGATGCCCGACTCAACAAGGCGTCCCCAGAAAGGTTTATCCTTCTTGAGTTCATCTTTGCTTCTATTTTGTACCGCCGTTATAAGCGCGGTATTTAATGGTAACCATTTGGGACTTGAACTTCTGCGGCGGATCGCTGTTCCGGTCCATTTTTGCAAACCCGCTATAAGAAAGGCCTCTTCCAGCAATCTCTGATAATAAGCAATCGTAACGGTATTGCTGACATCATTGAACTGGCCGATAATCTTTGTATAAGAGAGCACCTGTCCCGCATACTCACATGACAAATAAAGAAGTTTCCTCAGCAAAGCAGGTTTAGGAACATTGGCCAGCAACATAATATCTTTCGATAGTACCGGCTCAATAAGAGAGTTTAAAATATAATTTCGCCATCTGGATTCATCCTCCGCCAGCGGTACGCCGCCCGGGTATCCTCCATAAAAAAAATATTCTTCCAGTCCCCACCCAAAAGCCTCCCGGCATTCCACAAAAGACCAGTGAGGGAACCAGATAATTTCAAATCTTCCGGCCATACTCTCTGATAATCCCTTTTGAATCTGAAGCGATGAAGAGCCCAAAAGAACAACATATATATTTAAGCCTTTATAAGTATCTTCCTCCCAAAGACGCTTAACTTCGCTTGACCATTGCGGAACCTTTTGGATTTCATCAAGGACTAATATAACCTTTTTATCATTTAAGGCCTTATCGCGCGCTTGAGCCCAATGACGAGTAATCCATTCGGTACCGGGAGGATTGGGAAGGTCGGCAAGCGCATATAAAGTCGAACAGGACTGTTTTTTCAAAACCTCGCGGATGGCAGTCGATTTCCCCACCTGGCGCGGCCCTAGAATGATCTGGATATGGTGCCTTTCCTCTTCCAGTCGTTTTTTCAATATTTTGATTACTCGGTGCTGATAAATCTTGTTCATTTTGTCTCTTGTTATTGCTAACTGTGTTTAGTAATTTTACTAACCTTGATTAGTAGTATAAAACAAATTTTAAAAACATCAAGTTTTTTGATATAAGGACCCCGACTCCGAATTAGAGATGCTTTTTCAACCCCAATTTTAAATGCAAAATTGGGGTTCAACGGGCAGTGCCTCACCCAGGGGGTGAGAAATTTCACTCGTCGAGCTCTTGAGGAGAGGAT
>CAYJUK010000183.1:0-4500 GCA_964373335.1 uncultured Planctomycetales bacterium | reverse complement strand
CCAAATTATTCAATAACCCTTCCCCTCCTTCTCCTTCAATTTCTTCCGGCAACCGATTTGTCCGCCTCGCGCGGTGGGGATCGGAATTTGCCGGAGTCCTCGTCGTTCGTCTATCGTTAATAGAAAAGTCTGGATCCCCCTCATCCTCGTCATTCTCGTAATCCGAAAGAATTCTTTCCTTTTCTTTTAATACGTATTCGCTTAACTTAACTACCACCAAACGCCGGAGTCCTTCCTGACGGTTTTGTTGAAGCAGTTTTGCAACGGCAGGATCAGCGAGGGCAATCGCGACCAACCGGCTTCGATCCAAATGCGGATTGATTTTTAATACATCTTCAATGCCCTTATCAAAAACAAACTGGACGATCCGGGCGGTTATTCTCTCTCGCCGTATTAACTGCTCTTTCTGTTTGGTTACCTGCTTTTGCCTTTGCTCTATCTTCTGTTCTTGTTTTCTCTTAAGCCGCGCCTTTTCCACTTCCTGTTGGCGAAGCCGGTCCCGGATACCCTTAATAATTTCATCAATCTGTTGAGGGAGCTCCTTTTTCAATGACGCTATTTTTTCCGCGTCCTGCTGTTTCCGTCTATCCAATTCTCTCTTTAACCTCGCCAGCAACATTTCGGCTTGAGGCTTCAACTTGACTTGTCCCGCTATTTCGACGACGTCCAGGCTTTCTGGCCTTTTTAAAGCAGACTCTTTCTTTAATTCCTTTGTTCTTACTTTTTCCTCTGTGATCCTTTCTTGCTGACCCAATTTTTCTTCTTTCTGAGCCTTCCTTAGATAACGCCGGGCAATCTGCCTTAACTCCAAAGAAGGAAGCGGATCTCCCTTGATCCCTAAGACTGGAATCGGTGGTAACCCCCATACTTTTCCTTGCTGGTTTAACCGTCGTAACCGAATTTTGATATAAGGAATGGTGACGTTAAACATCTTGGCCAATTCTTTGATAATGAGCCGCTTGTTGTCGATTTGCCGTTCTAACTCCACGTACAGTTTAAGGAGTTTGACACTATCGAATAACTGTTCCTCAAACCGCCTGATCAAACCGATGATATTTTGCGAAGAAAGCCCTAGAATTTTATCTGCTTTTTGATAATCCCCGCCGGCTTCTTTCAGGGCCAGTTCAATGACAGATAAATGACGTTTGAAGTACGCCTCCCTGAACCGCTCGCCCAATTGTAGATGAGTTTCGGCGCCAAGCCATTTCAATTCCGACTTCCGGATAAAATCCAGTTCGTTATGCTGGAAATTTAACGGCCGGTATTCCAAGATCTTGAGATAGCCCAGAGCCGCGCGCGCAATCAAAGGACGCAGATCATCAGTCAAATCAAAATGTGTCAGGCGTATGTCTGAAAACATCCGGGAAACATCATGGAACCCAAAATAACGGGCGATAAGAACAGTATCGCCCTGGCCTGTTTCAACAGCTATAGCCATCTTTGTCAAATAACGCAGGAGCCGCTGAACATAATCCTGCCGGATCCTTTCAGTTTTATCTCGTTTCATGAGGCCGCTATATTCTTTTCGCAAGTCATTTTTCCCAGCCAGACGAAGCAAGGCGATGGATTCTCTCCTACGGAATCCATCATGCGCCGCCAAGACTTCTTCCGCTATTTGATAGGTCGGGCTGTGTTCAAAAATACGTTTCAATTGCAGGCGCCTTACACGGCGTTCTTCATCTTCAGCTTCTTTCATGAAGGTCAGCATCTTAACACGGTCATCTTTTGTCAGGCTAAGATGACGTTTATAATCATTAAATTTATCGATCCGTTCGCCGAATCCTAAAATCCAGGCTGCCTTGATACTCGTCTTCCCGCGGCGATAGGCTTCAACAACCATCATCCTCTCATCTTTATTCATTCGATCCCTCAAGGGCTTGACATCCTCGGTTTTTAAACGGACTCTAATTTTGTAAAAAGCCTTTCGTCTTTTCTCCAAGTCCTTCTCGGTAACCGCCTGGTCATACTTTCTCCACATGGCTCGGACATCCATTCCAACCCAAGCGCGGCGGGGATTCGGGACAGATTGAATCTTGATTATTTTCACGGTCAATTTAATCCGCTCTTCGGGCGTCAGGGCGGCGACTTCCTCTTTACTTAACGCATGCCAGATCGGCTCGCCGGCCTCGGTGAACTCACCTGTTTCCTCAACCAGCATATCTTCCTTAATAATATTTTTAATGTCCGGCGATTCCAGGCCGTCAATCACTTCGGCAACATTGAATAAATCCCGGTCTTTATACCGGCTAACCCGTTTAAGACTCTTCTTAAGCTTTAACCAATGAGCGCTTAAGCCATAACTTTCAAACCAGCTGGAAACGCAGTTTTCCGCCTTCGCGCGGTGGGGGTCGGGGGATCGCCCCGCGGGGCTTGTTGCTCCTGACCGTTTAGCAAGCAGAGGACAATGAGATTGATCTTTAATCCCATTTAAGAGCCCTTCCCTGAAAGCGTTTTCAGGTGTTATACTCCGATCAACTCTTGTGTCTTGTCGAGACGGCTCGCCAAAGAACGACCGTGGCTGCCTGTCTGTGGATTTATAAACTTTTAAATTTAAACCTTGTGCGCCGGATAAAAATTCAGGGGCCGCTGCCTTTGGCGCAAAACCAATGGGATCAACCCGCCACGGAATGGCAGGGATTCGTCCCTGCCATTGGGTGATCCGCCGCAGCGGCCCTTGAATTAAAATATTGAGACGCATCCTTCTTGCTTCCATCCAAAACGCCGCGCTGATGCCCAAAGACATTACCAACACGCTTATCCAATCCTCAATAAAAGAAGGCATCGATGTCTCATGAAGAACGGCCCCTACCGCCATGGATACTGTGAGAGGAAAAACATAAGATTCATGATCTAGCCCGTTTTTTTCTTCTGAAGAATTCATTGGCGATGACGGCTCATTCGCCGGGATTGTCTTATGAATATATCTTTCAGCAAATTTCCTTAGTGTCCTTCGCTGATCGGGAAGCGTCTTAAACATGGGCCAGGCGTCTTTGCGTAAACTGGTCTGAGCGGTTTTTGGTGAATCGATCCAGATGATCGGGAATTCAATGGTACGGCCGCCGACAATTCGAACGCGTCCCATCCATTCCGTGTCGCCGGTAAAATCGTAATGAAAATCTTCGTCGAAGACGACCTGGGTTATCCTTCCTTGATGATCGACCGACATACTCTTTACCGGTAAAATCTTAAGCAGGGTCTCCCGTGTAAAGGCCTTGAAGGCCCGCTGGGTGTCTTTGACAGAAAAGATGTAACGCCACAAATTCAGCCGCGCCCACCAACTGTAAACAAGTGTCCCCAGCCGACGGCCTAAAGATCGAACAGGAACAACCGAGCCTCTTTTCTCAATCGACCCAAAGGCCATGTCGAATCCTTTATTGAGCAGCGGATCGAGCAATAAGCCTGTCATCCCTAAATGCGTGGACAGATCTGAATCCGTGTACAACACAATATCGACTCCCTGACTCAATGCGTGGGTCATCCCGACTGAGAGAGCGCTGTGCTTTCTTCCTTTCATCTGAAGCTTCGTGTCTTGAGAGAGTGTTAAAAGATGTATGTGTTTGCGCGCCTGTTCGTAACCTTCCTCTTTCAACAATTCCTGGATCACCTCAACCGTCAAACGTTTCCTTGAATCTTTGGAACTATCGTCGCCGTCATTGACAAAGATCATGGTGCCCTGAATCCTGGGATTAACGCTGATAAATTCCTCAAAAAATTGTTCCACCTTCCCCTGAAGCCATCCCTCGCCGCCGGAAGGAATATCGGCAAAGGCCTGCTGACCGCCGTAAACCGGAATCACCCAGGCTATCTTAAGCGGAGTCCGGATATTGTACGCGGTTAAGTAAGATCGGATGAACATGCTTGCTTCAGGAAGGATCTTAAGAGAGGAGGTCTCAAGGAGAGATTGTAAAAACGCGGCGACGCATAAACTGTCCGAATTGGTTAAAGAGATGGCCAGGGCCTGGGCCAAAAGCGCAGAGCGCTTTTGATCAAAGAAGGCGCTCTCAATCTCGCGATCACGATACGTCGCCTTCATGGCTAGGACGCGCAGGATAAACTTCGTTTGGGCAGTGTCTGAGTGCCTGAGCATGGCAAGGATTTGGGCAGGGTCTTTTTTCAAATGTCCTTTGATTCGCGCGATCTGCTCTTTTTCTTTATTGAGCTTTTCTTTTTCATCTTCCAATCTCCCATTGACTTCATTGACACTTTTGGGAGATTTGGAGTTCTGTTTAATTGAAGGAAGCTCAATAAGCGAACCTGCCTCTCCTTCTTTTTTCCTTAAGAATTTACCGACGTTCGCCTGAACTTCTTTTCGTTTCAGTATACGATCAAGCGCGAGGGGTCTGTCTCGAATCATCACAAACGACTCAAAGATACCCATGAGATAATCCCACGCCTGCAGGACCGGAACTTGAAGGACACGGGGAAGAAGATGAAAGACAACGAGCGTCTTTGTTAAAAGCGTCGCGACTTTAATTAAATTGAGTTCCAGCATTTTTACCG
>CAYJUK010000182.1:409-4538 GCA_964373335.1 uncultured Planctomycetales bacterium | reverse complement strand
TTTTGCCCGTTGGGATTGACTTGATTCAACAACTGCAACAATTTAACGTCCCAATGCTGCGGATACCCTCCGTAGGGTTTGGTCTCTACATTATTCCACCACATATACTCCTGGCCTTTGGAAAAGGTCCAGGTGGATTTGCAGGCCATCGTGCATGTCTGGCAGCCGATACAGCGATTCAGGTTAAAGACAAAAGCAAACTGGGACTGAGGATGATGCTCCTCATGAGGATATTCCATCTTGCGGTTGATCTGCCAATTATAAACCTGGCCCATGGTGTTCCTCCTTCGACGGATTAGTTTCGTTGGTTCTATCATAAGGACGCCACATCCTCAGGGCCTCGAGAATAACAGAACGACAAAAGTCGTCCCCTTTTTGTTTCCAAACAAGGTGCGGCCCATGATAGAAGGGATTCTTAAATAATTTCATCAATTTTTCTTCCCCCCAACCTTCACGGACAAACTCCTCGGCAAAGCATAAAGCCATGTCCCGAAGCTGTTCTTCGCTTTGATGGGGAATTTCCATACCAATCATCTCGATCGGATCATCTGGTTCGAATTCTTTCTTGATCATGTGGATAACCTTTTTGAAGCTCCATGACCTCACGTTCATGGAGCGGAATCCCGCCCCGAAGGGCTGGGTGCGGGATAAAATTAGGACCAAAAATCTTCTTGGGAAGATCCTCCAACGAGGAACCCTCCTTCTAAATATTTTTTCATTGCTTCATTTTCATTCGAAGGCGTGTATCCCGTTGTAGCCGGTTTCCATATGCCCACCCCATTGAGCCCCCCGTCTTCAGCCTTAGTGATTCTCACTAATGTTTCTTTAGGAACGGTGTTGACGGCATGATTATCTGCTTCTCCTCCAAAAATAAATGACATAAACGTCTTGGCTTTATGAAAGAGGGTATCAGTCTGATGCATAGGCATATGCCAATTACGGGTGACACTTTGCTGCGACCCATAACGATAGTTGGATTGGTACATTCCCCCTTCGGAAAGCGCCCGCTTATCGGGGCGTGTTTCATGAGCCTTAACGGATTTCTCCGTCGCGATGTACGTCCCATGTTTCATCATCACAATGTTGTAAGGATAGGCTGGATTATATTTCACGCGAAGCATCAACCGCGCGACTTTATAAAAAGGATCGTCCGGTTTAGCCCCAATATACGGCCGGTCAGCAGGATTAGCATCCACGTAGACATAATCTCCATCGTTGATCCCTAAATCTTTAGCGGCTTGGGGATTGAGGTGAATTTGCTGTTCTCCGGTGCCAGGGGTCCGCTTATCCATGCGATAAGGATCTCCAAAATTAGAATCCCAAATCTGATGCCAATCGACATTGCTCCACATTGAATGGACACGATGCCTTGTCTTAGGCGTTAAACAATAAAATTTAAAGCCGCGGTCCCAGAGAAAATTCGAAGTTTTTCTAACTTCTGACCACGGCATTTTGATATTGCGGATCGTTCGTTTATCCCAATGTTCTTCGTTAATCGAAATCCCATAATCATTGGGACGGATGTAAGGATTGCTGCTGACGATCACATTTTGTAAATACGGGGTTGCCTCCGGCCCTTCACGATGGACGATAAAATTCTCCCCATATTCAATAGCTTCAGGAACATCAGCGTAGGCGTGCAGCCTGCCCGTATCTGTATAAAACGGTTGGCTTTCATGAATCTGTTCCCAAAATGGAATGCGGGGATACGTCCTAAAAAGCATGAGCGCTCCGCCCGAAGGACCATACTTCCCGGCCATAATATCCTCAAGTTTATACCCCGTGGTGGTGGTTGATGAGTCCAACAACCTCTGAATATAAACTTCGCGTTTGTTTTCCAAGGCGAATTTCCAATAATCGGAAAAACGTTTATCTCCTGTCAGTTCGCCTAACTTTGCGGCAATTTGAGCCAGAATCATGATATCGTCCCGGCTATCAAAAACGGGGGGAATCCCGCCTTTCCAAATTTGCAAAAACGGATTGGAACACGAGGCGGTTACTTCTAATCCTTCAAATTCAATCCAACTGTTGGCGGGCAAGGCAATATCAGAATATTCAATGGACCCGGTCATCTGAATATCAATGGACACAATCATCTCGACATTCGGATTGACATTTTTCATCATTTCATAACAATGTTTCGCGTTGTTAATAAGATTTACGTTCGTGTACATAATGGCTTTTGTCGGACTAGGCATATGGGTCTGCCCGGTGAAAACCTTACGCCCTTCTTTCGGCGTCTCAACGATAAGCGGCCGCTCGCTATGATTCCAATACGCCGGCTCTTCATCCTTAAAATACGCGTGGGCTTTGACATCTTTCCCGTGGGCGTTAGGATCAAGGGTCGGTTGAAACGGATCTTCGGCCACCCATCCTTTAAAACCAGGCCCGGTCCACGGCGATCCCTGGAAAAGAGCGGCTTTATAATTTCCTGCCCAGGCGTACACCCCAGCACCGCGCTGACCCATATTGCCCGTGAGCATAAACGGCAAGTACGCGGCACGGTTCATCTGTGTCGCATGGAACCAATGATTGATCCCTTCCCCTTGATGGAGAGCCGCCGGTTTGATCGTGGCGATATCCTCGGCTAACTGAACAATCAAATCTTTAGGCGCATGGGTTATCTCAACAACCGAATCTAAATCGTAATCTTTAAGGTGAATTTTATAGAGGGAAAATAATGTCATCACTTCGATCTCTTTTCCTTCAACAGTGACTACTTTAAAGCGGCCGTCCAGCGCTGGCTGAAGTCCTTTTTTAATTAATTGCGCTCCCACATCATCGCGCGTGATCGCCGCCGGTTGATTCCTCACTTTGTCCCAAATAACAAAATCCCCTAATTTTTCATATTGTTCTTTCTTTAGCCCCTGATACTTAAAACTCGGGCCATCGGGGGATAATCCCAATTCATAGTTCGGAAAAATTTCATGCGCCCTGAGGCGCTTAAGAGAATCCATCCGTACTAAAAGTGGAAAATCCGTAAATTGGAGCACGAAATTCTCGTCATATTGTCCCTTGTCAATAAGTAAGCGCGTAATTCCCAGAAATAAGGCGGCATCCGTTTGCGGCCGGATAGGAATCCAATAGTCAGATTTGGTCGCTGGCGGGCTGTATTCGGGAGAGATCGTCACTAACTTAGCTCCCCGCTCCATACATTCAATGAACCAATGGCTATCGACCATTTTATTCTCAACCAAATTTTTCCCATCCTGAATGATGAGCTTACTAAATCGCAAATCATTAAAATCACAGTCGGCATTTTGCAGGCCATGAACCCACGGATGTCCCGGGGCTTGATCCCCGTGCCACGTATAGTTGGACCATGTCCTGCCGGCCTTCGCGTCCTTTTCCTCGACTCCGCGAAGATAAGAATCCAACAGAGCTAATGAATTGCATAACCGGTACATCCCATATTTACCAAAAACACCCAATAGCCCCATTCCCCCGCGCATTTTAATCGTTCGAGTTCCAGCCCCATCCAAACAATCGACCATTTCCTTAGGGTACCCTTGAGCCAACAGTCTCTGCCGGCCTTCTTCACCGTTATAACGCTTGGCAATCGCAATTAAGGCCTTGCCTATGTAGGTATAAATATCGTCCCAGGAAACTTTTTCAAATCTATCTGTCCCGCGAGAATTAAACTTATATTTTTCTTTATTGACATCCGTCAGTTCCGGGAAACCGTCATCAGCCCACTCTCGCCACCCTTGACGGACAATGGGGTGTTTCAATCGATACGGTCCGTAGACCAATTTGTGAAAGGTATATCCCTTGGCGCATTGACGAGGATTCCAATTGGCCGTTGCTTTATTACCATAAATATCCGCGTAAGTCTGATAATCGTACGTATTTCCCATACGCACGGCTATACCGTTACGGACAAAAGCCGTAACCCGGCAGGCATGCGTATCATTGGGGGAACATACCCACGAAAACTTACTGTCATAACGATACTGGTCACGATAAATTTTTTCCCAATCACGGTTAGGATAATAGGCCAGGGGATTATCAATCGCCGGATCGGCTTCAAACGCCCAAAGAGAAAAGCCATTTGAAAATAAAAGCGTTCCTAAACCAGAAGCTGCCGAAATTTTTAAGAATTCTCGTCGGGTCAATTTCATATTATTTT
>CAYJUK010000182.1:0-399 GCA_964373335.1 uncultured Planctomycetales bacterium | reverse complement strand
GATAACGTTTATTAAATGCCTCATACATTTTAGGTGGTCTGGGTGCTGATTTCATTGAACATCCTCCCGGAATTAGGTTTATTGCCCAACAACTAACTCATTCCAAATCGACACTGATTTTTGACCGTTACGATCATGGGATGAGCCATCCCAAACGGCGAATGCAATAGAAACCATTTTAGTTCCGCTCAATTGTAAATCTTTCTTATCGGCAGTCTTTAAAGACCGGACAAATACAACATGCCATTGGCCGTCCTTCCAAACACCGTTAGCATCAACTTCGGTCGCGGCCGTAAGGTAAGCTTTATAGGTCCCCAGACCCTCAACAACCGCCTGTTCAGCATTTTTAATTTTTTTGACCTCAGCCACCGGATTCCCTGCTCCCCAAGCTGTCAAAAA
>CAYJUK010000181.1:0-4551 GCA_964373335.1 uncultured Planctomycetales bacterium | reverse complement strand
AGCCATTTTGACCTATCAGTTTTACAAGGATTATGAATTTCAGCTGCAGTATGCCCGCGTGCAGGCAGATTCTAATATAGCTATATATGAGTACGACCGAAATATTTACAGTACGGGCGTGGAAGTTAAGTTTTGATAGTCAAGGAGTCCCGTCTTCCTGGAAGGCAGGAGGGAATGACTTGTCTGACAAAGCAGTAGTTTGTGAAACAGAATCATTTTTACACTCGTATTAAAATTTTCTCGTCGCGCCGTTTTTTTAACTACGGTCTTACCTCTGGTCTTTATGAACCAGAAATCCCTCCTTTAAGGAAGGTGAATGACAATGATTGATACCTTACGAAGAAGCATGGTTGTCTTAATAGCCGTATTTATGGTGCTGGGCTCGCCTTTTTATTCCTGGGCCCAGGAGGTTGGCCGGATGACTTACGCGGAAGGACGGGTGGATATTTTTAAGCCGGGTTCGGAGATGCCGGTGCCTGCCCGTACAGATGAGGTTATTTCGCTGGGGGATGTTATCCGAACCAAATCTCATTCCAAAGCGGAGATTACGTTTAAGGACCAATCCATCCTGCGTCTGGCGGAGAACTCCCGGGTCAACGTGAAGGATTATCAGCTGACAGAGGACGATAAGCGCCAGACTGCGACGATTGAGCTGGAGCGGGGAAAGATAAGAACCATCATCGAAAAGATGGCCGGCGCTGACTTTAAGATCAATACCCCAAACGCCCACGGGACCATCAAGGGGTCGGATGTCTTCGCTTTTTATCAAGCCGGTAACAGCGGGATGCTGGTTTCCTCCGGCAGTCTGCAGGTGGTCAACCCCAATATTCAGATGCCTCCGCTGATGATTCCACCGGGAAGCAGCGTTCTCGTGCCGTTGGACGAAGCCCCTAAAGGTCCCCGGCCATTTTTTGAGCTGGAGAAAACTTTTTACGAAAAGGATACCAATCCGCCGGCTGTTGTTTCTCACCAGGACATCACCAGGATTGAAGGACTCGTCACGAAGATCTCTGGCAGCGTCAGGATGACCCGAGAGGGGAGTCAAGAGGCCCAGCTGATCGAGGTCAATCAGGTTGTGGGTATGGGCAGCACTCTTGAGACCGGCGATGACGGGATGATTGAGATCAAATTTGACAACGGCAATTCGATCAATCTTAAATCTAATACCCGGATCACATTGACCAAGCTCCTGATTGACCCGGGGACACGCGGATATGAAAATCTATTTGAATCGGATTTGGGGAAAGTCAAGGCCACCATCGAGAATATCAAAGGCGGGTCAAGCTTCCAAATCAAGACACCCCATGCCATCAGCGGGGTACGGGGAACCTTGTTGTATTTGATAATAACTCCTTTTCTTACCAAGGTGCTTTTTGAAGGGGGACCTGGTTTTATTACCAGTTTGATAACGGGAATAACTAAGGATGTCCCCATGGGGCAAAGTGCCTCTGCGGATGATCAGGGTGCTGTTTCGGACCCGGTCCCGGTCTCGGGTGAAGAGCGCCTGGAATTTTCGGAAGGGTGGGAGCCGGGAAGTGGTGTTGAAGGATATTCCCGGCCGGATGGCGTGCCGGGGGAATATTTTTATGATCTCGGTACCAGTGTGGAGACTGTCGGTGAAACCGGGGGAGAAACGGCATCGGCCGCTGAAGGCACATCCGCGGATACCGGGACCGGAGACCAGACTGAAAATCTCACCCTGGAGATCCCGATTACCGTTGCCTTGACCGATTTGGCCGATTCCAACGGTTCGACAACGGGTGATTCTTCCTCCCCGGAGACAACACCTCCGCTGCCAGAGGCACCGCCTGAGCCGCCTGAGGGAGGCGGAGAACCCGGCTTTTTGTTAGGCAGTTTGGCAGCCGGTTTTGGCGGGTATGAAAGCGAGCTCAACCAATTCGAATTCGGGGTTGGTTCAATCAACGGATCACTGGAATCAGAGGATCTTTTATTTACGACTAATAAGGCATTTGATTTAAACGGTACAGCTATTCTTCCTCCACCGCAAGATGAATCGCCGCTTTGGTTATGGCAAGGGACAATTGAAGGAGAATATGATAACGGAGCCAGGTATCTGGGCTTAGCGGAAGGAGTCAGGGTGGTTGACGTCATGGCTGGTTTGCTCAATGCGATCTATATCCGGCCGGATGGTAACGGAGGATTTCTAGCCGGAACTTTGAGTACCACGGATCTGCGAGGGAGTTTTGATCCATCGATAGGAATGTTTGAAGCGGACGGGCATCTGAATATCTCATTTGACCTTCCAACAAGTTATTCACCAGCGGATCTTTTAAATGGGGATGCCATCGGGGAAGGGGAAAATGATGTCCTGCAAGGAAACATCAGCGGTGATCATTCTATCCAAGGAACGATTAACGTAATTGCGGCCCAGATCGAAGATCAGGATTGGGGATTATGGTTGGGCTATTCGGCCGGGACATTTGGGAGTGTGCCGACAGGGCCCTGGATGACCGATCTGGGAGGGATCGCTGTCCAAGACGACATCTTCCAGGAAGAAAATTTTATTTTGGGCTCTCTGACGGGGGATGCCTTACAGAATAATGAGTTCGCGGCTGTCATTGATGGGGTCTATCTGAGTTTCGAGAACTATGGGACATTCCACGGGGATCTGCTGGGGACGTATGAGGAAGAGGGTCAGCGATGGCAGGCGTTAAGCACGGGAAGCTACACCGATGCTGCCGACTTGAGTTCCAGCGGGGATTTTTTCTTCGGTATAAGTCAATTCGGACAGGACAGTTCCGACGATGGATTGCATGGATTGCTGGGACTGACGGATTCACTCTGGGATGATCAAACCGCTCATTTCGTCTCCATTGGAGAACTGCAGAAAAATGATTCTCAGCCCTTTATTTGGCATGCCAATGAAGGTGTCCTGATCAATTTTATTAATCCTGGACGAGGCGCCTTTTACAGCCAAACGCACTCTTCCATTAATCCATTGTTTACGACATTCCCCGATGCCGATGGTCAGGCAGGGGCGTTTGTTGGTATCTCCGGTGGAGTCGGCCATGATAATATCCTCGCTGGTACGGCCTATGGGTTTTATACAGATCCGCAAGGCAATAGGGGGATATTCCATGGTGATCTGGCCGGGACCTATGCCGATAGTCCGGTCAGCGCCTATCAACTGGAAGGAACATTTATGCTCGATCCGGCTCAGGCTGGCGGATTTAATCCGGATGCCCTGATTCCCTTTGTTGAATGGAATGAACTTCTAGGATCTACGGATTCAGGAAACTTTCAGGCGGGAGGGAATATTCAAGAAGACAGTTTAACCGGATTAATTTATCATTTGGATGATTTGGATGTTGGTGTTTTCGGTTTTAGCATCCAGGGGACGTTTGAGAATCCCACTTCTGACAACTGGCAGCTTCCCGAATTAACCGGATTGACGAGAACACCGTTTGATGGGGAAGCGACAAATGATGAAGTCGTAGGTTCGTTCCTCGGAGGCATCACCGGAACACAATGGTCGGATAACATTTTGGAAGGAGAACTGCATGCCCTCTGGATTGTCCTGAGAGAAAATGGCCGGCTGCAAGGCCGAAGCTTAATCGGTGAGGTCATCGGGAATTATGTTGATCTTGAGGAAGAGGCGGTCTGGCAGGCGGCCTCGACCGGCGAATGGGTGGAAGTGGATGATCTGCTGGACCTGGCTGGCCCGGCGGATGATCTCGCAGCCTTGGGGACCCCGGAGGTTCCCATTAGCGAAATTTATACCTCTTTATTAAATGGCGGGGGGACATTCGAGGCCGGGGGAACCCTGACCCTGCAAAACTTTTTTATCGATTTTTTTATTATGGATCCAGCCGCGGCCAGCGGCATCTGGGTGGCTAACTTAATCGGGGATTTTACCGGCCCCACCGGGGACGCCTTTAGTATTAATGCTAATGGAAATCTGATCGATAGTGCCACCAGCAATGTGATCGGTACGGTCAACGCCACCCTGACCGGTAGCGAATGGGCTGCCAGCCAGTGGCAGGCTGACGTCAATGGTTCCACCGATACGGGGATCAGCTTCGATGGCGCCGCGGCGGGCACATTCGATGTTCCCTCGGGAACGTTTTCTGGAGCCGGGACCGGGGTTTGGGATGTTCAGTAAGGAGATCAGACGCACGATGGGATTTATAAAAAGATCATCTCTATTCCTCGTTGTTATTTTTTCTCCTCTCATCACTTCCCTGGGCTGCGGGAATCCTCCAGGGATCGATTCCGCGGATAACGATGTTATTGCCTATGTGAATAAAGAGCCGGTCTTTACCTCTGATCTCAAGCGGGATATCGCCATTAAGGTCCGGCAGGATCCGCTGTTCAATGTCACGCCGGAATCGGAAAAAGAGCATCTGGACAGGATCATTGATAAGAAACTCATCATCCAGGAAGCCGTTAACCGCGGCCTGGCCCGGGAGGAGAAATTTGTCCATACCATCAAGTCCTTCTGGGAGCAGACGCTGGTGCGCGAATTCATTGATTATAAGAAGAGGGAATTTGCCCAATACCTTTATGTGACCGAAGAAGAGATCGAGGATT
>CAYJUK010000180.1:0-4559 GCA_964373335.1 uncultured Planctomycetales bacterium | reverse complement strand
TCCGATCTCGCTTGAGAGAAGATATATGGTCAGAGGAAACCCGTACATTTCCGTGAACAAAGCAACGATAAAGGCAGTCAATGCCCCCATCGACCGCCATTCCCATCTCTTTCGAGGGCCGATAAAACTGATAATGAAAAAAAGAAACAGAAATATATTAAAAATGACGACCGGCCACATGCTGTAAGCGTAATTTCCTGCATCTTCTCCGTGCATATCAATTCCTTTCTTGGCGAAATTTTCAAAATAGAGGTTTAAACTTGGGAAGACATCGCTCTATCTGCAGTAAAATCCTATCACCTGGTGCAGCTGACCGCTAGGGGCTATTCTATGTAAAAAAATGCGTAATGATACTGCTTTTTGCCGCTACTCTTGAATCCCCACCCCATACTCATAAACCATCCTGCCACCGTAATGACCAGCCAGAGTAACAAAAACCGCAACCCCTATTAACAAAATCATGAAAAACGTTCGGAAAAATTGGGGGGCTTTCTTTTTAATAAGCCACAAAACAGGCAAGGACATTAACGACGTCCACATTGTTCGCAGGGCAAATTGTCTGTGTAGATCCAATAGGGGGTGATTTAAATGAAGTCTCGTTTCTTCCCAAATCCCGGTTCTAACGACCAGGGGGGCTATCAAAGCCGCCAGGATAAAAATGTGTAAAGCGGTTTTATGCAACCCCTCCTTTTTAAAAATAAAACTGGCTAAATCCAGTCCTAAGGCCGTCATAAAGAGTGCTATGGGAAAATGAACGACCTTGGGATGAATCGGCTGCAGAAAATCCAGCATATCCACCTCCCTTCAAAGTTTAATGATGATCATGGCCATCGTGACCAATCCCTTCCTCCATCTCTTGATGTCCTCTTATGTCTTGCTGATGGATTTCGGTGTGTTCAGCCTGCTCAGATTCTGGAGCGGAATCGGTATTTTCTCCGCTCTCGGTTTTCGCTGCGGCCTTCTCAACTTCTTCTTCCGCGATCTTACTGTATTTTTCCGGATCTTTCTTGAAGTCCTTGGCGCGCATATCGCGGCACAAGTTATAAATCTTCCCAATGATATTCATATTTCACCGGATCGTCCATCTTACCACCCTTCTCAAGCTTATCACCACTCACTGGGCAAATCTCATTGCCAACCTCAATAACCTTTCTTACCTCATGATCCTGTCCTTCCTGAGCCCAAACAAAGGCTCCACTAGCCAGCAGCACCCACATAGCGGTAATAATCAATTTTAATCTCATTTGATTCTCTCCTTTACCCCAAAAGATGGGGTTGACCCTCTGTTAGGGTTAGTGTTGTGTTACTGGTTGAAGTTTTAAATTCATCCCGCATTTAGGACACTTCCCCGGTTGCGGCTGATGAATCTCCGGATGCATTGGACAAACGTATTCGTTTGATTTTTCATCTTTTCTCTCTATTTCACCTCCTGCTTCACTGGCTACAGTTCCTTTAGGATGATCATATAACCCGGGATTTTTATAATCGGTTAAATTGTCCCTCACCTTTAGGACAGTAAACATCCCTCCCATACCTACCGGGCCAAATTGTCCTTCGCCTCCCATCATCGGCAAGGTATTTGCGGGTCCTTCCATTCCCATTTCAACCATCTCATCCATACCTGTTTCTCCCATGGCCATATATTCAGGAAGAAGTTTTCTTACTTTTTCTTCGATGCCTTTTTGGCTGACACCAATCATATTGGGAATATCGTGACCCATCGCATTCATCGGATGATGTCGGCGGTGACAATGCATAGCCCAGTCCCCGGGGGCATCAGCGACAAACTCGAAATCCCGTGTTTGACCCGGAAAAACGACAACCGTTGTTTCCGGCCATTGAGCTGACTCAGGAATATCTCCCCCGTCAGTTGCAACAATCTTAAAATTGAATCCATGCAAATGGATCGGATGTGACTCTTGTCCAACGTTGGCAATGCGGACTCTGACTCGGTCTCCGGTTTTTGCAACCAAAGGCTCTGTTCCCGGAAAGGACCTGCTGT
Organism: uncultured Planctomycetales bacterium; assembly: GCA_964373335.1. GTDB lineage: Bacteria > Omnitrophota > Gorgyraeia > Zapsychrales > CAYJUK01 > CAYJUK01. The sequence continues at coordinate 2,557 of CAYJUK010000180.1, read as the reverse complement.
TAAAAGTAAAAATATTAAAATCCGTCATGACATTGGGGTCAGGGGTAGCAGTCGCAGGATGAACAAACCATTCATTTAAAAAAATGGCAAAATCCCGATCAATTTTTTTATCGCGGTGCTGAGGATGAATAATAAAAAATCCCATTGTCCCTAATCCCATTTGTACCATTTCATCTCCATGCGAATGATACATCTGAGTTCCGTGCTGTTTAAGCGTAAACTCATACAGAAACGTTTCTCCTGGTTCAATCTGTTTTTGGGTTAATCCCGAAACCCCGTCCATTCCATTAGGCAAAAGAACGCCATGCCAATGGACAGCGGTTTGTTCCGGCAATTGATTAGTGACATAAATTTTGACCTGATCCCCTTCCACCACCTCAAAAGTAGGCCCGGGCGTCTGGCCGTTATAGCACCATGCATTGATAACCATTCCGGGCGCTATTTCATTCTTACATTCATCAACGGTCAAACGAAAAACTTTTGAGCCATCTTCATCCAAAGTCCATGGCAATGTGCTGCCGTTAGGCGTTATAACCGGGGTGTAAGGCAATTTCTTTTGATCCATATCTGATGAGGACGCAAAGGCTATGATATTGTTCTGTGAAGAAATGCTGATAAAAATACTCAGCAAAAAAATGGCAATTATACTTCTTTTTTTCATTATTTTCCTCCGTGATTAGCCTGATTGTGATGATGCTCCAGCGCTGGAGTTTTAGTCGGTCCATCCATTGAAGGGTTCTCCGCGGGAATATAATCGATCTTCTCGCCTGCCAAAAGTTCCAGCTCAGAACGAAGAATCCAGTATTCCTTTAAACTTTCAATGAACTTATGATACGATTCGATTTCTTCTTTTTTAGCATTTAAAAGATCATAGACCCCGACAAGCATGAAGTTATAATGCTTCTGAAGAGAATCGATCAATTGAGCATGGAGAGGCAAAACAGATTTAAGATAAATCTCAACCATGCCTTTTGCAGTCTGTAACCGTTTATATTTGGAACGCAGTTCAGAGATCACCTCATCTTCCTTAGCTCTTAAACGCTCCTGGCTGTGTCTTAACTGCGCCTTTGAACGAGCCACGAAGGTTTGTTTTTGATCAAAAAGCGGAACTTCCATTTCAAACACTGGTCCCTCCAATCGTTCGCCGTTGGATTCTTTTTCAGTATTAAAACCCGCATGAATCTCTGGAAGCACATTAACACGGCTTACGTTTAGAGCCTTTTTCATGGCCTTGACTTCCTGTTGAGCCATCAAGAGATCAAAATTTTGTAACATTGCTTTTGTTTCTAAAACTTCAACCGCGGGCTCCTCTTCGGATATATAGGGAAGGCTGTCATCAATGTCCCAATTCATGTCTTGGTTAGATAATCCCAGCAAACGTCCTAAATATTCTTTTGAGTCATTAACTTCCACGTCTCTTTGTCTCAGATCCAGTTGAACTCGATTAAAGGCAAGTTGATGACCGGTAAGAACTAAATCATTAACATTGCCCGCATCAAACTGACGCTGCGCCAATTCTAAAGCTGATTCTTCCACCTTAATAATCTTTTGCTGCATGGCCTGCATCTGTTTGGTAGCCTGTAAGGTGTAGTAGGCATTTCTTACCTCGCTAACGAGATGCAGCACCGCTTCTCCAATTGAATATTTAACCTGCTCAAGCTGAGTGTTAGCTAAACCTTTACGCAAAGGGAATGTTAAGAGATTAAGGACATCCTGCTTGACTTCAAACTCCGTGTTCGTTTCACCGTCATTGCTAGGTTCTCGAAAACTCCCTTGGAAAGAAGGATTTTTAAGCAGCCCGAACTGAATTAAATCTGCTTTAGCAATCCCCAATTCTTCAAAAGAGGCCTGCAAAGAAGGATTGTTAATAAGAGCAATCTCAACAGCCGTATCAACCGTTAATTTGCCTTGCAGGGCAATTTTTATCTTTTGTTGTATGGTCTCTTCATCTTTAGAATTAAAATTCCAGTCCAACTTTTTCTGTGTCCGCTGCTCAATCTTACCTTGCATGTCACTTAATTCTTTCCGGGTTGAAACAGAGGCACAGCCTGATACTGTCCCAATAAGAATTAGAAAAATCGTTAATTTTGTTATTCGCATTTTCATATACACTTTCATAATAGAATTGATTTGCACTTCTTGTTTGGAATAAAAAAATGCCCTTCTTGAGAAAAAAAGGAAACCGCTGATGGGAAGAGTCAGATTAAATACGCAACGTGGGATTTTTGATATAGAGAGGGATTGGGGATAATGAAAACTGCGGGGGAGATTGCCCCGAGAGCATCTTATAACAATTTGGAACAACAAAAGCTGAAAAAATTCTCCCCTGGATAATCTGATGATTATAAAAATATAAAACGACATCCGCTGCTGTGAAGATGTCGAAATCCTTAGCTAAAATGCCTTGCAACTTAGGACATTCACATTGATGCTTCTTTCCAGAGTGGTCAGCGTTGGTCTTATGGGAATCGCAATGATTTACCCCGGACGCGGCGGGTAAGCCCTGATTCATCGGTTGATTCAATATTTCTGCTTCGGCGGATATCAATAGGCAGCA
>CAYJUK010000179.1:0-4581 GCA_964373335.1 uncultured Planctomycetales bacterium | reverse complement strand
AATGGCCGGAAGAACCATTTTTCAATCGTCCAGAACTGCCAACTAAGCTTTTTATATTTTCTATGGCGGACAAAGTTTTAGAAACATTTGATTTACCCGGTTCCGGCGGCCCTATAGCTAATGATCAAATCTGGTCCCCTGCGGGAGATGAAATTCTTTATACAGTTTCGCATAATAGGAAACCTCCCCTTGATATAGAAATAAGGATCTTATCACTTGTTACCAAAACCACAAGATCTCTTGACCGTGGATATTTTCCTACATGGTCTCCCGCAAGTAACAAAATTGTTTTCCATGGTCAGGATGACAATTACTATTTGATTAATTCGGATGGTTCAAATAAAACGCTTCTACTAAAACCAAATCCAAAAAAACTTTACGATTTGACTGGTTCATTTCTTTGGTCGCCTGACGGCCGATGGCTTCTTGTTGATAGGGGTTCTTATGACGATTTTAAGGATCTATTCGTAATGGATCCAGAAACAAAAGCTATGGTCAAAATTGAATCACGGACGGGACCGCGGGCTTCATGGAAAGGCAAAAGTAAAGAATGAAAATGGTGAAAATAAATAATTTAGGAATCCGTACCGGGTACCCAAGGGACATAGAACAGAATCCGGTCAAAGCGGGCATTGTCGATAATGAAGAACAATGGGCGCACAGCTCCGCCGGGCATTATGCTGGATTGCGTTTGGATGAAATGATTGATGAATATGAAGGCGCTACGATGCCGGATGATATCAGTTTAGATGATCGCAGCATGTTCACCCAAGATCATGTTATAGGATCAAGCTGGTTTAAATATAAAAAACAAAAAGGGATTGCTTGAGTGTCCCCCATTGGTGACTGTCACCTTTATGTTTACCTGCCCGAAGCCTTTCCTTAATCCCCCCAAGAAAAATTTTTAATTATTCTTTAAAGAAAAATAAATAAGAAAAAAAGTAGATAAGTATGATAACAATTGATAATATATTAACAATTGTTATCGGGTGAAAATGAGCAAAGAAACTCTAAAAAGATTAGAGAAGTACAGAAAGCAAAATAGCTTATCCAGCCGAGCCTTAGCGGGAAGGCTAGGTGTCTATCCTGTTTATATTTTCCGTTGGCGTAAAGCAGGGAAAATCATTGGTGCCTACGAACGAATAGTGGAAGATTTTTTGCTTAAACAAGCTACGGAAGGTAAAGGATGATCAGAAAACGCATTGTTATAACGGGTGTTGGTGTGGTTTCGCCTATAGGTGTAGGCAAAGAGGTTTATTGGAAGGCATTAGAAGCGGGAAAATCTGGAATAAGGATAATTAAAACGTTTGATATTGAGAATTACACAAATAAAGCTGCTGGAAAGATAACCGATTTTAAAGCAGTAGATTATTTTTCTGCAAAGGCATTGGTTAATTTAGATCGTGCCGCAAAACTCGTATTGACGGCGGCGAAATTAGCCTTAGAGGACGCGAGTTTTAAGATTACTGAAGAAAATACACATGATGTTGGAGTTTCTATCGGCTCAACCTTTGCTGCACTTAATTGTTCTTCGAAATTTGACCAAGAAGCGTTGACTGACGGCCCACGTCTTGCAAATCCCTCCTTATTTCCTAACACGGTCATGAATGCCGCTGCAAGTCGAATCTCCATTCGTTTTAATATTAAGGGATTAAATTCAACTATTTCAACGGGGATGTGTGGAAGTTTGGATGCGATTGATTATGGAGTAAAGGCTATTCGGCTTCATGATCAAAAAATGATTGTGGCTGGCGGAGTTGAGGATTTTAGTGAACAACTTTTTTTAGGATTTTATAAATCTGGTCATTTGGCTGGATTAAAGAGAGGGAGCCAAAATCTTTCATGTCCGTTTGATGCCCGCAGAAATGGATTTGTTCTTTCCGAAGGGGCGGGGGTTGTTATTCTCGAAGATCTTGAATCGGCTCAAAGAAGGAAGGCAAACATTTACGGTGAAGTTTTGTCAATAGCTTCCACGCATGATCCACATCATGCAGGTAAATCTAATGAAGGAATGGTGGCCGCCATGATGTGTGCCCTAAAGAGAGTTGATTTAAATCCCGAAGATGTTGATTATATCTGCGCGAATGCTAATTCCTCTGCTAAAGGCGATGCTCAAGAAATTCAGGCAATTAAAAAAGTTTTTGGCCAAAACTCATTTAGAATACCTGTTAGTTCAATTAAATCGATGATCGGTGAAACTTATAGCTCCGCAGGAGCTTTATCAGTGATAGCCGTAGTTGGGGCGATGCGAAATAATTTTCTGCCACCAACAATCAATTATGCCATGAAGGATCCACAATTGGATTTAGATTATGTAGTCAATAAGTCACGGAAGGCAAAAATAAAAACGGCCTTAATTAATACCTTTTGCAATAGCGGGTTAAACACAACATTAATTTTAAAACGATACTGTGAATGATGAAGAAAAGAATCGTTATAACGGGAATCGGGGTTATCTCTTCCATTGGCATTGGTAAAGAAGCTTTTTGGAAGAGTCTTAAAGAAGGGAAGTCCGGGATTTCTGACGTTATCTCCTTTGACACTTCGAAACATCAAACGCATAAGGGTGGGGAGGTTAAGGACTTTCTCCCGGAAAACTATATTGATAAAAAACAGTTAAAAACCTTGGGACGGTGTTCTCAATTGACTTTAGCAGCTACGAAATTAGCTTTGAAAGATGCTGATTTGAAAGAAGAGGCGCTATCAGGAAGATGTGTCGGATTTTGTGTGGGGACCACTCTCGGTGAGATTCCGTCGGTAGAAGACTTAGATAGAAGTTATCTCAAAAGTGGCATCGAAGGATTGGACTCGATTACGATTTGCCAATACCCGGTGATGAATTTAGCCACCGTAGTTTTAGATTACTACAGACTTAAAGGGCCGGCACGGATTTTTACGACAGCCTGTGCTGCTGGTAATTATGCCATCGGTGCAGGGTATGATTTGATTCAAGAGGATGAGGCGGAAGTAGTTCTGGCAGGCGGGGCAGATCCTTTTTCGTATATAGCATTTACCGGATTTAATCAATTACGTTCATATGCCCCTGAAAAATGTCAGCCCTTTGACAAGAATAGAAAAGGGATGATTGTGGGGGAAGGCGCTGGAATATTGGTGTTGGAGACTCTAGAAAGGGCTTTATCGCGAAGAGCGAGGATTTATGCTGAAGTTTTAGGCTACGGCACAAGTTGTGATGCATATCATATGACAAATACACAAGCTGACGGTATTTTTCATTGTATGAATGATGCGATTCGCAAAACGAACATTGACATTAAGTCAATAGACTATATTTGTGCGCATGGGACAGGAACACTGCATAATGACAAAGCTGAAAGCCAAGCCATTAAAAGAATTCTAAAAGAAAAAAATAAGGAGGTATTGGTTAGTTCAATAAAATCCATGATTGGTCATACAATGGGAGCCGCATCAGCCATGGGGGCTATTGCCTGCTGTTTGGCGATCAATGAAAGTATGGCTCCGCCGACTATTAATTTTGAAACCCCAGATCCAGAATGTGATATCGATTGTGTGCCGAATAAGGCAAGAAAACGCAATGTGAGGATTGCCTTGAATAATGGATTTGCCTTTGGCGGCAATAATGCGTGTTTAGTCCTAAAAAAAATTAGATGACGAGGAGGAAGGTATGTCACCTAAAAAATCCAATAATTTAGAAGAGCAGATAAAGGAGATCATAAGCAAAATATCCGGGATGGACCCAAAGGAAATTTCTTCAAATGCGCATTTTATTAAAGACTTGGGTATGGATTCCATACAGGTCTTGGAAATCTCAGTTGCTTTGGAAAAAACATTTGGGGTTCGCATTGAAGAAGATAAGTTCCCATTATTGACGACTATTAATTCGGTTATTAAGGAAATAAAACCTCTGCTCAAATGAGGGTATAGCCTAATGTATTCAAAAATAGAATCAAGTCTATTGAAATCTGCAGGTAATCAAGAAGAGGAAGAAAAGTATATCGAGACGCTGGGGCGGATAGAGAGAATAAAAGAATATTTAGACCAGATAACAAAATCTCGAAGAAAAAACGAAAAAGAATTTTCAAATACGTTTCATTCCCATCTTACCCAACTTAATAGCCAAACTTTACAAATAGCAAATGTTAGTACGAGAAATCAGATAAAAAATATATTTCGTGAGCATATTCGACAGTACATCATGTCAAGCCCCCTTTGTAATCGTGGTTATACAAAGCCCAAAGGCTATGCGGGTGATTATAAAATTATAGAAGCAATGTATGATAATCGGCCGATTGCTGAGAAGGGAACAATAGGATTTCTATTTGATCAATTTTTGCTTAAGACAGAATATGTCCAGGCCGTGAGAGATCGTAAGAATGCAATGAAGGGAATGTTAAAGGAATTCATTAAATTGAATAGAGCTAAGAAATTGAGAATCCTTAATATAGCTTGTGGATCCTCTCGGGAAGTTAGAGAACTATTAGATGAGGGTTTTTCAACTGATAAAGAGATTGATTTTATTTTAATGGATCAAGATAAAGAATGCTTAGACTTCTCAAAACGACAGTTGTCTATATATACGAAAGGGTTCAGGTTTCATTCCGT
>CAYJUK010000178.1:0-4584 GCA_964373335.1 uncultured Planctomycetales bacterium | reverse complement strand
TCCCTTATTAGAGAAGGACACCGAAGGTCTTTTGGCCAAACGGATGGGTGAGGTCGTTGACGGCCAATACCAAAAATATACCGTAGAATCCGGCGAATATATCCGTAAGGATTTCTTTGGCGTTCATCCCAAACTGCTGGAAATGGTCAAGCACCTTTCCGATGAACAGCTCTGGAAGATGCGGCGCGGCGGCCACGATCCGGAAAAAGTTTATGCGGCTTACAAGACGGCTTCTGAATTTAAAGGGGCACCCTCCGTTATTATTGCCAAGACTGTTAAAGGATATGGCTTGGGGGAAAGCGGGGAGGGCAAAAATATCAGCCATCAGCAGAAAAAACTCAATGAGGATGAACTGAAAGAATTTCGCAGCCGATTTAACATCCCTCTTTCTGATGAAGAAGTCGTCAAGGCCCCGTTCTATCGTCCTGCGGAGGATTCTCCCGAGATGAAATATTTGAGAGAACGCCGGGAAAAATTAGGGGGATATCTTCCGCGTCGCTTTGAGAAAAGCACTCCATTGCCCGCTCCCCCAGAGGAATTGTTTGAAGAATTTTATAAAGGGACCGAAGGCCGGGAGGTCTCCAGCACCATGGCCTATGTTCGAATCCTCACTAAACTTCTTAAGGACCGGGACATCGGCAAACTCATTGTCCCGATTATCCCGGATGAGGCCCGCACCTTCGGCATGGAGGCCTTGTTCCGACAATGCGGCATCTATTCCCACGTGGGCCAGCTTTATGAACCGGTAGATCGAGACAGCCTCATTTACTACAAAGAGATCAAGGACGGCCAGATCCTGGAAGAGGGGATCAATGAGGCAGGCGCCATCTCCTCTTTCATAGCGGCGGGCACGGCTTATTCCACGATAGGAGTCAATACGATTCCTTTCTATACCTATTATTCGATGTTCGGTCCGCAGCGGGTGGGAGATCTCATCTGGGCAGCAGCGGACATGCGCTGCCGGGGATTCTTAGTAGGCGCCACCTCCGGACGAACCACCCTTAACGGGGAAGGGTTGCAGCATCAGGACGGCCACAGCCACGTGCTTTTATCTTCCGTCCCAACCTGCAAGGCCTATGATCCAGCGTTTGCTTATGAATTAGCTGTGATTATCCGGGATGGGATTGATCGGATGTATCATAAGCAGGAAAGCTGCTTTTATTATCTCAGCGTCGGCAACGAAAATTATCCCATGCCGCCCATGCCCGAAGGAGTTAAAGAAGGGATCATCAAGGGGATGTATAAATTCAAGGTCTCGGAAATGAAAAAAAGAAAGCTGCGGGCTCATCTTTTCGGAAGCGGCGCCATTATGAATCAGGTCATTGAAGCCCAAAGGATCCTTGAGGAAACTTACGGAGTTTCGACTGATATCTGGAGCATCACCAGTTACAATGAAATACGGCGGGAAGCCATCCATGTGGAACGATGGAATTTACTGAATCCTTCGCTGACCCCTCAAGTCCCTTATCTTACCCAATGCCTGGCCAAGGAAGAAGGAGTCCTGGTAACCGCCTCGGATAATATGAAGATCCTTCCGGACGGGATCGCCAGATGGATTCCCCAGCCGCTCGTTTCTTTGGGCACTGATGGATTTGGCCGCAGCGAAAGCCGAAAGGCCCTGCGCGACTTTTTTGAAGTTGATGCCCGGCATATCGTCTTTGCTACCCTCGGAAGCTTGTATCGAGAGAAGTCAATCAATTCGGATGTGATTCAAAAAGCGCAAAAAGATTTACAGATCAATCCGGACAAAGCGAATCCGATGATAAGTTGACGAGTTGGCCAGTTGATCAGTTGGCCAGTTGACCAGTTGGCCAGTTGGCCAGTTGATCAGTTGGCCAGTTGACCAGTTGGCCAGTTGATCAGTTGGCCAGTTGATCAGTTGGCCAGTTGATCTGACAACTGGACAACTGGAGAACTGGATAACTCGCCAACTCATTGAACTGGACAACTGGACAACTGGAGAACTCACTCATGCTTACCGAATTTAAAATCCCAGAATTAGGTGAAAATATCAAAACCGGGACGGTTGTCAAGATTGCCGTAGCGGTTGGGGGTATCGTTAAGAAGGAGCAGACCTTGATCGAGCTGGAAACGGAAAAGGCCTCCATTGAGATCCCCTCCCCGGTAGCCGGAGTGATCAAGGAAATATTGATTAAGGAAGGAGCCGAGGTCAAGGTTAACCAAGTGATCATGCGGATTGACACATCTTCTGCCGTCCCTGTTTCCGAGACCAAGAAGACGGAACCGCCTTCGGTGAAACCTCCTCCGCCAGTGTCCTCTCAAGAAACCCGGGTTGAAGAAAAGTCTAAGACCTTTACGGCTGGACCATCAACCGAGAATATTCCATCTCCTTCATCGGCGGCGCAGCCGGCTGGCAAGTCAACTCCCTCCTCGCTTCCAGCAGAGAAAGATGTCCCTGCCGCGCCTTCTGTCCGGCGCTTCGCCCGCGAGATCGGAATCAATATCTCCGCTGTTCCTGGGACTGGTTCTGGCGGCCGTATCTCCCTGGAGGATGTGAAAGGCTATGCTAAACAATTGAATTTGGGTCGATCTGCTCAAGCCGTCGCTGAATCGGCTGTCTCAAGACCCCTCCCGGACTTCGCCAAATGGGGGACGATTAACCGGCAGCCCATGAATAATATACGCAAGAAAACCGCGGAACACTTGAGTAACGCCTGGACAACAATCCCGCATGTAACTCAATTTGATAAGGCTGACATCACCGAATTAGAAAAACTTCGTAAAAACTACTCAACAGCAGAACGCAAGTTGACCATCAGTCCCTTTCTTCTCAAAGTGATTGCCTCCGGTTTAAAGGTCTTCCCGCAGTTCAATGCCAGTGTCGATATGGCCCGCAATGAGATCATTTATAAACAATATTATCATTTGGGAGTGGCGGTGGATACGGATCGCGGATTGATTGTGCCGGTCATCCGGGATGTGGATCAAAAGTCGATTATTGAGATTGCCGTCGAACTTAATGGGATCGCCGAACGTGCCAGAAACAAAAAGACAACGATCGAAGAGATGCAGGGAGGCTGCTTAACCCTGACCAATCTGGGAGGCATCGGCGGCACCAGTTTTACCCCAATTGTGAATTGGCCGGAGGTCGCGATCTTAGGACTCTCCCGCAGCCAATGGGAACCGGTCTACCGGGAAAATGAATTTGTCCCCCGGCTCATGCTCCCCTTGTCACTGTCTTATGATCATCGGCTGATTGATGGAGCCGATGGGGCGAGATTCTTGCGCTGGATCTGTGAGGCTATTCAACAGCCCTTCCTGCTGGAGATGGGGAAATAAATAGAACAGAAACTCCAAATCACTAATCATAAATTACTAATCCAATATGAACTCATCTAATAGTGATATCCAATTAGCTGTCGTAGGAGCCGGGCCCGGAGGATATGCCGCTGCTTTTTTAGCCGCAGATTTAGGCATCCCGGTGACCTTGATCGATCTTGACAAAAACCCCGGAGGCGTATGCCTCTATCGAGGCTGCATCCCCTCCAAGGCGCTTTTGCATGCCGCTAAGGTCATCTCCGAGGCGCGCGAATCAAAAAAGATGGGGATTGAATTTCCTCAACCCAAGATCGATCTCAATCAACTGCGTCAATGGAAGGAAGGGGTGGTTAATAAATTAACCGATGGATTAGGACAGCTGGGCAAACAGCGCAAGGTCAGTTATATCCAGGGGCAGGCCGCCTTTCTCAATTCAACCACCTTAAATGTCAAGAAGACCAACGGTCAAGAAGAAAAAATTTCCTTCACTCACGCTATTATCGCGACGGGCTCCTCTCCCATCCAACTCACCATCGCGCCAAAGTCTCCTCGAGTCTTGGACTCAACCACGGCCTTGGAATTAAAAGATATCCCCAAAAAACTTTTAATCATCGGCGGCGGGTACATTGGCTTAGAATTGGGGACAGTATATCGGGAACTGGGGAGCCAGGTCTCCGTCGTTGAGATGACCTCCGGTCTTCTCCCCGGAGCTGACCGCGATCTGGCGCAGGTCTTAATCAAACGCTTGCTGACTTTATTTGAAGAGATTCTCCTGAATAGAAAAGTCACCAAGATGGAAGAAACGGCTGAAGGCATTGCCGTCACGATGACGGATGAAAAAGCAGCCAGCCTGACCAAAACTTACGATAAGGTTCTCGTGGCCATCGGACGACGGGTCAATGCCGCTGGTCTAGGACTGGAAAATACTAAGGTCAAGGTGAATGAACGCGGGATCATCGAAGTGAACGCCCAGCGGCAGACAACCGATGCGAACATTTATGCCATTGGCGATATTGCCGGGGAACCGATGCTCGCTCACAAGGCCTCGCACGAAGGACGAGTTGCCGTGGAGGCCATCGCCGGGCATAAAGTGGCCTTTGAACCCCGGGCCATTCCCGCAGTTGTCTTTACCGATCCGGAGATCGCCTGGTGCGGGATGACGGAATCCGAAGCCGCGAAACTCAATATTCCTATTCGAATCGAAAAATTCCCCTGGGGGGCATCCGGCCGTGCCATTACCCTGAATCGTCCGGATGGTTTTACGAAATTGATTGTTGATCCCAAGACGTTAAGGGTTTTAGGAAT
>CAYJUK010000177.1:0-4614 GCA_964373335.1 uncultured Planctomycetales bacterium | reverse complement strand
TCCGATCTTGCCCAATTTATAAAATTTTTCATCACCCATGGGACTATTATTATCTCCGTCATTTATCTGGCTGTTGGGTATCAACTCAGGATTACTCGTTCCTCATTAGGGAGGGTTTGGTGGATTACAAATATCTATGCTCTTTTGATCGGTTTTGTGAATTGGTTGTTAAAAGCCAATTATCTTTATCTGTGTCATAAGCCCTCCCAGCCATCCTTGCTAGATTATTTAGGCCCCTGGCCATGGTATATTATCGGTCTAGAAGCTGTGCTTATTCTCTCACTTTATCTCTATTATTTACCATTTCATTGGGTGAAAAGAAGAACCAAGAATCAGTAGATAAAATTTCCGAAGGGGGGCATATGAAAAGATTATTCATTTTTTTCCTCTTGTGTTTTCTTACTGAAGGCTGTATCACAACGCCTCAACCAAGAATCCATGAATCACGAGAATATGTCTATAAAAAGGTCTTGGTTATGCCATTTACAGAAGGAGGTGGGGACACCCGTTGGTTGATATATGATGAATTTGTTAAAGAATTATCAAAAGAAACGATTTTTGAAATTTATCGTAGAGAAAGAAATGATGAGCAGTGGGTGGTGGATTTAGAGTTAACCCATCCCGATAGTTATGGGCCGGTAGATTTTTCTCCGGAGGATAGGGGGATCGAGCGCAGGGCAAAGATCGAGCAGATGTATGCGGTTAATGCCCTCATTTTCGGTTCATTCTTTAAAAATGATCAAGTCCTGTCTTTGCATGTTCAGATGGTTGAGGTTGAAAATGGCGAGTTAATCTTAAGTTTTAGCCGGGAAATACCCTACACGGAAGTGGTACTTGTGGAATCCATAAAGAGTCTATCCTCAAAATGTGCCGAGAAGGTGCTGAGATTCCTTAAAGAAAATTGGACTGATATTAAGATAAAGAAATATTGATTTATACCGCGGGGGAAAATGCTTGAAAATTTTATCGTGGAATGTCAATGGCATCCGGTCGGTTTTGACTAAAGGATTTGATGGTTTTTTGAAGAAATTTAAACCAGATATTCTGTGCCTGCAAGAGACAAAGCCGCCCAACAGGGATTTTCGTTTGGAGGTTAACGGACAATACCAGCAATTCTGGAGCGCTGGAAAAAAACCCGGTTACGCGGGAACTGGCATTTTTTCAAAGATAACTTCAAGGAATGTGAGTTATGGTATGGGCATTGCAAAACATGATCAGGAAGGACGGATCATCACTTTAGAGTTGGATGAATTTTTTCTGGTTAATGTTTATGTGCCGAACTCGAAAAGAGGATTAGAGCGTCTTCCATATCGAGCCCAAGAATGGGACGTGGATTTCCTCGGATTTCTTAAAAAATTAGAAAAAAGTAAGCCGGTCGTTTTCTGCGGGGATATGAATGTAGCCCATCAGAAGATTGATCTCTCTAACCCCAAGGGGAATGAAAGAAATCACGGTTTTACCAAAGAGGAGCGGGCAGGGTTTGACAGGATGATTCGATCCGGTTTTATCGATACCTTTCGTGAATTTCATAAGGATGGCGGATATTATACCTGGTGGAGTCAATTTAATAATTGTCGTAAAAGAAATATCGGCTGGAGAATCGATTACTTCTGCATTTCTAAGTCATTACGCCCTTGCCTGAAGGAGAGTTTCATTCTTAAGGATATTTTAGGGTCGGATCATTGTCCCATTGGCATTGTGCTTCATTAAATTCTTTTGTCCACTTTGATAAAAAATTTTTAGTCTTATTTTTTTAAGCCTATGATTCTCAATGAGATTTAATTTGATTTGATAAATTCTTCTCACGATCTAGTTTTTTTGGTTTGAATATGTTATATTTCAAACAACTGCAAACAACTGCTCTTTTTAAACCAGATATACGATAAAGGGAACCTCAAGGGATCCCAGGTTAGAGAACTAACCAGGTAAACTATTCGAAAGGATAGGGCACAAAGCTTTAGAGCCTAAACCCTGATTAATGCAGGGTATGGTTGTCAGCTGCCGAATAAATTTGGAAAGGGACTGTAGATAAACTTCAGTCCAATAAGCCATATTTTGAGAGATCATTTGATGCCCTTCCCTATTTTTTGGAGGGGCTTTTTATTTATAGAATTAAAAAATGGAAATGAAGCGATGATTAAAAAGATAAAGATTGAACAGATTGGATTTACTCTTGTTGAGCTGCTCATCTCGATATTCATCTTATCCTTAAGTATTATTGGAACATTAGGTGTATTTGCTAGAGGACATGTTTATCTGGCCGAAATACGTCAGCTATCAATTGCAACACAGGCTGTCAGGGAAGAGGTTGAATCTATTCGTGATTTATCCTTTGCCGAGGTATTGGCCTTGAATCCATCATTTACCGTATCGGCCTTTGATCAATTAATTAATCCGACAGGGTTATTATCGATTGACGATCCGTATACCTCCAATGATATCAGAAGAGTGACAGCAACTGTATCATGGATTTCTCCTCAGGGCAGAACATTATCTCGCAGTTTAACAACATTGATTACGCGTAATGGAATCAATAAACAATAAGAGGGATAAAAGGGGATGAATGATAACATTTTTTTAAATTATTTCAGGTTACAGCGAAAAGGGATTTTTTTAAGACTTATGAATTCCCAAGGATTTAGTCTGGCAGAAATGATGGTGACCGCTGTCATAGGGTTGATGGTCATGGTGGCCGTTCTTGGCATGGATATCTTAGTCAAACAAAACTATTTGGTTGGTGCTACCCTGCTTGAAATCCAAGGGGGATCCCGAAATGCTATGGATTGGATGTATAAGGACATCTTAGTGGCAAGTCAATTGGAAGATGCCATCACCATAGATGGTGAAAATTATCTTACGCAAGACAATCAGCTCATTTTGAGAATACCTTCTATCGATGATGACAGTGAGGTGATTGATGATACCTTTGACTATGTTGTCTATCATCTTATAGAAAATACATCCCTAAGTCTTAGTCGAATAATTGATGCTGATGTGGCTAGCAGCCGAACGGATGAAAGCCGTATTATTACCGATAATATTAATGATTTGAATTTTACCTATGAGGGAACTCAATTATCGGAAATCGACGATGTGACAACTCTTTCCAATGTGGGGATTGAATTGGCCCTGAACAAAACGACACCTCTAGGAACAGAGGTAGAGGAAGCTTTAAGTATTGTTGCGAAATTAAGGAACAATTAGAAATTATGAATAAACTCAGCCAGTTTATATTTAAGTGTAAAAATCTTAACACTAATCCCCAGGGAAGTGTTTTGGTCGTTGTCCTTTTTATATCGGTTATTTTTATCATTCTCAGTGGTGGGTTATTATCCTTTATTATCTCTGAAGGTTGGAATACAACCCGATCCTTCCGGTCAACGGATGCTCTCAATTTAGCAGAAGCAGCCATAGAAGAAGCGATATGGGAGATTAATTATAATGGAGCCAATTTTTCTGAAGATGATGGTTGGTCAGGAGATGAAGATAAAATAAAAACTTCATCTTTGCAGACCTCGGAAGGGATCACGGTAGGAGAATATACGGTGATGGTTTCAGATCCTAATCAATCTAATATTAAAATTGAAGTTATAGGATATGTTCCCAGCCAGGCCTCCCCTGCTTATCAAAGAAATATTCTAGTAAACATTAATAAAGAGCAGGAATCTTTATTTGATATGGCGGCATTTGGAGTGAATGGGGTGGGTTTGGACACGGGGGTAGTAACGGATAGTTACGATTCTGATGACGGTTTGTATGGAGGGAACAACGTGGGAGAAAAGGGAGATGTAGGAACAAATTCAATTTCTATCAATCCCGCAGCCATTGCCATGGGAGGGACGGCAACAATCAATGGAGACGCATTTGTCGGCCCTTCCGGAGATGTCAATAACGCTATCTCCGGAGGGACTGTGAGTGGTAATAAATCAACCTTAAATCAAACTTATAATCCTTCTTCTGTCGAAGCTCCCGAGGGTCTATCAACTAGTCCCGATATTAAACTAGGGAAGAATGGAAGTGCTACCATAACCGGTAACGGTCAATACGGGAATATTACCATGGGAAGAAACTCAACCCTGACCATTACCGCTGATGCAGTCATTTATATTACCAATACTTTGCATTTTGATCGTGATAGTGATCTCGTGATAGTCAATGGAGCGAATGTAACAATATATGTGGACGGCTCAATCTCTTTTGATCAAGGAAGTCTTATTAATAATGTGAGTAAGGATCCTAAGAAATTCGGACTTTATGGGACAGATAATTTAACCGGCACAGTGCAAGTGGATCAAGGTGGCGATTTTTTCGGGACTATCTATGCGCCCCAGGCCGATCTTCAATTTGATCAAGGGACAATTATTTATGGAGCCGTTGTAGGGAAGACCGTACAGCTGGACCGAAATTGTAGGATCCATTTTGATGAATCATTGCTAACTGCAGGTGGAAGTTCCGGGGGAGATTATCTCGTCAGCACTTGGATTGAAAAATAAATAGATTTTCGCCGAATTTTACCATCTTTCAATGAGTTTCAAGTTTACTAGGTTCGAGTTTTGGAGTTTTAGGGAACGGTCAAGTGATCCTTACCCCTTGAATGAGCGATGTTTTCCAGTT
>CAYJUK010000176.1:0-4616 GCA_964373335.1 uncultured Planctomycetales bacterium | reverse complement strand
TGGGCATGATAAGGCAAACGCACAGCCGAGGCCTTAATAGTAATCCCCCGTTCCCGCTCCAGCTCCATGTCATCCAAAATCTGATGATGAAATTTCCTTTCATCAATAGCTCCGGCATGAAGCAGCAGCCGGTCGGCCAGGGTGGATTTCCCGTGATCAATGTGCGCAATAATCGAAAAATTACGAATTAAATTTTTATCCATAAATTGACCCTGACCCCAGCATGGTATCAGGCCCTCGGCGAAGGGCTCACGTCTTTAACCCGACATTTTGCAATGCAATATGTGGGGTTTAATATAACCGATGATCATATCAGCAACCTGTTGGGCAGCTAACCGGGTTGTGTTAATCAAAATAGCATCTGCCGCTTTTTTTAAGGGGCCGGCCTTGCGTGTCATATCCTTATTATCCCGCTCTTTCAACTCTGCCCTCAAGGTGCCGATGTCGACTGCCTTCCCTTCCCCTTTCAGCTCCTTAAAGCGTCTGTTAACGCGTTCCTCAAAATCGGCGTCCAAATAAAACTTGAAGGAAGATTGAGGAAACACAACGGTGCCCACATCGCGGCCTTCGATAACGATATTCGCCTTGCGGCCTAATGCCCTTTGCCATTTCACCATAATCTCGCGCACCCGCGAGGGCCTCGCCACATAAAAGGTATTGTTAGTCACCTCGATCGTGCGAATCGCTTGAGAGACATCTTCTCCGTCTAAAAATACAACGATTCCCTTTTGGGGATCGGATTTTAAGTCAATGGTTGTCTTTCGGGCGAGAGCTACGAGTTGTTGTTCATCATTAAGATTGACTTTATCTCGTAAGGCCTTCAGGGTAAGGGAACGATACATGGCGCCGGTATCAAGATATGAATAACGCAGTCTTTTGGCAACTTCCTTGGCAACGGTACTCTTGCCGGAACCAGCCGGACCATCAATCGTAATGACCGTGTAAGATTGAGGACCCCCTTTCTTGGTCATCGGCTTTTCCTCTGAGGAAACAGGGTTCTACTTTTGCTCCAAACCATCGCGTTTACTTTTGGATCGTTGAAAATGTTCCAGAATGGCCTGCTCGTTTTTAGTCAGAATGGCCTTTCTTAAGACGGAAAGATTTTTAACATATTGATCGATGGAATCCACAATTAATTTATGATTTGTCAGACAAATATCCGTCCATAATTGAGGATTGGAAGCGGCAATCCGAGTCGTATCCTTTAAGCCCTGCGAGGCATACCCCAGTGATTCCACCGGTATGGAATCAATCAAGGCATAAGCGGTGAGGTGCGGCAGATGGCTGATGAAGGCTAAAACTTGATCGTGTTCCTGAGGGGTAAAAATCTTAACTTGGGCTCCCAGACGGGTCCAGAAATATTTCATTTTCTCCCGGGCCATACGATTGGTCTTATCGGTAGGAGTCAGGATACAGACCGAATTTTGAAAAAGATCCGCATTGGCATAATTAGCCCCTTTTTTCTCTGATCCCGCCAGAGGATGCCCCCCGACAAAAAAGGCATAGTCAGACAAATTCCTTTCCGCGGCATCCACGATAGAGGCCTTGGTTGATCCGACATCCGTAATGATACTTCTCCGTCGGACCAAACGGGCAATCTGAGGTAACAATTTCATAATAGTCCGTACAGGTGTGGCCAGGATCACCAAATCGGCATTATTAAAGGCCGATTTCATATCGGAGAAGCCGTGATCAATCACCCCGTGATTCAGGGCATAGACCAGCGAGGAATGACTTTGAGTAAACCCGACCACTTCCCGGGCTAAGGAATGTTTCTTGATAGCCAACCCCAGAGAGCCGCCAATCAGGCCAACTCCCACAATAGTGACTTTTCTGAATAAATATTTGATGATAGGCATAGGATTTATACTTCCCTGAATATAGCTGCCGCGATCGCTTTAATCTCTTTCATCAGGGCAGCAAAGTTATCCGGTAATAACGATTGTTCTCCGTCCGACAAAGCCTCTTCGGGATTCGGATGCACCTCGATGATCAGGCCGTCACATCCGGCAGCCACTGCGGCTCTAGCTCCGCTGGCCACCAGCCCCCACAATCCACACCCGTGGCTGGGATCGACAATAATTGGCAGATGCGATTTTTGTTTCACCAGACCGACCGCATTAATATCCAGCGTATTGCGCGTGGCGGTCTCGAAGGTGCGAATCCCGCGTTCACACATCATGACATTAAAGTTTCCCTTAGAAAGGATATATTCCGCTGCCATGAGCCACTCTTTCAAAGTAGCGCTCATTCCTCTTTTAAGCAAAACCGGCTTTTTCGTCATTCCCACTTCCGTTAAAAGAGGAAAATTCTGCATATTACGGGCCCCGATCTGCAGGATATCGGAATACCTGGCAACCAATTCCACATTACGCGGATCCATGACTTCGGTGATGGTGGCCAACCCCATCGACTTGCCTGCTTCCGCAAGATATTTCAACCCTTCCTCCCCCAATCCTTGAAAATCATAGGGTGAAGTACGGGGTTTAAAAGCGCCCCCCCGCAAGACCGTGGCCCCGGATTTTTTGACGGCTTCCGCGATTTTGAACATCATCTCCCGATTCTCAACTGAGCACGGACCAGCCATGACAATAACTTTTTTGCCCCCTATGGAGACCTTAGGATCAATTTTAATAACTGAGTCTGCTTTCTTGAATTCACGCGAAACCAGCCGGTAAGGAGACAAGACAGGGATGACGCGTTCGACCCCGGGATAAACTTCCAAGGGCAGCAATTGAAGTTTATCTTCCGGTCCGATAAAACCTATAATCGTGCGCTCTACTCCTTCGGAGATATGCGCCTTCACTCCCAGCTGTTGGGCCTTGGCAATAATATGATCAATTTGTTCCCTGGTCGCGCCTGGCCTCAATATGACAATCATGGATCCTCCTCTGTTTACAACTAAATCGTGACGACTTGAAAAGACTCTTTATATCACAATCCCAAGAAACTTCTGATAAGTCTAAGGGTAAGGAAAACGCGTGTTATGACCAGTGTCCCTATCACACAAATTAACGTGGCTTGGATCCTCTTCCTTTTCGAAAAGCTATCAACCAAAAAATAGGACAAATAGGTCATGGCAATGACACTGGCTGGGGTAAGGTCAATAAAATACCTCAGATTGATGACTGAGTAATCCCCGCGGGACATTTGAAAAATCACCAGTTTTAAAACGGCCATAAAAATCATGATGTAGCTTAAATAAATAAATGGCAAAGACCGCGACATATTCTTCGTGGTGAACACCGAGCCTCTTTTCCATCGGGTATAAAGTATTAATAAAATGGCGCCTAGCAGGACAAGCAGTCGTTCTTTGGTAAAATGCGTGGATACCAAATTGAGATAAGTATCCTTGAGATAAAATCGCGAATAGAGCGGCGGAAGAAGTGAGGAATAGTAAAACATTAATAATACGGGAAGGATCGTGGTAAGAATATATTTACGCCAGTCTTTAATTACTTTAAACCATAAGACTAAAGAAGTCCCTAGGATATAAAATATGCTAAATACTGACGTGAGAATGAGAGAAATATTGAGTATGATCAGTTTATTCCAGGAGTGTCTTGTATAACCATCCTTCAGCAGATGAATAAAGAGAAGATTCTGCAGGGTTGAGAAAAATACCCATAAGGCGTAAGGTCTCCCCTCGGCCCAATATAACCAGAGGGCATGAGAGGAAAGAAACAGTACCAGGGAATAAAAACCTAATAATAGTGAAAAATTATTCGCGAAATAATAGAAGATAACTGTCATCGCCAGAGACATGCAGATGATTGAGATGATTCTTAATTTGATCAGGTATTCTGGCCCAAGCAGGTGGAGATTACTCCCCGGGGGACATTCAATCCCCTCGGTGATGATTTTCTCAAAAATATAAAATAAAGGCGTATTGTTACCCTCGTAAGGGATGAGTCCCAGCAGGAGATCTGGATAGGAAGTTGTTTTTATGCCCCACAGGGTATGCGTTTCATCTCCCCAAATAAGTCTATAATGAGCAAGTCTAAAACCAGCGTAGCATAAGCAGATGAATACTAACGTGCTTATGAGAAATAGCCTTAAACTGCGTGACTGTCTCAAATGAAGATTTGCCTGCATAGTAAGACCTCTTAAATAGGGGTTTGTTCTTTATGATATCGCTCTTTGATAGCACTGATGATCGTCTGTGATTTAGCCTCATCCCCCCAAAAACCAATACGGATTTTAATGCTAGATTGGCTTATCGTCACTGCATCAATTCTTATCTTAATCCCTGCGCCATCCCTCAATGCTGCTTTTATCGTGGCGGTGTGCTCCGCCATCAGGTCATCCAGAATGATGATGTCCATATCCTTGAGAACGGCTAAGGTAATTTTATGAATTGGGTCTATAGACACAGGATGAATTGTAGGCAAAGGCATAACCACTTTTGTTACATAAGTGGCTTTATGAGAAATAATGACATTGAGCAAGATAACTAAAAAACCTGCGGCGACCAGCAGTCGTTTCATTTTCTACCTTTCCCTACTTTTCAATCAAACTTAAGGCCCGGATTAACAACATATTTTATTGTTGTGTTCCAATCGTGACTCGAATCATATTCTTTAAAACCCCCATATTCATATCGCGGGCAATAACCC
>CAYJUK010000175.1:0-4618 GCA_964373335.1 uncultured Planctomycetales bacterium | reverse complement strand
AAGGAGTCAGATTGCTTCGCTCCACTTCGTTCCGCTCGCAATGACACGACGGAAGTAACCTCCAACTCTCGTCAACCCTATGAGCCATGAAGCAAGAGCCAACAGACAAAAGCTAACAACGCAATAACCCCGTGTAATCAGTAACTTTAATGAGACTCATTTTCTTTACCTTGTTCTTGTGACATGTAACCTGTAACTTGCAACATGTGACTCGTTAACTCTTCAACCCCTCCCTCACCGCCGCGATCACATCCTCCACATCCGCGTCGCTCAACGACGGCGAAAGCGGGATGGAAACGGTGCGCTCCGAGATCCATTCGGCGTTCGGAAAATCGCCTGCCTTATAACCAAAGGTCTCTTGATAATAGGGATGCGAATGAAGGGCGATATAGTGGACGCCGACTCCGATCTTGCGCCTGGTCATCTCTTCTAAAAACTTGTCTCGGGTTAGCGAGGCGCGGTCGATATCGATCAGTAAAGTGTACAAATGATACGCGTGCCGGGTCTTCGGCTCAACCGGCGCCGGCAGAATGACCGGCAGATCCGCGAAGGCCTTGTTGTACTTCTGCCAAATCGCCTGGCGTCTGCGCCAGTAACGGTCAACGCGCTTCAATTGATGAATCCCGATCGCCGCCTGCAGGTCCATCATGTTGTATTTAAAACCGGCGTACACAATCTTATAATGCTTATAACCTTCGTCGCTAAACCGCTTCCAGGCGTCCTTGCTCATTCCGTGCAGGCCTAAAACCTTGATCTTGTTCGCGTGATCCTCATTGTCGGTGATCACCATGCCGCCTTCACCGGTAACGATATTTTTCGTGACGTAAAAACTAAAACAGCCGAGGTCGCCAAAGGTCCCGGCCTTCTTTCCGTGATATTCGGTTTCAATGGCGTGGGCGCAGTCTTCGATCACCTTGAGTTTGCGTTGCCGGGCAATGGCCATCAAGGCATCCATGTCGCAGGCGCGGCCGGCGAAATGGACCGGGATGATCGCCTTTGTCTTTTTGGTTATCTTGCGCTGCACGTCTTTGGGATCCATATTCATGGTCTTACGGTCGCAGTCCACAAACACCGGACGTCCGCCGGCATGGACCACGGCGTTGGCGGTCGCCGCGAAGGTCATGGTCGGCACAATCACCTCATCCCCGGCTTTGATATCAATAGACCGGAGGCTTAAGTGCAGAGCCGCGGTACAGGAATTAAGGGCCAGCGCGAACCGGCTGCCCTTATATTCCTGAAAGCTCCCCTCTAACTGCTTGACCTTCGGCCCGGTCCCCAGCCATCCGGATTTAAGACAGTCCATGACCTCATCCATCTCGGCCCGCTCGATGAGAGGCTTGCCAAAAATGAGAAATTCTTTACGTGGTTGTTTGGTTTTGATTTTGATAGGTTTCATATATCGTAACCCCCGTTACTGTAACCGGCATTACTCTATAAACAGAATAATGTCAAGACGAGCTCGATTCTGAGCTCATAGCTGAAAGCTCATAGGTCATGGGAAAATTGGCCTATGACCTGTGACCTTAGAATCGCGAGTTGTGATCATATGGACATCAAGCCCTCTTGCGCCAGAAGCCACTTCCACAATGGGATCATTTTGACTGTCGAACCCCGAAGCTTTTCCTCGCCTTCCGAATCTTCCGTAATGATTGTTGCTGTCGAGGCGTCTAATTCTTTGATCGCTTTTTGAAGACTCAAAAGTTCCCTTTTCCTTGTCTTTTCATCACGCATCGTCCAGCAAACTTGAATTAATTCTTTCGATTTCAATCCCTCTTTAATGACGAAATCCACTTCACGGTGATGGACATCTTTCCAATAAAACAACTCTACCCGCGCGTCCATCATCTGCTTTCGTTTCAGGGCGAGAAAAACAATATTTTCGGCAAGCCTTCCGGCATTCTCGGAAAACCTGAACCCCAGCGTGTTGCATAATCCCGTGTCTATCGCGTAAATCTTGCGCGGACTTTTTTCCTGCTCTTTAACCTTATAGGAGAACCTTTTGAGAAAGAAAACAAGATAAACATCTTCAAAATTCTCGGAGAACCTTTCGATTGTGTCGGTATTGGACTGCAAAAACTTCCCGGCTGACGTGAATGTGATGAGATTGCCGGCGTTGCTTAAATAATATTTGATGAGTGATTTCATAACGGACGTTTTCCTGACACGAAACCTTTTTATCAAATCTTTGGTCAAAAGATCCTCAAAATAATTGAGCAGCACCTCTTTTTTCTTAACGGATAACACAACTTCCGGAAAGGATCCCATTTCCATGAATTTATGAAAAAACCCTTTGATCTGCGATGCTTGGCCAGTCACCTCAATCGGAGTTTTCAAATCAAACTTATTGAACATTAAGAACTCCTTGAAAGAAAGCGGGAAAACAGTGAGATCAATATGCCTTCCTGTCAGAAGGGTTCCCAGCTCTGGACCTAACAAATGAGCGTTCGATCCGGAAACGATCATCTTCACTTTCCTTAGTTCATGCATCATACGAACCCACTTCTCCCATCCACTGACCTCTTGAATCTCATCAAGAAAAAGATAGGGAACATTGGTCGGCGCCAAGAATCCTTGATAAACGTCATAGATTTGAGCCAAAAGATTCGTATCCAGGGAGGTGAAGCGCGGATCCTCAAAATTAACAAAAAGAATATTCTCTTTCTTGACACCTTTTTCAGAAAGCCTTCTGACCATTTGGCGCATCAAATAGGATTTACCAGCGCGCCTTGGACCTGTGATCGTTATGACCTGGCCGGATCCTGAAATAAGATCTTCTAACCTATTCAGATAATCAGATCTCAACGTTCCAATATCAGGCTGATTTTCCCATTCGTTCCAATCTTTTAATATAGCCAAAATCTCATTTTTGTCCATTTATAAGGCCTCTATAATACAAAATTTATAAATTTTGAAAGATAATACTAAATTTATACGTCAAAAATGACATTTTGTCAAACCGTTCAATATCACTAACTTCATAGCTCATAGCTCGAAAGCTCATAGGTCCTAGGGAAAATTGGCCTATAAGCTTACAGCTCAATCAATGTGTAGACTCCGGCTAATCCCTTTCACCACTTTTTCGACTTTGTTCCATTTGGTATTGTTTGTCCTTCGGATCCTTAAGATCCTCAGGATCTAAGGATATTTGTTTATTGTGATTTGTGTATTCCCTTGCTTGTGTCCTGTGGTCTTGTGTCTTATGTACTTGTGACTTGAGCTCTTGCTCTCTTGTGACCTGCGCTATCTCCCGAAACAACATCTCCCCAACCTCCCGATGCAGCCGCTCATTCGGATGAATATCAACAGCGCTGACAATCAATTGGCGGATGTCTTTCCCTTCGAATAACGGCGCGAGGTCAATCACCTTAATCCCCTGACTCCTTAAAAAATCGATCACCTTAGCGCTATTTACTGTAATTACTGAATTAAACGTATATTGTGGAAAGACGAGAAACATCAGATCACTTTGATTTTCTCTGGCAAATTGGATAATTTTGTAAAGCTCCTCTTGATCAATTCCCCAGACCGTTTCATACGAGTAAGCACATGGTAAGTAGTGCCTGTATCCTTCGGTCAATTCCATCGGAGCTGTAAATCGGTATATCCTCCAATAGACGAAATTGAGGAAATAAGACCGATCGATAAAATATTTCAGCGCTTTCGAAGGAGCTTTGATGAATTCCGGACGCTTTTTTCCCGTCTTATTGGCGGCGTCCTCAATGTCATTGGGATAATAGCTCATCACGATCAACTCGGGTTTACGCGGATAAGACACCATCGCCTCATATTCTTTCGATGTTCCCCAGTCGGGCTGGGAAAGATTAATAACCTCCCAGGGATCGGGCAGTTTATCAGCCAAGACTTGCGGAAAGGTATCCTGGTAACGCTTAATGCCGTGACCGCTAACGAAAGAATCTCCGACAACAAAAAGCGCTCTTTTCCCCTGAAGATCATCATGCTCAAAATCCCTATAGCCTTGGGAGTTGATGGGGCGCCAGTATTGATCAAACCATTTCTCTGAGGAGAGCGTAAAATTAAATCCATCGGACTGCCTCACGAAACCGCGAAAGAAAATCTCCAAGCCAATCAACATCCCTAAACACGTCATGATCAGTAAAGAGAGATTTATAGAAAACTGACGCCGGGGTGTAGGGCTTTTCCAGATGTACTTGAAGAAAAACCCCGCGTTTAAGGCGAGGCTAAAAAATGTAATGACGATTAGACTCAGTTTGATCATCAAGTCTCCAGAAATTCATGACAAAAACCTGTTACAATAACTCTCCATCATCAATTCACGCAAGGTCCGATGTTAACTTTCTTAATTTTCATCTACCAATCAGCCGGGATTATTCTCTTCGAACGAGTTAAAAAACTCTGAATGTGCCCAGAGAAATTTGCCCACTGTAAAAGGGTATCAATATATATCTGAAAAATTTTCTCGCGCTTCTGAGATCCCTTCATTTTCTTAAATATCGCTACGAGAATAACAAGTATCCCTAAAATTGTTCTTTTTAAAACATTGCCTCCCATTTTCCAGAGACTCTTCCGAGCTTGAGGGTACTTTTGCCATAAAACTCCATTTCCATAACCTATCCGAAACTCCCTTTTCAACAAATCC
>CAYJUK010000174.1:0-4625 GCA_964373335.1 uncultured Planctomycetales bacterium | reverse complement strand
TAAAGCAGGCAGAAATGGGCAGAAACGGGCAGAAAACAGCAGTAAACCAATAATACTTTCGACGAGTCTAATAAGGTAGCGCAAAGGGGTCCAGACCAATTCAAAGCGCGCTCTCTTAATTGAAAATTTAGATAATAATAAAAGTAACTAACGATAGTTTGTAAATTGAAGGGGTAATGGGAAGTCGATACTTCGTAAATGACCGATGACGGTTTGCAGCTCATCTTTCTTGGCTGACATGACCTTGATTTTTTCTCCTTCAACCTGAGTTTGCACCTTGAGATTCAAATCCTTGATGATTTTATTTAATTCCTTTGCTTTTTCCTGGGGGATGCCTGATTGAATTTCAACGATCTGTCTTAAAGTACCCTCAAAGGCCTGTTGAGGTTCTTTGAAATCTAGGGATTTAAAGGAAATACCTCTTTTCGTCATCCGTCCTAACAGCATCTCTCTCAACGCCACAAGCTTATAATCATCATCACTAACCAAAGTAATCTTTTTTTCCTCCCGGTTAAATTCTATGGAGGCCTTACTCCCTTTAAAATCATACCGCTGACTCAGCTCTTTCTTGGCTTGATTGACCGCATTATCCACCTCTTGAAAATCGATTTCAGATACAATATCAAAGGAAAATTTATTGGCCATAAATCTTATTTCTCCTCCTCTGTTTCTCCATTATAGATCCGTTGACCGCTGGAAACGTCAATTTTACGGTCAATGATTTTGTTGTCAACCAAAAATGTTATAATTTCTTACCATATCTCTTCCCGGCCAAATCATGTTGTTGTCCATTTTAAGCGACCTGGGAGCCAGACATCAATTCTCTGACACCATTGGCATCCTGGATATAAACCTCCGGTAAAAATTCAATGGTATTCTCAGTCTGCTCAGCCATGAGCTTAGACAACCGATCCTGCTGGTCTTTATTTTGGGGATCATAAATGGGCTGCAGGCTGATATCATTGACAAAAAAGATCACTGGTTGATTGGCAAAAGAAGCTGATTTCAATAAATGCCTTAAATAGAGATCAAGAAAGACCGGCCTATCTTTATAAATCTCTACCGATGTTTTAAAGGTGATCTTTCCCCAGTCTTCTTCCACCATTTTCAGCAGCCAGCCAAACACACTCGAATATTGAATCAATCTTTTTTCTCCGGGCTTGATCTTCCGGGAGGCATTCACCACGACAGTACTGAGCTCCTGAGTCTGAAAAGATTTAACTTCTTTATGAAGATTAAAGGTGAGGAGTTCGAAGGAAAAGATCCCATGCGCACGGCTGGCGGCCTCTCGGATACTATGCACCAGCAGATCTTCAAACGATTCCCACAATAAATCGTCTTCCTTACGGATCAGGGTTAATGCATAAATAAGACATTCCTGGTCTTCTCTCACGGTCCTATAACGGTGGATCTTCCCTTCTCCTGACCCTAAAAAGTAAATGACATCAAAAATCGGCAGATGAAAAAATAAATTTGATTTCTGAAAATGATAATCAATCAGATTGATGTCTCTATTCATTATTCCTCGATTTCCATCTACCTGGTTTCCAGAGAACGATCTTCGATAAAAGGGATCTCGGGGTTTAATATCTCAGTTAAAACAAAATCCAAGGCCCGATGAAATCCCTGCCAGATCTCTTCTCGGGAATACAAAGAATTTGCCTGAATAAACCGCTCCACCTTTAATGTCCTCAAATTGTATAAGGCTGCATTTATGGGATTGTCTCTGAATTGCTGATGCAAATAATGAAAGTAAAGCGGCAGCTGAAAAGAACGGACCTGATCTCGAATCGATTCCCGTGATAATTCACAGTTCTTGATCCGGTCCATGGATCTGGGCATCTGGTCGATGCCGCCGGTTTTATAATCGATGAGCAGGATAGTCCCGTCCTTCATGCGGTCGACACGGTCAACGACGTATTTAAAACGAATATGACCGCAAGAAAATGTGATCGTCTCCTCAAATCGTTTTTCTAAAAAAAGAATGGCCTCAACCTGACGATCATCATTGAGTTGTTCCTGATCTAAAAACTGATCAAGTCTTTCGCGCAGGACAGTTTTAACCAGGAAGGCATCACTTTTCCCCTTCCCAAAGGTTTGCTCAAATTTTGTTTCAAATAATTTCTCAAACCGGTTGCGAAAAGCAGCATTAATCTCCGGTCTTTTATTGAGAAAGGGACGAAAGGCCTCTTCTAGAAGTTCGTGAACGAATGTCCCGACATGTCTGGCCTCTGGCTCATCCAGCCAGTCTTCCATTTCTCTCAATCCTAAGACATAAGTATGATAAAAATCAACCGGATTTCTCAAATAAGTATTAATACTCGTGGCCGAATAGCGTAAATGGCTTAGATACTCAATCATCGCTGCAGTCTTTTTGATCGTCGTCTCTTCATAACCGATCTTCACTTGAAAGCTCGCTTTTGTAATCGGGACATTGATCAGACTCTGCTGAGATTTTTGCTGGTTCCAAATCAGCTCCTCCACAAAACGACTTCGCTCTTTATCCTTACCTTCCTGATAAACCAAATGCACCTCTTGAGCAGAAGAGATCAGCCGCATAAATTGATAACGCTGGATCTCCTCTTCCAATTCAAGAAAATCTAAACCTAAACTGAGCAGAACCTCCCGCGGAATCAAAGGATGATGGATCGTCAATTTGGGCAAATCTCCCTCATTGACATCCAAAACGATTACCTGCTCGAAGTCCAAGGAACGGGTTTCAAAAAGGCCGAGGATTTGCAAGCCTTTGAGCGGGGAACCGTGAAAGGCAACCATCTCCTGACTGACTTTCTCTTCAAAAATCCGGAAGATCTCTTCTAACGGGAATGGCTCCTGATGAAACGAGACATTTTTAAATTCCTCATTGATTTCAAGCATCTTGGTCAAGATATTAATATTCAGGGGATAATTCTTTAAAAGGCTTTTTGTCAATAGGATATTGAGACAGTTATCCAGTACCTGAGAAAATCCTTGAAAAGTTCTCACCTCTTCCCAGTCACTCAATAAAAGGGTATGCAGCTGGCTTAAGAGAGACTGCAGGGACTGTCGGGATAATGAAATCCCTAACCGCTTAAATAATTCCTGACTTTCTGAAAAGAGATCCTCCTGCTGAACAATCTCATTAAGAGAAATAAAAAGATTCCCGGAAACAGCCGTCGGCATCTGTCCCGTCAACATCTCCTCAATCTTGTGAATCATGATGCGGGTTACACTGATGTCTTCCGATAACCGGAGATTTTTGACCAAGGGATGTCTTAAAACCTGCAGATAATCTTTTGTGTAATATTTCCCTTCTTTACGAGATAACTGGGCCTTAAAGATAAATTCGATCAATGAATAAAGACTGCTTCGTTTTAAGGGATATCCCAGAGAGATGTTAAAATCGGTGATAAGACTCACTATCTCGGAGAGGAGCGGGAGGATCATCTGAGGATTAGGCAAGACTATCACCGTCTGGCTTTTATCTTTAATTTTTTTGAGGATTTCTCTCACCAGACCGACCTGTGAGTGCCGGTCAAACCCGGCGTAAAGCTTAAGCGTGAAATCCAATGATTTGGGTTCTCTTCCTTCTCGAATAGGGAAGGAAAAGGTTTTAGCCGCTCTCTCTAAAACCGGCCAGAAACGGTCATCACCCTGAAAGATCAATGTCGCCAGAGAGCGCTCATATAAATTCTTAATCATGTCCTCTTCGACGCGATGGAAATAAAAAAAATTACAGAACAACATCTGGTCAAATTCCGGAAAATCCACCTGAGAAATACGCTGGGAGGCATTCCCATATTGCATCCCCCGAGAACAAGCCTTCATTTCCTTAAGGGCCTGATCATAAAGTCTCCTTAATGCCATCAGATGTCTTAACAAGACATTGATCTCCTCAGGCACAGGATAACCAATCTCCGCTTTGTGGTGAAGATTGGTCAGTTGATCATCGGTGATTTTTTCCAAGTCTAATTGTTCATAAAATGACAAAATTTCCCGAGCCCAGGGTAAAAATTGAGCAAAACTCTCTCTTCCCTTCAATAAGGAAGGGACATTGTTCCGGGTCAATTGAAACAACAGATAACCCTGGTTAAGGTCATCAAGAGAAGAAGCGACATCCAATTTTCCAATGACGTAAGCGATAAATTCATTGATGGAAAAAAAGTGCGGAGAGTAAAAGTTCCGCCCCATCCGTTGGGCGAGTTTTCTTTTAAAAAATAAGGCCGGTCGTTTCCCTCCAAAGATGATCGCCAGCCGGCGAAGATCTTGCCCTTTCTTAACATAATGGGCCATCACATATTCAACCAGGTGGTCAATAAACGATTCCCCAAACGGGACGGTAACCATATGATCATCCTTGAGGATAGGCACAAATCCATTAATCAGTATTTGACGCTGATTCATCATCAATCTTTATCCATGAGAAATCATCCAAAGATACCAGATAACCTGAGATTTTCTTGTCAGGATACATCTTTTGCAATAAGACCATATAATCTTTGATCTGCTGTCTATGCAGCCGATTATCGATCCGGAAACTTTTAAAATCGACAATCCAAACCTGCTGGGATTTTATAATCAGCCGATCGATTCGATGCGTCTGGCCTTGAGAATCAACAATCTCTTGTTCCGATAATACTTCCCCT
>CAYJUK010000173.1:0-4629 GCA_964373335.1 uncultured Planctomycetales bacterium | reverse complement strand
GTTATTTACGGAGGGCTGATGAAAAACCCATCGAAAACATGATTTTCCGATCCGGCCAATATCTTGTGATTGGGCCGGAACAACATGCGTCTGGAAAATTTTCTATGCCTCTCCCAAAAATTAATCTATTCCCCAAGAATCTATATTCGTTCCCCTTTATTATCCAGGAACCTTTTATGACCGTTCTTTCGGATTTTGGATGTCCTTATGGGTGTACATTTTGTCCGATAAGCACGTTAAATTTCAAGATGCGTCCGATTGAAGAGGTTATTAGAGAATTAAATCAATTATGGGATGCCGGTTATCGAGAAGTGCATTTCCGGGATCAAACTTTTGCCGTTAACAAAAATCGCACCCTAGAACTATGTGACGCCATTCATCAATCATTACCCCATCTCACCTGGTCCTGTTTTTCTCGGGTTGATGTGCTTGATGAAGAAAGGGTCAAGGTGATGGCCGACTCCGGGTGTCACACGGTCATTGTCGGGATAGAATTTGATGATGACAACTTGCAAAAGGTTTTGAATAAAAATATCCATAGACAGCAGATGTTTCATGCCGTTGATCTATGTCACCGATATGGCCTAAGAGTAGCGGGAACTTTTATATTAGGATTACCAGAGCAACATCAAGAAGATATTTTAAAAACCGGACGTCTTGCCATTCATCTTAATCTAGATTTTGCCTCATTCAATCTCGCCACACCCCGACTTGGAACCACCTGGCGGCAGAAACTCCTCAATAATCAAGACATTGAAGAAGGCCACTGGAATATGGACACGATAGAAGGAACGACGGCCTGGACTAAGGCAAAACTACCTCAGGAAGAACTTAAACGTTTAAGAAGAAAAGTTGAACGCGATTTTTATTTACGGCCCCGCTATATCTGGCAACGTTTTAAAAATATTCGTTCCCGGGCTGAATTCCGAACCTTTTTCCATAATGGCTTGGCTATTCTTAAGGATCACAAATAAAGAGATCTTTTCACCACAAAATATTTATTGATTGAAGAAATATTTTATGAATTATAGAATCCGCTTAAGCAATTTTTTAGCGGTTAGTATTCTTACAGCCATCGTATTGATGACGGGGTTGCACATAGCCAGTCAAAAATTTTTCTGGTATGATGAGGCTTTTGAAATTTTTGAACTTTGTCAAACGAGTGGGTTAGAAATTTTTTTAGGTCAAACAAGCCAAGCAAGTAAAAATCCTCTCTACTATCTGTTCCAAAAAATAGTTGTGGATCATGTTCAGGAATACAATGAAAAAATATTGATCTTTTTCCGTCTGATCAGCCTCTTTTCTGCTACCGGGCTAATGGTCATTACTTTTCTCTACCTCAGATCCCGACTCAATGGACGTTGGGCTATCATCGGCTTTATGGCTCTCACCGGACAATCCCTGTATTTTCACTTTGCGGCCGAAAATCGTCCTTATATGTTTTGGCTGCTTCTCTCCTTATTGTTTCTCTTAATTACTGTAAGAATATGCAGCACTCGTTGGGATGATGTTAATCGTAAAGACAAAATTATTTTTGTTGTATTAAGTTGCGCCCTTGTCTTAACTATCGCGATTAGTATTTTCCAAGTTCTTATGGCCTGTTTGACTTGCTGTTATTTTTGGCACTTTGAATACCCGTCTCGTCGAAATTTTCGTCCATTAACAAATTTTATCCTGCCAGTTATGGGATTATGCGTATTGATTGAGGCCTATTATGCCTGGCGAGGATTAGATGCCTTTACTGAAATAATCATAGGCACACCCTATGATCTTCTCGGGAGACTTCAACTGGGAGATTTTAACCTGCTTAAAATGCCTGTCCGGATATTATTTCCCAAAACAGGAAGAGATGCTTTTATGGGAGCGGCTATAATGAATGTTTTCATTCTCATAGCGTTGGGGAGCCTCGTTAAATGGAAACTTTTTTTTCGCCACAAAGTTAATCAAGATCAATTTCTTATCACCCTGTTAATAGTGACATTCGTCCAAGTATTATCTGCCATACCAATTGCCATCACCATCGGGATCTTAAGGTATTGGTTTGTACAAAGAATTTTTCTTCATCTCATCTTAGGCCATACTCTATTAGCTGTTCTCGGCGGTTATATTTTTATCCGTTGGCTAGGACGGTCTATCTATAGGATAACTCCCAAAATCATCCTCGGCAATCACGATACCAGTCAGATCAATGGAATCCTGGAGATCGGATTGATTCTTGTCTTATGTGTTCTGAGTTTTCAATGGTATGCACGGTATTGGGAGACAGATCAGCTGGAAGAAGAATCCTGTTCCTTAGCAGAAGATGGCAAACTTCCAGAGTCGTTTCAAGGAAAATCTGCGGTGATCGAAGGACCACTTGGCTATGATCTTATGCTGAAAAACCTTTCTTTAGCCAGCGAGATTGAGGGCCCCATGAATTTTATCATCAAGGTCAGTCAATTTATAAAATCATGTATCCCCAAATCGCCGGAACCTGATAAACGATTATTTTTATGGCGGAATAAGCAAAAGGAATGGTATTTAACAGATCAAATTCCTTCCCAGGGAGAACCGCTTGTCCAATGCCAGCGACCCGTCTCATTTTCGATTCACAGTCTCTGAATATTCTTCCTGAATTCGAGATGCTTTTTTACAAAATAATGAACTAGAAAATCAAAGCAAAGTGCGATGTTCAACCCCTGAACCACTGGTGATTGGTTCAGAGTTCCATCCAACAAGGATCCCTTGTACACAATTTTAGGGAATACGGTACGGGGTTAGATTTGACCTATCACTTGATTAATTTGGATTAAACTGATCTTATGTGCGGAATTTACGGATTTGTTCACAAAGAAAGATTGTCTTTGAGCAAGGAGGATTTAATACTCCGAACAAAAATTTTGAAGCATCGCGGGCCTGATGATCAAGGTTTTTTTCTTGATCATCAGGCCGCATTGGGACATCGCCGTTTAAGCATCATAGATCTTACTACCGGACAGCAGCCAATCCACAATGAGGATCAAAATGTTTGGATTATTTTTAATGGAGAAATTTATAATTACCATGAATTAACTAAAATTCTTAAAGCCCAGGGACATTCTTTTTATACCAAGAGCGATTCTGAAGCTATCATCCATTTGTATGAAGAATACCAGGAAGAATGTGTTCATCATTTAAATGGAATATTTGCTTTTGGGATTTGGGATCAAAAGCAATCTCGGCTCTTTCTGGCACGTGATCACCTGGGTGTCAAACCGTTGTTTTATTATTATGATCCTCAGCAGT
This sequence comes from uncultured Planctomycetales bacterium, assembly GCA_964373335.1. GTDB lineage: Bacteria > Omnitrophota > Gorgyraeia > Zapsychrales > CAYJUK01 > CAYJUK01. The sequence goes on along the minus strand of CAYJUK010000173.1, from coordinate 1,365 downwards.
TGATATTTGCCTCCGAAATAAAAGCAATCTTAACCCATCCCGATATTAATAAAGAGATTGCTCCCGAATCAATTTACCATTATTTCTCATTGAATTATCTACCGGCCCCGTTATCGCCGTTTAAAAATATTTTTTCCCTCCCCTCGGGACATCATCTGTCTTATCAAAAAGGCAGGATGCAAATCAAACAGTACTGGGATGTTCCCTGCGATGGCCAGCTCAGTCAAAATGAAGATGATCTCTGTGATTTAATCAAAGAACATATTAAGCAAAGCGTGTCTATGCAGTTAGTGAGTGACGTCCCCGTAGGAGCCTTTTTAAGCGGGGGTCTTGATTCCAGCCTTATTGTCTCAACTATGTCACAGCTGACTGGACAGAGAATCAAAACGTTTAATGTACGCTTTAAAGAACCAAGCTATGATGAATCGGCATACGCCAAATGTATCTCTCAAACATTTCGGACTGAGCACTATGATGTTTATTGTCAGCCTGAGGATTATTTAAGACATTTGCCGGATATTATCTGGCATGCGGATAATTTGACTGTCGATATTTCGATGCTCCCGTTATTCCTGGTATCCAAATTGGCCAGTCAGCATGTCAAGGTCGTTCTCTCTGGGGACGGCGCTGACGAACTTTTTGGCGGATACTCGACTTATATCGCTGATCGTTTAGCCACATATTACAGACGGCTTCCCTCTCGCCTAAACAAAAAATGGATTCCAAACTGGATCAACCGTCTGTCTATTTCTGATCAAAGAATGAGCTTTGAATTCAAAGCCAAACGTTTTATTTATGGGGCCGGACAAGAACCCTTAAGAGCCCATTTCTCCTGGAGGATCATCTTTGATGAAGAAGAAAAAAAGAAACTGTTTTGTCAGGATATAATTAATAAATATCAATTTCAAGATTCTTTTGGGTTCTACGAACGATTTCTTAAACAAAACAATGTGATGGGAAGCCTGGGAAGGTATCTTTATGCGGACCTTAAATGCTGGATGGTGGACAGCATTTTAGCAAAGGTAGATTCGATGAGTATGGCTCATGCCCTGGAGGTCCGTGTCCCCTATTTGAATCCGCGTTTAGTAGAATTTGCTGCGGGGATCCCGGATAAATTTAAAATACGAGGATTCACATTAAAATATATTCTCAGAAAGGCCGCCAGATCACAATTGCCCGCTTCTATTCTCAAACGCAGGAAAACCGGCTTTAATATTCCCATTGGCAAATGGTTCAGGTCAGAACTCAAGGATTTTCTGTTAGACACATTAACATCTTCAAAGACAGACCGCATTGGTTTTTTAAATAAAACTTATGTTCAACAACTCATAGATGAACATCTGACTTTAAAGAAAGATAATGGAT
>CAYJUK010000172.1:0-4634 GCA_964373335.1 uncultured Planctomycetales bacterium | reverse complement strand
GAACAAACCAGATCACTAACCTTAAGATTGCGTTGGCCATATGTGCGCAAGACCCTGAACGCTACCCTTGAAAGTTTCGGCATCAGAGAAGAAGAGAGAAGTCGTTTAGCGGAAGCTATGGAGAAGGTCTATAAATCAGCATTTTTTCCGATCACCGAGGACAGCTTGGCTGGGGGTCTCGCCAACACCATCGCGGGAAGAATCTGCAATTACCTCAATCTTAAAGGCGGGGGATATATTGTGGATGGAGCGTGTTCATCATCCTTGCTGGCTGTAGCCACGGCAGCCAATGCTTTAAAGTTAGGTGAAATGGATTTGGTTTTAGCTGGTGGTGTTGATGTAAGCCTTGACCCCTTCGAGCTTGTCGGATTTTCAAAAGCGGGAGCGTTGGCCAAGGATCAAATGCGTGTTTACGATCAAAGGGCAAGCGGATTTGTTCCTGGAGAGGGATGTGGATTTGTTTTGCTTAAAAGGTTGGAAGATGCCGTTAAGGACAAGGATTATATTTACGCAGTTATTAAAGGGTGGGGAATTTCTTCAGATGGAAAGGGTGGAATCATGGAACCCTCTTCCACAGGACAATCCCATGCGATTCAACGTGCTTACAGACATGCGGGATACACGATTGCCAATGTGGATTTTATAGAAGGGCATGGAACAGGGACGACAAAAGGAGACAGAGTAGAGCTGGGTGGTATTGCTGCGGCCTTAAAAATAGTTCGGCAAGCTCACCACAGGGAGGCAGCGAAGAAGATCAACAAAGGGCGGATTTGTGGAGTCACATCTTTTAAATCGATTGTGGGGCATACGAAAGCAGCCGCTGGGATCGGAGGTTTTATCAAGGCAGTGCTTGCCGTAAATCAGAGGATATTACCGCCGACCGCTAACTGCCAGCAGCCCAATGAGGTTTTTGAAAAGGAAGCCAGACAATTATATCCGCTTATAAATGGGCGGATTGATTCTCCTCAAAAGATAATCCGGGCGGGAATATCATCCGCGGGGTTTGGCGGGATCAATTGCCACATCACTGTAGAGTCCAAAGATAATCCCAATGAGAAAATAAAACCTCACATAGATGAACGGGCATTGTTTGTCAGCAATCAGAATACCGAAGTTTTTGTCTTTGCTTCAAGAACAATTCTTCTTCTGCGCAAGTTAATTCAAAGATTTAAGGAAGACCTGCGTAATATCAGCATGGCAGAAATGGCGGACTTAAGTGCCCGCTTGAATAAGAAAGTCAAAGCCCAAGCCCCCATAAAGATAGCCATTGTCACCGACTCTCCTGAACATTTGTATGAAGCTCTTTGTGCAATTGAGAAAGAACTGGAATCAGATTCCCTAAAGGAAGGGCAAATTTTGGAAGTCAAGCCTAAAGATCCCATTACGTATATTCTCTTAGGGAACCGTGTCAAAAACAATCGTATAGGTTTTCTATATTCTGGTCAGGGGGCACAACGGCTTAATATGACCCGTACCCTGGTTGAGCGGTTTTCGTGGGCACGGGATTTGATGAAAATCACAAAAGTTCCCATTGAAGAATATATTTATAAACCGGAAGACCAGTTTTTGACAAAAGAAAAGAAAGAACAATTTCGAAAGAAATTATCCCAAACAGAAATCACACAGCCAGCAATAGCTTTCAGTTCCCTTGTCTGGACGGAGTTTTTATCCAAATTAGGCATTGAACCCGAAGTAGTTGGAGGCCACAGCTTGGGTGAACTTTTGGCTTTTTACAAGGGAGGGGCTTTTGACAAGAAAACCCTCTTGAAGTTTGCGGAATTACGCGGACGATTGATGGCGGGGAGGGCGAAGTCGGCGGGGATGGTCAGCCTCTTCTGTGATTATAGTCAAGCAGAGAAATTTGTCAGCAGAATCAAGGGAAACATCGTTATATCCAATATCAACAGTCCGACTCAAACGGTTGTTTCCGGTGGAAAAAAAGAGCTTGAGAAAGTGGTTGAGCTGGCAAAGGCAGAAAACATCTCCACCTATATTCTCCCTGTGTCGAACGCCTTTCATTCGTCATATATGCAAGGTGCATCGCAGAAGATTCAATCTGCACAAGTTCTTGGAGGAGCTTTCCGGCCCGGGAAAATAGATGTTTACTCATGTATTGACGGTGTTCGGATTGAAAATGAAGTCAAATTGAGGGAATATTTCTCAAAGCAGGTTTTACTCCCAGTTAACTTCATTAAGCTTATTGAGTCTGTGTCGGAAAGATGCGATTTGTTTATTGAGGTAGGGCCGGGACGGATTTTAACTGATTTGGTCAAGACCATTAATAAAAATAAGGGACCGCAATCCTTCGACTCGGCTTCGCCTCGCTCAGGATTCCGCATAGCTCCATGTTTCCCTCTTGAAGGGACGCCGCAAAATGACAGGGACCTTAATATTGTTTTGGCGCAGGTCTTTATAAGAAATGTCAGAATCAATTGGCAGGAATTATATCGTAATAGAGCCATTAAGCCGTTTATCCCGGTCTCAAGAAGAAAGTTCATTGAAAATCAGTGTGAGCGACCGCTTAAGGGAGTGGAACAGAATGAAATGTTCTTCTCTAAACTTGCAGCCCCGGTACCAACCGAAGCGGTTCAACAGGTACAATTACCTGCTCCATCCATTTCAACCGCTGTGCCAACAAGTGTAGACTCGATTGGCAAGGTGCTGTTGGAACTAACTCATAAGATGACAGGTTTTGATGAACAATCGTTGAATCTGAATTTGCGTTTGCTGGATGATCTGAATCTCGATTCAATCAAAGCGGCGGAACTTATTGCCGAAGCAGGGAAAATTTTAGGATTGACCGGACAGATTGATCCTTCTCAATATTCCAACAATACCCTTGCGCAGATTCGTGATCGCCTTGCCGAGCTTAAGAGTCAGACACCCCAGGCAGGGGGAGCGGCAGATAACGTTCTTCATCGATATCAGCGTAATACCTGGGTAAGAAATTTTGTCGTTAAATTTGAAGAAGAAAAGATTAAACAATCAGAACCCACCGTATTTAAACGGTTAAATAAGATCGATATCTTGTCTGATGAAAGTCAGCGGGGAATTGCTCACAAACTGAAACAGAGTTTAAAGGATAAAAGGGTTGAGGTAAGGATAAAGACATATGATGAATTAGATAAAACACCGACAGAGGCCATTGGTTTAATCTGTATATTACCGACTGATCATAATGCAGAACCATTTGGAGAGAGCGGTCTTAAACGGATTATCAATCGACTCTTTCAGGCAATGACGACAGCAACGCGGGAAGGCACTGATAAAGATCCTTCGACAGGCTCAGGACAAGGAAAAACAGTTGTATTTGTTCAATTCGGTGGTGGAAGTTATGGGGAGAATGACAAGGTAAACATTGAATCATGTTGTGCCCGATCATTTGCTTCCACGCTTCATCTGGAGCGTCCTGATCTTTGCGTAAGGGTCGTGGACTTTGATAAGGATATATCGGCAGATAAAGTTTCAGAGAAGATAGTCGAAGAATTGCAGACGCCGGGAACATTTTCAATCGCGGGTTACGATAAAAATCTTACCCGTAAGGTACCAGTAATGCAAAACATCCAGCCGGCATTTTATAAAAATCGCAACATCCAATGGACTTCCAAAGATGTTGTTTTGGTGACTGGTGGAGCGAAGGGCATTACGGCTGAGTGTGCATTTGAACTTGCCAGGAAAACTAAGGCCAAAATGGTTCTTGTTGGGCGTAGTCCGATTCCCTCTAAGGGAGATCAGGTAAGCGAAATCACGCGCACCTTGAATCGCTTTAAAGAAGAAAACTTACAGTGTCAGTATTATTCATGTGATGTGACAAACCCCGAGGCAGTCAATCAACTGATCAGTAGAATTGAGAAGGATTGCGGCAAAATCACAGCAGTCATTCATGGGGCAGGCCAGAATACTCTTAAAAGACTTAAACAGAGCAATCCCGAAGACGCTTACCATGAAGCCCTTCCCAAAGTTATGGGTGCCATCAATATCTGCAAGGCATTGGAGAAAAATTCTCTCAAACTCATCGCAGGCATAACTTCAGTTATTGGTGTTACCGGAATGGAAGGAAGTGGCTGGTACGGGCTCGCCAATGAGGTTCTTAATTTATTCCTGCATCAGTTTAGGGGAGCGCATAAAGAAACAGAGGTTGTAACTGTTGCTTACAGTGTTTGGGACGAAATCGGGATGGGAACGAAGTTGGGGAGTCTCGATTGGTTATTACAAAAAGGTATTAGCCCGATTCCTGTCGTGGAGGGTGTAAAGCGATTTATGCAATTGATTGAAGGAGATTCGGGGAGTCAACAGACAATCGTTGTGGCAAGGATTGCCAGTATTGATACATGGAGATCGCCACAAACGAATTTTAGGAATGGATTAAGATTTATTGAGGATATCAAGTACTGTATGCCGGGTGTTGAACTTATCGCGCAGGCGCATCTTAATATTAAAGATGATTCATATGTTCTGGATCACAATTGGAAAGGGTCTTTGTTATTTCCCCTTGTGTTTGGTCTAGAGGCAATGACACAAGCCGCATCCCATTTGACCAATCATGCCCAATTCGGTTACTTAAAGATTAAGGATATCCATTTGGATAGGCCTATCCCTGTTAACCAAGAGTCTGGTACAACAATTGAAATTCA
>CAYJUK010000171.1:0-4663 GCA_964373335.1 uncultured Planctomycetales bacterium | reverse complement strand
TATACATATATTTATCCTTTATTGAAAAAGTACAGCGTGCCGGCCACGATCTTTTTATCGGTGCAACATGTCGAGACCGGGCAGCCGTTCTGGTGGGATGAGGTGGTGTTTCATATGAAATCAATGCGTCGGACCAAGGACGAGATCCGGCAGGTCCTGCGGATCTTGAAGAAGATGCCCAATAAGGCCCGGATCAACAATATCCGCGCCCTGGCCCGGACACCGTGGGAAGCGGGGATCTTGAATAAGGAACGCTTGATACTGACTTGGAAGGAAATCCAAGAGATGAGTCAGAACGGAATGGAGTTCGGCTCGCACGGGATGACGCATCCGATCCTTTCGATGATTGAGGATCCCCGGGAACTGGAATATGAAGTCCGGCAGTCAAAGACGTTGATTGAAGAGAAGATCAATAAGAAGGTCATTGTCTTCTCCTATCCGGTTGGCGGGCCGGGGGCGATTAATCCTTTGGTGATCGAGAAGGTCAAGCAGGCGGGATACGATTTTGCCGTTACCTACCGGCACGGTATTAACCGCGTCAATAACGGGTCGTTTAGGGACAAGAGGGACAAGGGACACATCCCAACCCAAAAACGGGATGTGTCCCTTCAAAAACGGGATGTGTCCCTTCGGGATGATCGGTTTACGTTAAATCGCGTGGATCTGGATCAGCAGAGTCTTCAGCGGATCATTGTGAAGATGGCGTTTCCGGAATTGTTTAAGTAAGGGGACAGTAAGGGGACAGACCCCTCTTACTAAGAACGCAATCGCAAGCTAGCTCATAGCTGATAGGTCATAGTAAAAAATCTTCCTTTGAGCTATGGGCTAAGTGGCTTTGACCTGCGAGCTAAACATTTGTTCTTAGCTCCCTGGACTGCCTTTTGTGATTGCCAGGGCAGGCTTGGTTCTTTATTCATAGGTTATTCGCTATGTACACACAGCTGTTCAAATATGTCTTCAATCCTTTTTTTGAAAAGGTTATCAAGCGGCGCAAGATGCTGGATTACCGGGCATTTTTGGAAGAAAGCCAGTGGTGGCCGTGCGAAAAACTCCTGGAGTTTCAGTGGAACGAGTTGAAGAAACTCCTCAAACACTGTTATGAGCAGGTTCCGTACTGGCAGGAAAAATTCAAACAACTGGGGATGACGCCTGAGGATATCCAGACTTATGAGGATTTCCGCCGTCTGCCGGTTACCACCAAGCAGGACATCCGGGCCAACAAGGACAAGATGATTGCCGAAAATTACCGGGGAAAGCTCTGGACTAAACTTACCAGCGGATCAACGGGTTTCCCGCTGGTGCTGGATTATACGCCGGAGAGTTTTGACTGGCGTGTGGCGGCGTGGAAACGCGGGTATTCCTGGGCCGGGTGCGAGGACGGGATGAGACAATTGTGGTTCTGGGGGGGCATGCTTACCCCCAAAAGCGCTCTGCGGAGGTTTAAGGAAAATCTCCATTATTCCCTGATGCGAAAGAAATATTTTGTCTGCAACAGCATGGATGATAAGGGCAAGGCCGAATTCGTACGGACATTTAACCGGTTCCGCCCGGGAATCGTTATTGCCTATGCCAATCCGTTATTTGCCGTTGCCCAGTATATCTTACAGAACGGTGGACTGCGGGTCAGCCCCAAGGCTGTCATCACCGGAGCCGAGAAATTGTACGAGGTCCAGCGCCGGGTCATCCAGCAGGCCTTCAGCTGCAAGGTCTTCAATACCTATGGCTACCGGGAGGTGATGTTGATCGGTGCCGAATGCCGGGAACACCGGGGATTGCATCTGAACGTTGAGAATGTACTGGTTGAAATCCTGCGGGGGGACGGCACCATGGCTGTGCCGGGCGAACAGGGCGGTGTGGTCGTGACCGACCTGCACAATTACGGCATGCCGTTGATCCGTTATGCCAATGAGGACGCGGGAATCCTTTCCGCAAAAGCATCCTGTCCCTGCGGGCGGGGACTGCCGCTGCTTGAGGACATTATAGGCCGGTCGCTGGATATCATCCAGACACCCGAAGGGAAAGACATCTCCGGAGAATTTTTTGCGATTGTCATGCTGGATAAAATGGGCGTGGACCGCTACCGCGTCACTCAGGAGCGGCTGGATTACCTGCTCGTAGAAATGGTCAGGAATCCCAAGTTTACCGAAAATGAGTTCCAAACGATCAAAGAGCAGATCGCGCCGGTCGTTGGCCCATCGGTGCAGGTGGAATACCGATGGGTGGGAGAACTGCCGGTGACCGGGACCGGAAAATTCCGGCTCACTGTTTCCAAGATAAGGGGACAGTCAGCTTGATTTTTGAATTGCAAAAAGCGTAATTAGCTCATAGGTCAAAGCTCTTAGCTCATAGGAAATTTTTTCCTATGACCTGTGAGCTATCAGCTTTAACCTTTTTTAACAAAAAAAGCACCTATCCCTTTTTAGGAGAAGAATGAAAATCGCTCACGTGGTGTTAACGCTCAATTACGGCGGATTAGAGAGGCTGGTGGTGGATTTGGCCGGCCAGCTCAATCAAGGGGATTGGGAATCGAGCATCATCTGCTTAAGTCAGCCGGGGCCGATGGCCGAGACCGCCCAGAAAATGGGAGTGGAGGTCGTCTCATTTTATAAATCCAATGGCTTTGATATCGGTCTCATTTTGAGATTAGCCAATCTGATCCGTAAGAAAATGATTGATGTGGTGCATACCCATAATCTAGCGCCGCTCGTTTACGGAACCCTGGCGGCCAAACTCGCGGGAGCCGGCGCGATCAATACCCGCCACGGACGCGCGCCTTTGAAGGCCAACCGCGGACTCTGGGCCTTGAATGATTTTATCGTGGCGGTATCGGAGGACGCGCGCGAAGAGCTTTTGACCGCTAATAAGATCGATTCCGAGAAGGTTACGGTGATTTATAACGGCATCGATTTTACGAGATATGAGCCAGGGGCAGCGGTTCAACTCAAAGGACAGTATAGAGAAGGATTAGGAATCCCTAAAGATGATTTTGTGATTGGCAGTATCGCCCGGCTCGCGGAAGAAAAGGATCACCCGACTCTCTTAAAGGCGGTTAAGATTCTTTTGGAAGAAAGGCTGCCGGTCACCTGTGTCCTGGTTGGAGATGGAGATCAAAGAAAGAAACTGGAGGCCCTGGCGGAGCAATTCAAGATCAGGGATCACGTCACGTTTTTAGGTTTCCGCGAGGATATCCCGCAGCTTTTGAATCTATTTGATGTCTTTGTCCTGGCAACCCATATGGAAGGGGTCTCGATGACGCTCTTAGAGGCCATGGCCGCCAGCAAACCTATTGTTGCCTCAAAGGTGGGAGGGAATCCCGAAGTGGTCAAGGATGACGTGACCGGATTCCTGGTCGCTCCCCAAGAGGAGCAGCATCTGGCTAAAGCGATTAAGTATCTGCTAAAAGATCCTATCTTAAGGCAGAAGATGGGCCAGGCCGGCCGCCGGCGGGTGGAAGAAAAGTTTAATATAAAAAGGATGATACGGGAGTATCAGAAGATTTATGAGAGTTTGGGTTAGGGGAATTTTTTAGGATTTAGGGTTTAGGATTTATTCAAGCTATTTGTCCCCAGACTGGAGAATGATAATGTCGGAAGAACCAATGGAAGAGCCTAAAATAGTTCGGCTGCCAATTAAAGTGGAGAGAAGGCGCAAGGTACTTATTTTTAGCAACGTATTCCCGCGGCCTACCCAGCCCAATGTGGGATTATATATCATTGAACAAGTGAAGCATTTGAAGGCCTTCTATGATATCCAGGTCATTGTGGCCCTGCCGAAAAATGCCTTCCGGAATATCTTCCCTGGAAGAGCCCGAAAGACCGAGTTTGAGGGCGTGGATATCTGGGAGACTCAATACAGCACCATCCCTAAGTTAGGTGTTTTCTTCAGCGGTCAATCTTACTATGCTGCCGTGAAGAAACTGGCGGCCAGGGTCCACCGGGAGTTTCCTTTTGAGCTGATTATTTCCTACTGGTCTTATCCGGAAGGCTGCGCCGCCGGGAAATTGGCCGCGAGATATCATGTCCCTCTCATTATTCGGCCGCGCGGTTCTGATATCAACGCCTTTATTCATAACAAATGGCTGATCCAATTGTTACTCAAAACCTTAAAAAAGGCGGATCGGATCATCGCGGTTTCTCGGGGTCTTAAGGAAAGGATCGCTGATCTAGGGATTGAATTGTGTAAGCTGAGACATATTCTCAACGGCGTGGATCGGAAGATGTTTTATCCAATGGATCGGGAAGAATGCCGGCGGAGATTGAATATCCCGCTTCAGAAGAGGATGATCCTTTATGTCGGGAATTTGATTCGGCTCAAGGGGATTCCCACTTTTTTGGAGGCCATTCAATCGATCGATAAAGATTCACCGTTGAATCTCGTTATTTATTTTATCGGGAAAGGCCCGTGGGAGGCGCAGATCCGAGCGGCGGAGGCAGGGCTCAAGAGCGTTTCCGTGAAGATCGTCGGGGAAGTTCCCCATGACCAGCTGCGGTATTGGATCAATGCCGCGAATCTGTGCTGTCTGCCGAGTTACAGCGAAGGATGTCCCAATATTATTTTGGAGAGCTTGGCCTGCGGGGTTCCGGTGGTGGCCTCGAACGTTGGCGGGATTCCTGAGATCATGTCGACCGGGGACTGCGGGCATCTGGTTGCCGCGAGATCGGAA
>CAYJUK010000170.1:0-4710 GCA_964373335.1 uncultured Planctomycetales bacterium | reverse complement strand
TTTTTTTTCCTTTGAAAATCCGAAGATGATATTATTTTCTAAATAGGAATCAGGGTAAAAACCCCGGATGGGATAAGCCCAGAGTCAACACCCAGCGGATGGCAAGACAATCGCCTAACGGCGGTACCGTTCGGCGATTTTCAGTCCTTGAGGAAAATAAACTCATTTTTGTCGATGAGAGAAAATTCAACCCTGGAATTGCAGTAGACGCTTAAACGGCTCACTCTCGGTGATGGTTTTAGATTTCAACTGCAATTCTAGGGTTCAAACTTTCCCTTTTCCCTGTGGCAGAGACCACCGGGAATAATCAAGTTAGAGAGACCTGTCCGCCGAAGTCAAAGGCGCCTACCTGTCGGCAGACAGGAAAGCCCTTTGACGCAGGCTGGACAATATTGGGGGCGGTTTTTTCAAATAATTTTTGCCAATCCTTTGTCCACTAACTCCTGATTCAAATACCTGCCTTCCGAGAAAATTTTATCCTTGGGATTCGTCTTCAAAGAATAAAAAACATGGGCCACGTACCGGCCGTAGATGTCAATCTTGTTGGTCTTGACCATGACAAACTCCCCCTTCGCCATTTGGTCGCGGACGTACTCAAAGGCTTCGCGGCCCTTCGGCTCATCGATGGGCGGGCAATCAATCCCCGCGAGGCGAAAACGCTGCTCTTTCCAGACCGTAAAGCCCAAGTCAACCCTTAAAAGAAGTGTGTCCCCGTCAATGACCCGTTCCACCAGCGCCTTGTAAACAAACGTGGCCTCGGCGGGGCGAATGAGTTTCGTCGCTTTGACTTCTTTTCCTCCTTTGGTCCGCGTCTCTTCAAAACGCTCATTCTTGACGGACTCGGCCAGCTGCGGTACCGTCAAGCCTTTTTCCTCGACAAGTTTCTCGTACCATTTTCGCTCATCGGCATCGGTTAAAGGGAGAAGAATCTTGTAGTGCGACCAGGTCAATGCCTGGCTGTCAGGGACGGATTTGTAAATTTGGAAAAGATGAATGCAGCGCAGAAGCGTTGATTCATCCATTTCCAGCTCTTCGGCTAAATCCGCGAGAATGGATTCGCCGTAGCCTCCTTTTTCGGTCAATTCTTCTTCACCGACGCGCCGGCCGACCTCCCAATAAGTCTGGACGAGTTCCAGATTGGCGGATTTAGCGGCACGCTCCCGGCCTTCGGCAATGATCTTGCGGATGTCGGCAACCAATTTCGCGTAAGCGGATTCAGTCAACACGTCTGTCTTGGACATGGGCACCTCCCTTTCTGGGGCCAGGTTTAACATTCCTGCTACTGGTAGCAGGAATGTTACCTAAAAAAATGAGCGCGGTCAACAGCGCTGTTATTTTTTATCCTTAGGGCTTCTGCCCCCCCAAACCCCTGATGACAGTAACCATGAAGCGGTTCCGAGTAACGTCCGAAAGCGTCAAAATCTGTTTTAGACGGTCTCGACGGAGCACTTGGAACCGCTAAAGGATGACTGAGGACACGGGTCCCCCCAACCCTCTCAACTCCCCCCTCTGGCCATTAAAGCCTCCGCTTCCTCCTTGGGCAATGTGACAAAGTAACTCTGGGCCTCTCCCGTTACGCTGATCTTACGAACCCGAACTCCTCATTAGAAATGCTTTCTCGACCCCAATTTTAAATGTAAAATTGGGGTTCAACGGACAGTTCCTCACCCACGGGGTGAAAAATTTTACTCATCGAGCTCTGGAGGAGTGGATTATTTTCTGATTCGGAGTTGGGGTACGAATATCGCTTCTTCGTGTCTTTTCTCGTCTAATTTCAAGAACATACGGTGTATTTACTTGAAATCACCATTGATTTCATTCCCTCCCTGTCAACGGTTCCGGCAATTTCCTTTTCTCTCATTTTTTTTACTGCTTCTCATGACGTCAGGCTTGTGTATTTTTTCATCAAAGGTATGAGCTGCAATAATCCCCGCAGCCGGGCAATCATGACATTGAGCGCCCGCCTTCGGGGGCCGTAGTCAAACCAGGACTTCTCAAAATCTAAATACCTTACAAATGCCTTATGCTGTTGAGAGGTAAATTCCAGCCGGTATCGGCGGCCTTCCTGCTGCGCCCGCTTGACAAACCCTTCGTAGGGCTGACAGAGAAGCGTCGCTGACAACAACAGTTTATATTCCCTTCGGGTAACAAAGAGTGATCGCTTGCTTTGGTCGCGCATTATTTATTATTGATCCGTAACCAGTCAGCGGCCAATTTCGCCGCGATTGTTTCCTGAACCTCGCCGTCTCCAAAATACCTCGTATGCGAAATGCCAAAGCCGCCGGTATTGACCTGCCGGTCAATGTGAACGGCCCTGTCATAGGCGTCATTGAGATTTTTTAATGGATAAGCCATGGGATCATCGAGGTCAAAAATATTTATCCAGCGGCCGTCTGGGTCCTCAACATGAATCGGGTTTTTGAAAAGCTCAACCCCATACTGCAGCGCAAACAAAGCAATCGGCGAACCGAGGGTGAAGAAATTATTGAAAATAAAATTCTCATGCAGGGAGCCGTGGGCTTTTTGCCGGTCATAAACAAAATCCGATGAGATCACCGTGCCCAAGCTGTGGGCGATGATGCTAAGGGATTGTTTTTCTCCGACCTGGGCGGGAGTGTCGGCAAGAGAGTTGGTTTCGTTGAGTAGGCACTCATGAATTTTCTCGTAAGCCTCATCATTGTCGTAGCCGATAATGTCACTGACGGACTCGGCGGCAAAGTCGGTGCGCAGTCGCAGCATAAATTTAGAGGGCAGAAAGAAAATCGTTTTAAAAAGTGACCTTACGGCTCCGACCTTTTGCGCCGCAAATCCCTTTTTAAGAATTCCTGCCAGCTTGTTCTGACTTACGGCAAGAATATCATCCCAGACGATTTCTTTAATAATCAACTCGCTGGAATAATCGTCACCGGTCTTTAGGATTTTACGAATGCGGCCGTTGAATCTCTTCTTCAGGCCTTTGATAAGACCCGCGGCATATCCCGGCTTAGGCGTGCCAATGCCGTGGACGATGATGGCGAGGATTTTATTCATTTTTCAGAGCAATCCAAAACGCATTGTCTTTGTTGTCTTACCCGTTTTGCTCTTCGCGCAAACGCGCGTTTCTTTAAATTGGCGACCCCAGTTGTATTATAGAACGAACCTTTACAATCAAGGCCATAATACCGTTTTATTGACAAACTCGCCAAGGCCTTCAAAATAAGCCCATCAAAACTCTTAAATTTCCAACTTTAATTCTATCGCTTAAAATTAATGATAAGTTGCGTACCTGTGGCTAAGGCTATTTTTTCTAAGGTACTTAAACTACATTGCCAATAATCCCCACCCTCTAAGCGGGCAATAACAGTTTGTGAAGTGTCAATTTTCTCAGCCAATTGTTTCTGTGTTAAACCTAACTTTTGACGAAGTTGAGCAATTTTATAACCGACTCGAAGTTTTTTACCCTCTTCATTGAAATACTTTCTAAATTCCTTGTCTTTCCATTGTTCTTTTAGAAAATTATCAAAATTTAATAATTCTTTAGACATCTTATTCCCTCCTAAAATTTGAACTCTCCTTGATGATATCGTTCAATAAAATCTTCCATATTACGTTTGGCTTGCTCAATCTCCCTTTCGGGCAATTCTTGAGTCTTTTTCTTAAAAGCATGTAACAAAATTATTTTATGTTCAACAAAGAAGAAATAAAACACACGCACATTCCCGTCCGTCGTCTTAATCCTTAATTCAAGGATTTTATCTTTTACCTGGTCTGCATAGGGCCTTAATAAATTCGGCCCGTGTTCTTTTAAAAGCTCAATATACTGAGCAATTTTAGCCTGAGACTTTTTATTCAACTCTTTGATAAGCTCCTGCACAGGATAATTGCCACGGCCATCTTTGTAAAAGTAAACGCTGTACAATCAGTCTCCTTTGTCTGTTAAAAGGGTATAGCAAAAATGATATATTGTCAAGCGCTGATGTACACCCCGATGCCAAGCAACGGGGCTTGCCGCGGCGGCTTTGTCAAATCATTTTGGGGGGCGGTTTTTTAACAAAGATACTATCAAAAATCTAAATTCTATATGACAATTTAATTGTACGACCTATCCGCACATCATACGAAGGCGGTTATGGGGGATTTCATCTTTCGAGACGATACACCTGCGACAATTTCTGGACAATTTCATCACAGCTCTAGCTAAATCCTAACAAAACCTGCCAACAGGCAACAAAACTATTTTTAAAGATACTCTTTCTTATCTCGTCGCTATTCCAACCTAAAAACAAAAAAACCATGCAGTTATGTACCGCACGGTTTTATCTTAAAAAACGACCCCAGCAGAACAAAAGTCGAGTCTCCGAACTGAAACAAGTGCAATTAGTTGTGACATTCCACCGCCGGAGGTATGGTAAACTTCAAGTCTCTCTGGGGGAGCCCTTGCCTGAAATTAACCCAAGAAGGAATTCCCGGAGCCGCCCCGTTCTTGCCCCGCAATCAAATTGAACCTTTCTAAAAGACCTTCGAAAACCCCACAATCTTATCACAGAACCCGCCAGTTGCAATAATCGAAAATCTTACAATATCTCCCAATGCCCGCCCTTATCAGGGCCGATACGATGTAAACGTTTTTGTTTCTTTACAGACCGAATCATTTTTTCAATACCCGCAACGCTCATTTCCAGTGCTTGAGCGATCTCTGGCACAGTAATTGAAGTATTTTCTTTGATAAGA
>CAYJUK010000169.1:0-4711 GCA_964373335.1 uncultured Planctomycetales bacterium | reverse complement strand
CCGGTATAAAAGATAATGACACCCGTCAAATAATGAATAGAAGTCACGGAGATTTTCTGGAAGGCCAGGATGATTAATGTCAGGAAATAACTTAAAGCGCAAATAAAAAAAAGAACTCCTATCATGAAGACCATCAACAGCGGCAAATCAGAATACGAGGTGATCCCTTTAATAAGTTCACGGAAGGCGCTGATGCTTCCTAAGAAAGGAAAGTGCGTCTGGCCGCTATGGCGTCGCTGTCGATCGTACTCGACTTGGATCTGTTTGAATCCCGTCCAGGCTGTCATTCCTCTCAAGTAGGGGTCAAACTCATTCGGGTCAATGAGGCAATTGACGACACGACGGGACAACAATTTAAAATCACCCGCATCTATTGGAATCCCAATCTCAGATAGGGCATGGATCAGCCGATAGGCCTTACTGATCAGCCACAGATAAAAAAGATTCTCCCCTTCACGCTTCCGACGAACGGTGTGGACAACATCATAACCCTGTCTCCATTTTTCAATCAATTGGGGAATTAATTCCGGGGGATCCTGTAAATCGGCATCCAGATAAATGACAGCATCCCCGCTGGCATGACGCAAGCCTGCCAAGAGACAAGGGGTGACACCAAAGCGGCGAGACATGCTGATAATTTTGATTCGAGGATTGGATTGACGAAATTTAAGAAGGAGGGTTAAAGATGCGTCATCTGAACAGTCGTTAATAAAAATCAACTCGTAGAGGTATCCTAAGGGCTTGAGAACTTCCTGAACCCGATGGACTAAGGCCGGGAGCACCTCCTCTTCGTTACGGAAAGAAAAAACAATGGATATAAGCATGTCGGTTCCTTTTAATTTATTTTTATAAAGAAACTTTTCGATGTCATTCAGTTTCTGAATATTATTGGCGATTACCGAGGCATCAATCTTTTTGATCAGTCCGCTTAACACCCTATTCCGCTTTTTGACTGAACCACTGGAACGTCTTTTGGAAGTGATTGATCCCTTCTATTTTATTTGTTATCAATAGAGTTTTCGAAAAGATTTTTCCGGATCAAGATAACTCATCGGGGAATCTGTTCCTCATTTCTCTTAACCAGGGAATGGGGGAAAATCTTTAAAGTGAGATCATCTATAATCCCATAGACACAGGGGATCACAAATAGAGTCGATGTGGTGGAGAAAAATAGCCCCCAAAAGATAGCCAGGGCCATCGGTTTCAAGAAAGGGTCCCCTCCCCCTATCCCATAGGCCACCGAAACCAGTCCCCCCATCGTAGTTGTTGAGGTCATGAGGATTGGCCGCAAACGGATTCGGCCGGCTTCTATTAAAGAATCCGTTAAATCCATCCCCTGGTTTCTCAAACGATTAATAAAATCGACTAATATTATCGAGGCATTGACAACGACCCCGGCCAATCCGACTATTCCTAACAAGGCAAAAAAACTCAATGGCTTTCCATGAAGGAAAAATGTATAAATGACACCCGTAAACCCAAAGGGGATCGTTAACATGATCAATAAAGGTTGAATCAACGACTTAAATTCGTGGGCTAGAATGATAAAAATAAAAAATAAAACAAGGAGAAAAGAAATGGTAATATTTTGAAAGCTTTGTTTCTGTTCTTCATACTCCCCCTTGAATATAATACTGCTGCCCAGATATTCTTTGGGGATGTCTTGAAACTTATTCTGCAAAAGTTGATTAACTCTAAAGGAAGTGGCCTGCTTATTGTCCACCTCGGCAGCAATCATAATAACCCGTTTGCCGTCAAGGTGATTGATCTGATAGATACCATCTATCTCCTCTATCCGTGCGACTGATGATAAAGGAATCAAACTCCCACCGGTATTAGCGACATAAATTTTATCAAAAACCTTAACATCCGTTCTCAGGTTTTCAGGAAACCTGACCAAGACATCAATCCCCTCTTCGGCCTGAGAGGGCTTGATAGTTGTCGCCACCCCTCCTTTCAGGGCATCTCTTACTGTTAGGGCAATCTGGGCCATCGTAAGATCGTACTTTTGGGCCTTTTCCTCATCCACAATAACCCTCAATTGTTTTTTACCATATTCATATCCTACGGAGATATCCGAAACCCCTGGGATTTCCTGTAAAGCGCTTCTGAATTTTTCGGCAATCTCCTGTAAAACGTTATAATCCTTTCCTCGAATCCCAACAGCAACTGGCCGCCCAACCGGAGGTCCCTCTCTAGGCTTAAAGAAATAAAGCTTCTCGAAGCCTTCAATTTTTTCCAGCTGAGGGCGCAATGAGTTGATCATCTCCTCTGGGGACCGTTTTCGCTGCTGCAAAGGAGTTAAAAAAACCGTGATTTGCCCTAGATGTGTTCCTCTCCTCGCCTCCGGATCAAACCGTCCCTCGGAATCAATACTCCCTAAATAGGTTCGGAAGGAATCCATATCCTCTTTGGGTAACCCAGCAACTAAATCTTCAACCCGGACAATCAACTCATTCATTTTCTGTAATGATGTCCCCTTTTTTGCCTCGGCGCGGATATAAAATCTCTCCATCCCTTCACCGGTAAATAAGATAATCTTCATATGGAATAACGCTAAATAGATAGCTAATAAAAAGGAAAATATCATTCCAATGAATACAAGATAACGATGGTGAATTGCTTTTCTTAAAATGAATGTATAACCATTCACAATCCTCTGAAACCAGGAGTGATCCTGACTCGTTTTGATTTTCCGAGAGAAATTTTTCCTCAGCGATCGGCCCCCCCAATCCGCCGAATGTGAAGGAAGAACCACAAAGGCCTCTACGATCGATGCTGCGAGCGCAATTATAATAATAATGGGGATGGAATGAATAAATTTACCGATTAAGTCTTTCATAAAAAGCATCGGGAAAAAAGCCGCCCAAGTAGTGATAATGCTTCCCATAATCGGGGAGATCACCTCAGAGGTTCCTAGGATAGCAGCTTGTTTGGCCGGCAGGCCCTGTTCGATGTGGCGATAGACATTTTCCGAGACCACGATCCCATCATCAACCAGCATCCCCAAAACGATAATGAGTCCTAACATGGTAATCAAATTGATACTGAGTCCCAAGAAATTCATAATCGCGAAAGTGCTAAAAAGTGCAAAAGGGATCCCCAATGCCGTCGCAATAGCAGGGACAGGATCTAAAAATAAAAATAGGATCAACACAACCAAGATAAAACCTTGGAGACCGTTGCTCTTCAGGACATTCAAACGCCTTTTGACGTAATAAGAGAAATCATTGGTCAGGGTGATCTCTAAACCCTGTGGCAGCTCTATTCGGAATTCATTGACCACGTGTTTCACCTGGTCGGTCACGTTAATGGCATCGGCCAGCTCTCGTTTAATCACCACCATCACCAGGGCGCGATGGCCATTAATTTTAGCAATCCGGTTCTCATCTTCAAAGGTATCTTTAACATTGGCCACATCTTTCACCTTCAACCCATACCCTGAATCATTAGCGCGGATGACGACCCCTTCCACTTCCTGAGGAGTGTTGAATTCTCCGGTTATTCTGATGCTAAATTCCGTTTCTGAATTTTGCAGATGGCCTCCCGGCACAGTAACATTTCGAGCCCTAAGAGCTAAAATGATTTCATCAAGAGAAACATGGAAATCCCTCATTTTTTCAGGATCAACCTCCACCCAAATCTGCCGCTCCCTCCATCCCATACGGTTAACAGCTGCAACATCGGTCAAATCTAAAAGACGACCTTCCAACTTCTCAGCATATTGGCGGATTTGGCTCTCAGGATAATCACCACTCAGGGAAATCTCAATGATGGGCATTTCCTTTGTGGTCATCTCCTCAACCAGAGGCTCGTCGCTTTCCTCGGGCAGACCTTCCACCCGATCCACAGCCCGATGGATGTCATTGACGACCTTTTTTTTATCCTTTTCCCGAGGATCAATGATGATCCCAATAATCGAGATTCCTTCTTCGGAACTGGAATTCATTTCTTTAACACCGCTGACCGATTTCAATTCTTTCTCAATGGGGATCGTCACCAGCTTTTCAACATCTTCAGGAGGAGCCCCGCGATAAACCGTCTGGATGGAGACGATATCAAAAGAGACATCTGGAAATGCCTCGCGGCGGATTTGAAAGGTGGACAATAACCCAAAGAAAAATATAAAAAAGGAAATGAGGTTGACTAAGAGTGAGTTTTTAACTGAGAATTCTGCTAGATTCATATGAGAATGGTTTTGAAGTAAGCGCTTTAGTGTAGAGTAGAACACTGGCGCGGTTGATTCCTGTCCGTTGCCAGCGCCCCCTCATCGAACCGTACTTGAGGTTCTCCCTCATACGGCTCTCCGATAGTTTTCTTCTTAGGCATTCAGCCTTAAGGTATAGCTTCCTCGGAAATTCCTGGACGCTGTCTCGCGACTCTGTAGTTTTTAGGTCGTTTCCCCATCTACTCGTCTCTCTCTTCTTTGGTTGCTTTACTAAAGTAGGGTCCCTTCGCTCCGACAGGTTTCCCTGCCCTCTTCGCTACTATGAACCCCTCCGACGCCTCTTTAACACCTCACCCTTTCGATTTTTTTTCTTATAGGTTCGGCCTTACGCTTAAGAGGCTCTCCCAAGTTCCCTTCGTCATCTTTCCCCACCTACCGTCCCTGATACCCCGAAAGAGAGCCGTCTTCTCTCACCTATCCTTTCCTCTTTTTTTTTGAGGGCTCGTTCCAGAGCTCGGTTATTCCGCTCGGCTTGCTGACTTC
>CAYJUK010000168.1:0-4741 GCA_964373335.1 uncultured Planctomycetales bacterium | reverse complement strand
CCTTTCTTAACATTTCCATCGAAAGCTCAAACATACCGGTGATCATACCCTGATTTAAATGTTCACCAATGATCCCTAAAATTTGCCAGCCTCTTAAACATAATTCCTTAGGGAATTTGAGTTGATCGCCTGATGGGGGCGTGAGAAAACTTAACGCGACGGGGGCAACCTGCCTGGCAAATCTTTCTCTTTGTCGATCAGAAAAACCGGCCCATCGATAGGACAATATTTGGACAACCTGCTCAACAATGCTCAGCCACTCGTAAGAATTCTCCACCACCTTCTTATCTTCTTCCTCTCTAATTTTAATTCTCCGATGGAATGCTTGATCGCCACCCACATCGAGTAATTTACTTGCCAGCGCGGATGGGGTGATATGGAAAAGAGCGTATAGAATTGGATTTACCTCTTCATTAACTAATGCAGCCTCTTGAACATCATGTCTTTCAACTTTGCGCGCATTCTTACTCACGGTGAAATATTGATAAAGCCTATACTCATCTGTAAATAGCTCCTTAAATCGATCCGCTTCAAACCGACCATTGCCTTTTTCTAAATTTCTATATTTAAAAGACTGAATCTTAGCCCCTAATTCTTCTAACATGTTTTTATGATTAATATAAACCCTCCTCACCGGATGCCGATCCGGCAAAAGTTCATAAAGCGCCTGGCCTAAGGCGCGGCTTTCTCTGTCTTCTCTCAATTCATCAAAGATCGTTTCTTCCCGATAGCGCCGGGCGACGTATCGGGCGATCAAATTATTGGCCCGCCGGGTGGCCTCCTCTTGTGTTTGCCCTAACCGGAATTCATGAAAGGCTTTTTTATGAACATCTCTCGAAAGACGTGGCAGCAAACTCATGAACAATTCAACGGATAGCTGAACACCGGTATCAAGCTTAATCTCTCTTTTAATGGTGTCGAATAATGACCGCGGCGGGAGGGCATCTTTTGTCCCTTGCGCTAACCATAAGATAAGCGACAAGGCGTTCTGCTGCCGTTTGAAAACGAAAACTATGGGAATCTTATATTTAAAGTCTAATTCGGCCAGGGTGGTGCTTTTGTGTAAAAGACCGATCGCGCCATTTAACAACCGCTTCCATTGAGGAGAAAGCTTACCTTGAAAGCGCCTCTCATCCTCCGCGTTGGCCACCACCCGGGCTTGTCTCATAAAATCCTCAATAAACTCAATCGAAACCCGTCGTGCCGCGATTGGATGATCAAAGGTTCCAGCCATCGCCAGAACGCCCTCTTTAATGCCGGCAGCCACATCCCGGTTATATTTCGCATGTACCTTAATCCTTGCCCACATGCCGATGAGCCAGGCAAACATCCTAACAATCAAGACCTGAATACCCCCGAGTGTGAAAGCCGGAATAAGATCATCGTAAATTTTTACAAAAGCGTTCTCGGCGTCACTGGCCATTTGTTCCAATTGTTCCAACTCTTTTTTTGTCGGCTCGCGCCAGCGGCGCTGCTTTTTGTCATAGGCCATCTTTTCATGCCCTTCGGCAAATTCCCCAGAATCCACTCTGTAAAGGACACTTATCAACTCCTCAACCGCAGGCGCTGCATAATACTCAATCAGCCAGCCCAATCCTATCCACGATAACGGTGTGTGCAACCACTCCCAACTTGACTGCATGCCTAAGGGGGCGTTGCCGGAGACTGGGAGGGAGCTTATTTTATTGTTGTTCGATAGTTCACAAATCAATTTTTTCAAAGCGCCTGGCGCCGAAGAACCGACTTCATATTCTGTTTTCTCTGATTTCGGGGGCTTGGGTGATACCGGATTTTTTTTCCGTGGAACAATCCGTGATTTTCGTCTATCTTCCCTTCCGTGCACGGTGACGAAGACTCCATCGAAATCACCAAAGACTGCAGACTCATCACGTGACTCAAGATCTATGCCCTGTCTGGCAATGGGTGTTTTATTCAATTCATCCAGTGCAAAACTCCTGGCGTTCACATCCATTTCCACACACTCTATCAGGATGTTCGCTGCCCTCTGATCCTCTCTCATTGTTACAAAATGCAGCATCCTATATACTCTCTTTACAAACATACTTAAATTATCGCTAGTTAATATATGATTCCATACAGCCTTTATCCGCTCCTCATCATCTTTTCCAAAAGCCTCCTCTAGATCAAAGACCATCACCTTTGCGGCATAATTATTTTTAAAGATAGACTGAACGTCCTTCGATAACTCCTCAAGCAAGCGATCGGAGATCTTGGACTTTTCTTGCATATACCACCATGGCCTCAGCAGAGAAACAACACTTACAGAATTTCCCGCGGCTCTTAATCTGTCCAATAAACTTACCCAAGGGTCAAGGATGATTTTTTCCTCATCTGAAAGATTATATGACGATATGATGGCCTGCCGAAATTCTGACTTTGCTGAATCATCTCCTCTGCCAGCCAAATATTTACGATAGGCTTCCCGCTCAGCAACGGTTCCAACGAAGATGATGATGTGGGTAAGTAACCTGGATTCAAGAAAATAACTGACTAGTTTGTCGACATGCACCCATCCCGCGAGGTTGTACCTGGGGTGAATAGATAGTGCCCTGCGCCAATGCAAAATAACACCTCCTGCTTGCAATAGTGTTTTGATAAGATCCTCTGGAGGCCGAATCGCCTTGTCGCGAATATATGCTTTAATGCGGTTCTGAAACGCTACGTAATCCTCGAGATCTTCCTTTGGACGACCAAGAGCCTCCATGGCTTCTACTCCAATGATTTCGCCCTCTTTTGCCTGAGCATAACTAAATAGTCTTTGAATCACCGAATCGTTAATCCCCATTCTTGATTTTAAATCATCAATAATCCCCAATATCCTCCCTGCTAGAAATGACCTGCGGATTTTCTGATTATCTAATTGATTCTTTGCGCCATTCTCGTCTTTATTTGCTTGTCGGAGGATCTCAAGGCATATATGCTCAATTTCCTTCACCCATTCACGCTCCTCTGAATCCTTACTCTGCCCCGCCTGTCCCGCTCCCTCTACAGCCATGATTTTATTTTCTATCTCTCTTGCTTGTTGATGGATATTATTATCAATGTAGTCGGTCACGGGAGGATTGACACCTGTGATAGCTTTTTTGAGGCGGAACTCCGCCAGCTCATGCACCATCACCCGGGCGCGGCGATGAGGGGTAATCTTCACGATAGGGTCGGGTATCTTCCTGGAGGAAGCTGTGAAGACGATTATGACGCGTTCATCTGTGACTTGGACGGTTGGCAGGGTTAACATCGTGGCGTTGATGTAGGGTTCATCGGGAGTTAAGTCGTCTATCCTCGGTAGTGCGCTGCCATCGGGGAGCCTGTACACATACACCTTCACACCAGTTAATTCTTTTCTAAATTCGATATTCTCTCCATTTTCCAGTCGATGGGTCTCATAACCTATCATATCCAACGCCTGCTGATCTACAATTTCGTCCCCAGTCAAATTCAAATCCACGGCTATTTCCTCAATAGATTTCCCACTCCTTCTCTTTTCTTGAATTTGATGAATGATTGCTTTTTCTTCATCACTCAACTCCCCACGATAGGCGGGTTGAGTCGATGATGGTTCCTGTGTCTGGGGGGTATGACTCTGACGCCTGGCCTGCGGATAATTTGAATGATGGCTCCCATTTGAAACCCCGCCTGATCCTTGCACACTCAAAGCAAGCTCATCTTCCCTTTTCAACGTGGACAGCCATTGATCTTCAGCGATTAAGCTAATTTTATTTCTTTCAAGGAAGGCAATGTGATTAGATAAAAGATGATGCTCAATAAGATACTGGATCGTTTGTTCACGGGCCGCGGGTTCCTCATGGCCCAAAAGGTGGAAGAGTTCGTGGCCTTCGAAAATAACTCGTAACTGTTCCGGAGGCGCGCGCAGGAGATTGGGATTGACATAAAGATGGCCCGGATAAACTTCCGCCGGCGCGGCCTGGGATGGACTGATGACGACGGTCTTCGCGTCAAGCGTAATACCTCTTTCAGCCAGCGTGGCTTGTCCTTCCCTGCCAAACGCCCGCTTGATCTTAATAAGCTCCGCCCGGCCCGGCACGCGGTCGGGAAGTTCATCCGTCGGCATTGTGGCCGGATAGGAATTTCCTGATTCTTTATTTCCGCTAGCCTCCCTGATTCTTCGTGCTAGCGCTTTCCGGCTCTGCTCTCGTTTTATGAGCCATTGACTTCGTTTTGATTTTTCTCTAATCAAATGAGCAATGATGTGTACAACTAAAAGATTTTTACTTTCCTTTTTAAATAAAAACAACCACGCCTCAAATTCAATTCGAATCCTGTGTACAATGTTGGCACTTAAGCCGGGAACCCCCTGAGCTATTTCTCGGGGAGACTTAAGTAGGGAGGATCCATCTGACAGACCATATCCTTGCATTAAAATCATCCTATTGCGTTCAAGTCGATATCTGGATCTTCGATTCGATCGGATAATAAACTGGCTCCCTAATTTTAAACTCCCGCGATGAGGTTTAAGAAATTCCCCGATTAATTCCAAAAATTCTCCCTTATGGCTTTCATTCATCTGAACTGGAGAAAATCTCCATGAGCCAGGACCTTTCTTCTTTTCTTTCCCCTTACTCGTTGGCTGGGATTTGGAACTTCCATTGTCCACCTCGCGGCGACTGTCAGCTTTCCCGATTTTTTGACTTTGGACATCTTTATCTTCGGGCACCGAACCCGCGCGGCGATTGCCTCCATAAACAGGCGAGACAAGTGAGCT
>CAYJUK010000167.1:0-4829 GCA_964373335.1 uncultured Planctomycetales bacterium | reverse complement strand
CCTTAAGTGATAAGAATAAAGAGTTGCCCCAGGAAACGATTGATGCCGTATTAAAAAAATACAATATAACGGATGATAAACCAATCATCACACAGATTTCACGTTTTGATCGTCTCAAGGATCCGGTTGGCGTCATTGAAGCCTATCAACAAGTTAAAAGATACAATGATTGCCAGTTGATTTTGGCTGGCGGTGGCGCGAGTGATGATCCGGAAGGCATCAAGGTCTTAGAAGAGGTTAAGGAGAATGCCAAGCAGGACCCGGATATTCACATTTTACTATTGCCCCAAAATGATATTGAAGTGAATGCTCTGCAACGGGCATCAACGATTATCATCCAAAAGTCGATCAAAGAGGGGTTCGGTCTGACTGTTTCTGAGTCTCTGTGGAAGGCAAAGCCGGTCGTTGCCTCCAACGTTGGCGGTATTCCTCTGCAGATAACTCATAAATTTTCTGGACTTTTATGTAATTCTGTTGAGGGAGCAGCCTTTGCCCTTAAGCAGCTTTTAAACAGTCCGGCGTATGCTAAAAAACTAGGAGAAAATGGTCGTGAGCATATACGAAACAATTTTCTTCTGACCCGGCATTTAAAAGAATACATGCTGCTTTTTCTTTCGCTGTATCATTCCGAAGATGTCGTTTATTTATGAAGGAAGGCACAATAATATGAGGTGAGAAAATTGTTATTGGCGAGTAAAAATTGGAACTGATAAAAAAGAGTATTGAAATAGTAACTTGACAAGTTAGAATTTCATAATCATAATTACTGTATGATCAAAAGGCCTGGAATTCTTAAAAAAGTCAAATTCGCCTTAAATCGGGGACGGGTTGTTGCCCTCTTAGGCCCTCGACAATGCGGCAAGACAACGTTGGCAAGAAGTCTTTTGCCGGCAGATTCAATGAATTACTTTGACCTTGAGGACCCCGTCAGTACTGGTCGTTTAGCTGAACCTAAAAATGTGCTTTCAAGTCTTAAAGGTACTATTATTATTGATGAAGTTCAGCGTAAGCCGGATCTTTTTCCCATCCTTCGTTTTTTAGCAGACCGCCAACCTTCAAAAGCTAAATTTTTCATTTTGGGAAGCGCTTCAGGTGAGCTTATCAGACATTCATCAGAATCTTTGGCAGGACGCTTGACACGTGTTCTCATAGGAGGATTTTCCTTAAATGAGGTCGGGTCCAAATTGTTCGATCGTCATTGGTTGAGAGGAGGCTTTCCCAGGTCATTCCTTGCCCGGTCAGACAAAGAGAGTTTAGAATGGCGCAAGGATTTTATCCAAAGCCTGATCGAGAGAGACCTTCCTTCTTATGGGATGTCGCTTCCACCTGTAACATTACACCGGTTTTGGGCTATGCTGGCTCATTATCATGGGCAGGTATGGAATGCGGCCGAACCCGCCAGTTCATTGGGTGTGAGTGAAATGACAATTAAAAGATATCTGGATGTTTTAAGTGGTTTATTTATGGTGAGGCAATTGCAACCATGGTATGCCAATATCAAAAAACGGCAGGTTAAGTCTCCCAAAGTTTACATCCGTGATACAGGGATTCTACATTATCTATTAGGTATACAAAAAAAGAAAGATTTATTGGAACATCCAAAATTTGGCGCTTCCTGGGAAGGATATGTGATCGAAGAAATTTTGCGTATTTGCGAACCGGATGAATTCTATTATTGGAGAACGCATACAGGAGTAGAGATTGATCTCCTTATGCGTAAGGGGAGAAAAATGTATGGAGTGGAATGTAAAAGACAGGATGCCCCCCAAATGAATTTATCATTAAAGTCCGCGCTTAAAGATTTAAAGCTCGATCATATTGCCGTCGTTTATCCGGGCGATAAAAAATATCCATTAACCAACCGGGTTGCTGCCGTGCCTTTCAAAGATGTTCAAGGAGGAATGAAAAGTTTGTTTTCGTAGAGATTCCCAGCTTAATTTAAGTTATGAGTTGGAATTTACTTAAAAGTAATCTATGCTACATAACATGAATAACAAAATTTATCCACCGCTTCAAATGCGGGAGGTTTTTCACCTGGAGTTTCTTCGCTGGTTCAGCAGAAAGCTGGATGCGGAGCACTATTGTCTTAAAGAGGGAGTCAACTTAAGGCTTTTCTTTGGAAGTATTCGTTATTCGGAAGACATGGATCTGGATATCCAGGGAGTCAGAGTAGAGAGGGTCAAGAAAACTGTTATGGAAATTCTTTCAGTACGTGGATTCTCAGATAGTCTTAGGTCTTTTGGAATTGAGAAAGTTGTGCCACCGGATATTATGAAGGCCAAGCAGACCGAAACGACTCAGCGGTTTAAAATCCATCTTTTAACCTCGGCAGGGGAGGATCTTTTCACGAAAATAGAATTCTCAAGGCGCAGAATGAAAGGAGCCTCAGTTGTTGAGCCGGTTCCGGCACAGATTCTACGTTCTTATAAAATGGCGCCTTTACTTGTTTCACATTATGATACGGCTTCAGCCATCCAGCAAAAAATTCAAGCCCTGGCTCAAAGGTCAATTTTACAGGCTCGGGATATATTTGATCTATTTGTCCTCAGTTCTCAATACGAAGGATCACCGCAAAAACATTTTCCCCGGCCCGCGGATTTAGCCGCGGAGCGGCGGGGCGGGCAGGTTGGCAAGGCCATACTCAAAACAGCTTATGATAATATTTTTCTGGTTGAATTTCCTCAATTCCGGGACACCGTTGTTGCCTATCTTGGAGTCGAGGATCAGAAAGCATATTCTTCGCTTGCGGCATGGGATGAGATTAAACTCAAAACCGCACATTTTCTAGAAGAGTTTAAAAATGGAAACACAAAATCCTCGTAACATCATGGTTTTTATTAAGAAACTGGGACGGTCTGTCTTCACGTCCCATGAACTGGCTGCGATCTCCGGCAAATCATCATCCACCATCGTTCAAAGCTTAAACCGCCTGGCGCGGCAGGGCCTGCTTACTAAGATTTACTGTGGTGTATGGGCAGAGCCGGGGCCCCGGGCACTTTCAACGTTTGAAGTCATTCCGCACTTATTCCCGCGCCAGCGTGTCTATGTCTCCTTCATTAGCGCGCTTCATTTACACGGAATTGTGGAACAAATCCCTCAGGTGATCACTCTGGCTTCAACATCTCATTCCAATATCATTCGCACCAAAGCGGGCGTTTTTTCCATTCATCAAATCGCCCCGACATTCTTCGACGGCTTTGATTGGTATAAAGGAGATGGAAACTTTCTCATTGCTGAACCGGAAAAGGCGTTGATTGACAGTTTGTATTTATCGAGCCGCAAGAAAAAACAATTCGGTCATTTCCCGGAATTACACTTTCCATCCGGGTTTAGCTTCCCAAAAGCAGAACGATGGGTAGGACGTATTCAGGAGAAGGCCATACGACTGTATGTCCTCAAGCGTCTGGATACATTGAAAAGAGACTTACGCTAGCTAAATATGCACATGCTCAGGCATCTTAAAGAAGTTAAGGAATTCCCATCAAGGAATTACAATATTATTGACACCAATTAAGTCTATGGTATAATCGTTCATTAGATAGAATGAAATCGTTCATTGCGTAGAATGTATATTAGGAAGGTGTTAATGTTTAAAAGAACTATCACAAATACAATCATTGCCCGGCTTTCTGAGAAAAGAAAATTTATACAAATTATTCTAGGTCCCCGGCAAGTCGGTAAATCTACAGCGATTCGACAGGCCACAAAAGAGTTGTCTTATCCCAATGTGTATGCCTTGGCCGATTTGCCAATACCGCCAAGCCATGAATTTATCGCGCAAAATTGGAATGAAGCAAGGAAGCTGGCAAAGGGCGGTAAAAAAGTCATTTTAGTCCTTGATGAAATACAGAAAATAGAGGGCTGGTCAAATATTGTCAAGAAGTTTTGGGATGAGGACACGCATGAAGGGCTTAATATTCAAGTTGTTCTACTTGGCTCTTCGGCGCTGATGATCCAGAAGAAACTTCCGGAATCTTTGGCTGGGCGGTTTGAAATCATCCGATTCACGCATTGGTCGTATATGGAGTGCCATAAAGCTTTTGGATGTGAACTGGAAGATTATTTTTTTTATGGCGGATATCCGGGTGGGTATGAATTGATCAATGAGGAGAGACGCTGGAAGCAGTTTGTAACAGAATCCCTTATTGAAACGGCCATTACCAGAGACATTATGTTTTTAGCGGATGTTCAAAAACCTGTGCTTTTAAGAAAATTATTGTATTTGGGGTGTGAATATGGCGGTCAAATATTGTCCTATGGGAAAATTCTAGGAGATTTAAACGACGCGGGGAGCAAGTTAACCCTCATGAACTATCAAAAATATTTAGAAGCGGCATTCTTAATGGGCGGGCTTCAAGCTTGGAAAGGCAGCGGAATACTTCGGCAGAAATCACCTCCGAAGTGGTTACCTTTAAATACAGCGTTAATGACAGCCCTGTCACCTAAAACCAAAAAAGAGATGATGAACGACAAAAAAGTTTATGGCAGGTTGGTTGAAGTGGCCATTGGCGCGTATCTTTACAATCAGGCATTGGCCAGCGGGTATGAAGTTTATTATTGGAGGGATGGAAATGTCGAGATTGATTTTGTCGTTAAATATGGAGAAAAATTATTAGGGATCGAAGTAAAGACGGGCTTTGAATATGGCGGTAAGGCATTTGATATTTTCAAAAAGAAATATCCAAAATCGCAGACCTTATTGGTGGGGGAGTATGGTATCAATGTTGAGAAGTTTTTGAAGACTCCGGTGGAAGAATATTTTACCTAAAACCCTTCTAGTACATTGTTAAATTAGTTGCTAATAGTTAATAATTTTCATGGTATTATCT
>CAYJUK010000166.1:0-4851 GCA_964373335.1 uncultured Planctomycetales bacterium | reverse complement strand
GTTAACCAGATTGTTGTGTCAATTCATTAAAGCTAGCTCTTCAAGTATTTATCTTCTAGATCCTCATAAAAGAAAGATTCATCTTGTAGCGATTTTTAACAATAAGATTAATATCCTTCTGGAAAAAAAGAAGGCTAATGAAAACATTCCTTCCGATGCTTATTCCGTAGTTATGGGGGATACAATTTTTAAAAAAAGGGTCATGGGCTTGCCCCTTGTCGCCGAGGATAATATGGGCGCTATTTTTGTTCAACGGAAGTCCAAAGAGTCGCCTTTTGATGATTTCGATCGAGCGATGCTTTCCGTAGTTGTTGAACAGGCCGTCACAGCCATTAAGAATTTACAACTTTATGAAGATCAGCAGAAAATTATTCTTGGCAATATGCGTTTTATCGGTAAACTTTTAGAGAAGAATAATACTCTTTCCTCTCATACACCAGTTTATTCCAAGATCGTAAAATCTCTGGCTCAAAAAATGAGAATGGGGCAAGAGAGTATTCAATGCCTTTATTATGCCAGTGTGCTTCATGACGTGGGAGCCATGGATGTCCCCTATGTTATACTATCCAAAAGAAGTCAGTTAACCCCCGACGAATTTAAAGTCATTCGCGATCATCCAGCCAGGAGTGTTTAAATCATTAACACTGTTGATTTTTTGAAGCCGGTTTTGCCCAACATTCTCTATCATCATGAAAAGTTTGATGGATCAGGATATCCCTCGGGATTGAAGAAGGAACAAATTCCATTGGGAGCCCGTGTTATGGCGGTTGTTGATGCCTTTGAGGCCATGATTCAAGGCCGACCTTACAAAAAAACTCTGACTATTGATGAGGCTGTAGGAGAATTGAGAAAAAATAGCGGAACCCAATTCGATCCTAAGATTGTGCAGTCCTTTTGTGAGTTAGCCAAACTAAAAAAATTTAGAAATTACTTGAGACTCATTGAGAAGTAGGCCTATAATGAATCAAAATTTTCTTATAAACCCCTTATTCAAAATCTTGAAATTTTCACTAAAAAACAATAGATTATTATTCTCAATTAGCATATATTTGTATCTCGATAAAAATCTTATTAAAAAGGTAGCATGAAGCTTCATTACAAACAATCTCAATTTGAATTTTTTCCTTCGACTGCGAATTCCAATGATCATCCTGATCGTCCCAATTATCTTTACTCGAGTCTGATTATTTCTATTGAGAATTTAATCGTATTTAGTATTGTTATTCTAATGGCGTTTATATTTAGTTTTTCCATAGGAGTAGAGAAAGGGAAGAGTTTTGCCTCCACCAAGATAAATCTCTTGTCACAACCTCAAGAAAAGTCTGTATCGACTGAAAAAGAACAGCCTCAGGAAAGTTCCGTTTATTTACAGGACAAAAAAATTAAAACATCTGAAAAGGTGAGAAATTCAAAGACCAATCAGAGATCTTTACCGGTTCATCAACAATCTGTTCTCCCCCATCCCCCTCAGCAAAGACAACAGAGAAATCCAGTGATAACTCAGGTAATGATTAATACTCGTGATTTGATTAAATTGCCTGAAGATATTTATACTGTTCAAGTAGCTTCATTTCTTAGGGAGGAACATGCCCAAAAAGAGGCTATGGATTTAAGAAAGCTTGGGTTGCCAAGTTTAATCGTTCCCAAGGGTAGTTATTCCATTGTTTGTGTAGGACAATTTTCTCGAAAAGAAGACGCAAGTCTTCATATGAATAATCTTAAGAAAAAATATAAAGACTGCTTAGTAAGGAGATTATGATGTCTATCCATCCATCATTAAAAATCGATTCTGCTTCCGCTCAGCAACGATCCGTTTTAACACGCATCGAACGGATAAAAGATTTAATGAAGAAAGGTTTGTGGTTTGAGGATCAGAAAGTCACAGGGTTACCAAAGACGAAAATCGTTAGGATCAAGACTCGAAAAGTCAAAGATAAAAAAGAAGAAACACCGGAGACTCAAGCAGCGGCTACCCCCACTGCTAATCCATCTGCAGCACCAGCTAAGTCATCAGGAACTGCCGCAAAGTAATCCGGGAGAAAATTTAAAGTGTGAAAGACCTGTTGCAAATTTTTACTCTTGTGAAAAAGAAATCATAAGAAATATATTATTTTTATTTCCTCACCTTATCTCACCAATTGTATTATTCATTTGAAAAATGAAAATTTCCCTCCTGATCTTTTATCTTCTTTTTTTCAATTTGAAGCTAGTCTTTTCCTTTGAGAATCAATTTCCTTTTCTTGCTGAGATAACAACCCAGGAAGTCAATGTTCGGGCTGGACAAAGTGTTAATTTTGAAAAACTCTGCGTTTTAAAAAAGGGAGAGGAGGTTATTGTCGTTGATAAAAGTTACAGTTGGTTCAAGGTGAAACTTCCTCCAACTGCTAAAACTTATATCAGTGAAAAATATGTGAAGTTGCTTCGGGATGATCAGGGACAGGTTATTGGAGATAAAGTGAATGTTCGAGCTGGTGCAGGATATGAATTCACAAGTCTAGGGCAGTTATTTAAGGGGGAAAAAGTTAAAATTTTAGAGAAGTTAGAAGGATGGTATCATATTAAGCCGATACTGATGAGTTACGGATGGATTAAAGAGGATTTTTTGGTTTTTAAATCAAAGATATCTGATACACAGATCAATAGGATTTATTTAGCTGATTCGAATTTAGACCGGATGTCCGACAAAAAGACTCTTACCAGTAATGAAAATGGGTTATCCCAAAATGTCAAACAAAAGTCTACCGCCTCTGAGTACATTACTGTGGAGGGATATCTGGCTCAATTGAAAGTGAGTTTCCAAGAAGATATTCAATATCAATTGATTGAGAGTGGACAAACAACTTATTATGTACAAGGGTTTCGAGAACTTCTCGATCATTTTGTCAACTTGAAGGTTAAAGTTGAAGGAAGACAAATGCCCCCATCTCCCTTAAATGTTCCTATTATTGTCCCTTCACGCATACAGCTTATTTTATGATTAGTGATTTTATAATTATCTTATTTTTTCTCATAGGATCCGTCATTTGCCATGAAGTAGCCCACGGGTGGGTTGCTTATTGGCTGGGAGATCCTACAGCCAAATTATTGGGTCGGTTGACCTTCAATCCTTTGAAACATATTGATCCTTGGGGCTCATTGGTCATCCCTATGATTTTAAGAATGTTGGGATTCCTTCCCATAGGATGGGCGAAACCTGTCCCGGTTAACTTCAATAATTTAAAAAATCCCAAAAGAGATATGATATTAGTTGCTATGGCAGGGCCGATCGTTAACATTTTTCTGGCGATTATCTTGAGTTTTTTTTTAAGGTTCCTAAAGATGACTTTCTTGAATGAAATTCTAATGCTAGGGATCAGTATCAATCTGGTTTTAGCAATTTTTAATTTGATTCCCATCCCTCCTTTGGATGGCTCTCGTTTAATTTTGGGATTACTCCCTAATCCTGCTATGCGCGTCTATAGCCAATTGGAACCTTTTGGATTATTGATTGTCTTGGTTTTACTCAATTTCGGTCTTTTAAACTTTGTGTGGATGATTGTCAATTCTGTGATGAATTTATTAATCGGCCAGGGGTAGGGTTAATGAAAAAGATAAGGGTTCATTTAAAAGAAAATAGTTATGATATTTATATAGGGACAAAAATTTGGTCAGAGTTACCAAGGGTTTTGGCATCTCTTCAATTGCCCGGAGATGCCGTTGTGGTAACAAACACTATGATTGGGAAATTGTATGGCCGATTGCTTCGAAGCTCAATTATAGAAAAAATAAAATCAATCCAATTCTTCGAAGTCCCGGATCGTGAGACAAGTAAATCATTTATCGAAGCAAAAAATTTGATTGAAAAGATAGCTGACTACGGATTAAAAAAGAAAATTTTTATCATAGCTTTGGGAGGAGGTGTCATCGGTGATTTGGCAGGGTTCGTGGCATCTATTTATAAGAGAGGGATCCCTTATATTCAAGTGCCCACCACCTTTTTAGCTCAGATTGATTCAGCCATTGGTGGAAAAGTGGGTATTGATCTTGCTATTGGTAAGAATTTGGTGGGATCTTTTTATCAACCCCGATTAGTTTGGTGTGATCTTTCTGTCTTATCCACTTTAAGCCAAAGACAGATGTGCAATGGCTTAGCGGAATGTATTAAATATGGCACTATTAGGGATAAATATCTTTTTCAATATATTGAGAGACATCTTAAGAAAATCTTAGAATTAGATCTTCGTTGTTTAGAGTATGTTGTTCATCGATGCACTGAAATTAAGGTTCGAGTTGTTGAAGAGGATGAGAAAGAGAAAAAGGGATTAAGATCTATATTAAACTACGGTCACACCATTGGGCATGCTATTGAGACAGCTACTCATTATCGCTTTTATTATCATGGGGAAGCCATAACCCTCGGGATGCGTGTGGCAGGGAACTTAGCTCAAAGATTAAATTTACTAAAACGATCAGATCGGTTACGCATAGAAAGGTTATTAACATCGGCAGGACTTCCTCAGAAAATTAAGCAGATGAATCCTTCAGGAATTCT
Source organism: uncultured Planctomycetales bacterium (assembly GCA_964373335.1). Taxonomy (GTDB): domain Bacteria; phylum Omnitrophota; class Gorgyraeia; order Zapsychrales; family CAYJUK01; genus CAYJUK01. The sequence continues at coordinate 320 of CAYJUK010000166.1, read as the reverse complement.
ACGAGCGATGGCCTCCGATAAAAAATTTAAATCTGGAAAGAATCGCTTTGTTTTGGCGACCCAAATCGGGAAAGTCAAAGTAGTTGAGCAAGTTCCAAGGAAATTTATTCACGAAGCCATTAAAGAATATTTATAATCCTTTAGGAAATTATAAACAGTAGTTTGATTTTTAACAAACTCCTGTATAAACTTCCTAAAGGACTGAAATTTGTCATAAGTCATCGCCTTAGGCTATTTTTTTGATTTTCTGAAAATACAAAATAAATCGGTCATTCGTATTTGATGGGCTGATAAATAAGAATATAAGAATAAGGGGAAAA
>CAYJUK010000165.1:0-4895 GCA_964373335.1 uncultured Planctomycetales bacterium | reverse complement strand
AGGTGATCCAGGTCACCGAACTTGGCAAACTTTTTATTCGCAACATCTGCATGGGGTTTGATTGGTATCTTCACCAAATCGGGTCCCACCAAAGATTCTCGCGGACAATCTGATTCATGAATGAACTTCACTTATTGCAAGCCTTCCAGGGAACAAACACCGTTATTCCGGTTTGGTTCATGCGCCAGGCGGGGAGGTACTTGCCTGAGTATAGAGCCCTCCGGAAAAAATATAGTCTGAAACAAATGTTTACAACACCGACTCTTGCTTGTCATGTAACTTGCCTCCCGGTTAAAAGTTTAAAAGTCGATGCGGCTATCCTGTTTGCAGATATCTTGACATTGCCCTCCCAGATGGGGTTTCATGTCTCCTTCACTAAAAACGATGGACCTCGGATAAAAAATCCCCTCCGTCATCCCCGGGACATTAAGGACATCCACGCCTTTGAAGATCTAGCTTATATCCACAAGACCATTCAACTCGTTAATCAGGAAATTTCTCATCTCGTGCCATTGATTGGTTTTGCCGGCGGCCCTTTTACCGTGGCAACCTATTTGATCGAAGGGGGATCTCCCCTTAATTTTTCTAAAACCATGCGTTTGACACAAGAATCTCCCCAGGCCTTTTATCAACTTATGGAAAAATTGACCCAAAATACGATTGACGATCTTTCCCTCCAAAAAAGGGCGGGAATTCATATCTTTCAAATCTTTGATACCTGGGCAGGACTTTTGTCATCTGCAGAATACCGTCGTCTGGTTTTACCCTTCGTTCGAATGATTTTTAAAGCCATTGATCTTCCTTCCATTTATTATTTAAGGTACGGGGCTCATCTCCTTCAAGAATTAAACGAAATTCCCGTGGATTTTCTTTCCTTATGTCATACGATCAGTCTCTCTCAAGAAAACAAGCTTAAGAAGATGGGGAAGGGGATCCAGGGGAATCTTTTCCCAGGATTTCTCTACGCCGCTGATTCCGTTTTGGAGAAAGAAGTCCGGGGCATTCTCTCCGCGGCAAAAAAAATCCCCAAATATATCTTTAATTTAAGTCAAGGCGTTTTTCCCGATATGGATGTGCAGAAACTCCGATTTGTCGTTGAGAAGGTTCATTCTTTTAAGCGAGCGTATCCCCTCAAAAGGTCTTTTTTGTCAAAAGGTTAAATTATAGGATGGGTCAACAGATCATTATCGTTGGCGGCGGGATCAGCGGATTAAGCCTGCTGCATTATCTTAAGAAAAGATATTCCCAACAACAAGATCTCCAGATTCTACTTTTAGAAAAGAATGCTCAGGTGGGAGGGACAACCCATACAGAAATCCTCAAGCACGGCCTTTTTGAGCATGGACCTAATGGATTCCTAAGTCATAAAGAGGATATCTTAACCCTGATAGATGAGTTAGGTCTTTCGAAAGAGCTGATCAAGACTTCTCCCGGATCCCAGAATCGATATATCTGTATTAAAGACAGATTACATGCCCTTCCGACTCATCCCTTTGAGATTCTCACCTTTCAACCGCTCAGTTTTATAGATAAGATTCGTATTCCACTAGAAATTTTTATTCCTCAAGGGAAAAATCCGGATGAAACTGCTTTTGAGTTTGTAAAAAGACGATTCGGACAAGGATTTGTCCAATTGATCTTTGATCCTTTTATTTCGGGGATCTTTGCCGGGGATCCCCATCAGCTCCACTTCCGATCGGCTTTTCCCGACCTCTATTCATTAGAAGCAGATCATGGATCAATTTTAAAAGGCCTACTTAAAAAAATGGGTCAGAAGAAAAGACAGTCTCCCCAAGGGACGTCACGCCCTCATTTCCTCTCTTTGCAAAAAGGAATGTCTCAATTGATGGAATGTCTCCATTTAAGATACCAGGATCATATTCGGCTTCGGGAAGAAGTTAAAGACATTCACCGTCAATCAAAAGGATTCACCGTGGAAACCCAGCAAACGACTTATTTTGCCGAAGAACTCTTTATCAGCACTCCGGCTTACCAAGCTGCACGCATGGTCAAAGGGTTGAACTCAAGATTATCTCATCTCCTTTCCCAAATTCCCTATGCCCCGGTTGCCGTTGTCGCCCTCATTTTAAGAAAAACAGCCTTCCCACTCCCTCCGGTTGGGTTTGGCTATTTGATCCCATCTTCCGAGGGAAAAGGAGTCTTGGGTGTCCTTTTCTGCAGTTGTTTATTTCCAAATCGCACTGATCCCGATTGTGTCTTATTAAGAGTGATGTTAGGAGGGGCTCTTCATCCCAACATCATCAACTCCTCCCCAGAGGAATTAATAAACCTGGCCATCCAAGAGATCCAGCAAAGATTCCACCCGAAAGAAAATCCCGTAGAGACGGCGTGTGTGATTTGGCCGCAAGGAATCCCTCAATATAATCTCGGATACCCTCAGATCAAAACCGAAATCAAACAAGAGTTAATACAATTACCCCATCTTCATCTCGTGGCAAATTATCTGAATGGCATATCTTTTAATGATTGCATTCAAAATGCCCTTAAAGCCAGTCAATCGTGTGTCCTTTGATCCTGGAATTCTAAATGGAATTCTAGGGTTTAACATTGCAGAGTCTCTAAGCCCTGCTAAGATGGCGAAAATCCAGATTAAACAAATACAAAAACAAATTGAGCCGACTTTCTATTCAACCCCAATAGAAAAAAATCTTCCGAGGAGGCACCTTGATAAAATTCATGCACAAAATTTTCCTGCTACTTCGATGAGAAACAGTTACTATTGCAAAATTGGGGTTCAACAATCCCTTGCCATCATCCTCAGCTTATGTCTGCTGATATCCTGTGAATCAAGAAGTGCCCGGCGCTCCTATGAGGAAATCGTTATTCCTGCCCAAGATCAACAATGGCCCATTCCTGAGGGGGAGTTCTCTTCTGCCATCGATCCTTCGGCTCCTATTCTCTTAGAATCTAACCCGGAGCCGATATCTACTGAACAAAAAAGTCAAAAAGACTTTTCAACGAAGATTTTTTGGAAGACTCCCCCCGGATGGGTGGAACACAAAGGGCAGGGATTAAGAATCGCCTCTTTTACATCTGAAGATCAAGAACTCCCTATCGAATGTTCCATTATTTCCTTAGGAGGTGAGGCGGGTGGTCTTAAAGCAAATGTCATACGCTGGATTAATCAAATTCAAATCCCTGTTCCCGATGATCGAGAACTTGACCGCTTTCTTTCTCAACAGCCTCAAATTGAAACAGAAGGGGGATTAAAAATTTTGATTGTCGATCTTAGCCAGCTTCAGCCAGAGGTGAATGAAACGACTCCCAGCATGCTGGCCGGTATCATGGAAACACTTGAAAAGACCTTTTTTGTTAAGTTAACAGGATCGAAAAAAGTCCTTCGAGATCAGAAAAAAAAATTTTATGAACTGTGCCGATCCCTCCAGGTAAAGGAATGATCATGAAACTGTCCCTAAGATCCCTGGGATTGCCATTTTTTAATATTTTTTCTTCCCTTAAACTCACGGTCATTTGCCTATTATTATTGCTTGTCCTTACTTTTTGGGGGACGATTGCTCAAGTCGAAAATGGTTTGTACTTAGCTCAAGAAAGGTATTTTCACTCCTTTTACTTTCTCATCGGAGGCTGGATTCCTTTCCCCGGAGCCCAGCTGATTCTAGGGATCTTCTTTTTTAATCTTGTTTGTTTATCCTACCGGCATCTGTTCCCTAAACCTTCCACCTTAGGGATTCCCCTATTACATTTCGGACTTCAGATCTATTTTCTCGCGGCCTTTACCAACTTCTATTTAGCTCAAGAATCCAATATCACTTTACAAGAAGGAGAAGGCTCGAATGTTTCCTCAGGTTATCATGATTGGGAATTATCGGTCTGGAAACAAGATCATTTCAAAAAAAAGGTTTTAGCTTATGATATCCAAGGTCTTAAACCAGGGAAAAAAATAACATTTCCTGATTTTGGTCTTCAGGCAACGGTCATTAATTATTTTCCTCATGCGGAAGCAATAGGACAAGGGATGTCCGGAGCCGCCGATCGCATGACTAAAAAATCCAGCCTCATAGCTTTAAAAATGTTAAAACCTCTCAAAGAGCCGGAAAAAAACATGCCGGGACTAATTTTTCAACTCCACGAGGAAAAATTACAAAATCCCACCTTTCTCCTTTCTGGGGGGAGAGGAATACCGACAGAAGTCATTATTGATGACCAGAAATACCTTTTTCAACTCCGCCGCAGAAGATTCCCTTTACCCTTCTTGATTAAATTAAAAGAATTCAAAAGAGAATATCATCCGAATACAGATATCCCTCGAAGTTATGAAAGTCTGGTTGAAATCCAGAAAGATGATTTAATAAGAGAAGTTCTCATTTCCATGAACAACCCCCTACGCTATAAAAACTTCACTCTTTATCAGGCGTCTTTCGCCTTGGATACGATCGGCAGAGAATATTCGACCTTAGCCGTAGTTCGCAATTCCGGCCGTTATCTTCCTTATCTGGCGTGTTTGATAACCTTCTCCGGTCTGGTGACACATTTTATGACGATGGCCTTTCGATCAAAACTCAGTAAGGATCAAAAGTAAATGAAAATCTTAAGCCCCAGCATAAAATTTACTCCTGTTTCCCTTGGCTTTCTTATCGTTATTGTATTCTCAAAAAATCTCTTAGCGCAACCTTTATTCCCCAATCAATCCCAAGGGATTAAATCTTTGGATGCTTTTAAAAAAGTGGCCATCTTAGATGAAGGCCGCATCAAGCCTCTAGACACCTATGCCCGCACCCTTCTTTTAAGATTTTCTGGACGATCCTCCCACGAACATCAAGAAGCGATCCATTCGGTGGCCCGGTTGCTTTTAGCCCCTGAGACAACCAATCAAGATAAGATGTTCATGATCAATCATTCGGATATACACGATG
>CAYJUK010000164.1:0-4958 GCA_964373335.1 uncultured Planctomycetales bacterium | reverse complement strand
CTGGCTGTATCCTGCATCTATCTCTAAGATCGACTCACAGTTTGTCTCCAATGCCTCTTGATATGCCCTGTCATAAGCATCAACAACACATCGATTCTCCGGTGCCCAGACCAAACGTAATCGCGGTTCCTTTTTTTCAATAATCCTTACCAAATCCACAGTCCCATCAACGCTGATATTATCTAAAATGACGAACATGTTCACCGATTGAAACCCGTCACAATAAGACAAGACATCCTGGATAAATGGCTCTGCTGTGTCTAGTTCATTGGCCATCGGACAAACTATCCCCAGTTTTATTGTTGATAACGCCTCGGGCATTCTATTAAACTCTTTTTGAAATCATTAACATTCTAATTCACATTTGGGATCCGTATCCAAAGTGTGGGATTAATCAGGGAACCAGTATATCTTCGAAGAAAGATGGGTCAGCGAGTTCATAAAAAATAATATATTGACAATCAAACCACCGATGATTAAAAACCCACAGGTTAAGTTCTGTTGACGATTGATAAGATGAACTTGTTGAACATAAGATAAGATAACTAGAATGGCTATAGGATAATACCGGGCCAGATATCGGATATGTGGAAACGAAAACAAAACAAGGGGGATACACCCTATCAAGGAGATAAAAAATAACCTTCCCAATAAATCAATATTGTAGGTGCCGTTGATGATACTTCTATATATCAGAAAAATAAAAAATAGTAAAACATTGAATACGACAATCATTCTCTTAATCCCATGGCCTAAGGATAGACAGAGAAAATCATAATATTGTTTAGGATATTGGAAGATGATCTCTTTCATATTCTCAGCCTTGGAAAATATGGCTTTAGTGAAATGATCGTAGTCAAGAAATGGATTATCTATGGGGGAAATTTGGTGTTTATTCACTAATGCCGCATAATGCTGTCCAAAACTGACAAAGGAGCGTTTAGACCCCCAATCCCCTTGAGGAGTTAACATGGATGGGATGACAAGAAGGATATTCAAACCCATATAAACAGCTAATAGTTTTAACGATAATTTCTGGTCTTTCCAATGCCCCCTCAGCAAGAAGATAAAAAAAACGAGCGAAACCAACAGGAGTTCCGGCTTGGTATGGCCAAGGAAGACTATTAATAGACATACCCAAAAAGGATTCCACTTTTTTATAAAACCAAGGATCGCTAACGTTAGAAATATCCCAATAATGAGCTCACGAGACAGCCACAGGAAAGGATATCTTGAAGTGAATAATAATACAAGAAATACGAAGATCCACTTCCGTTGGAATAATAGAGCTTTTGCCAAGAGAAAAGCTGCTCCGGTATAACCAATCATAGCCAATATCCGGATATGCGTGTTCAAATGCTCCAAAGGGGGATTGAGAAATAAATTATAAAGACCAACAATTAAAAATGTAATAATCCCATCGGTTAAGTAGGGATAAAATTTAAATGAGAACTTATATTTGATAAACGACTGATCGCTTGAAATCTGATTAGGGAAAAGAAGGATGATCGAACAAGAAATCACGAGAAAGATGATAAAACAAATCATTGTGGGATCGCGGAGAATATATTGAGACAATGGCTTTTTCATACTGGATACCCCACGGCTTGAATTCCCTGAATTACACCCTTCTTGAATAGGACTTCATCATTGACAAGATTGCATTTTTGAATCAAGAAATTTGCCGACGGCATCGACCTTTGACGATTTTTACCCCTTTAGGAAATTATCAATTTCCTAAAGGAAAATAATAAAGACCCTGAAGATCGAAGGTTAAAAATTGATCGCTTGCTGCGTCTGTTCTATCCCTAAAGTATATTTACTGTTAGGGACAACCTTCAACCCGTATTCTTCAATGATTCTTTCCAGCCAATGCGTGGATTGATTCTTTATCTTGATTTCAAAAATCACCATATAAGGATTTTTTTTCCTAAGAAAAATTCCCTCGGGATATAATTCATTGACAGAGGCGAATCGTAATCCATGATCAAATGTGAGTCGCACACCGCTGTGGTCTTTAGCGACATAGGCTTCGCGTTCATATTCCACCAGAACTTTGGGAGCTAAATTTCTCAGGCGTATCAGCCGTTCAAATTCGATTAAAACAGGACTTGAATAATGCAACCAGCTTCCCGTTTTATGAAAATGATCAAACTCTTTTAAGGGAACACGTGTTGAATATTTCGTTATAAAATTATTCCATCGGGCTTTAAGCTCTACGTTAACAAAGGGGGCCTGTGTCCGCTGGGGGTAATAACTCCGAACCCGTAATTTAATACGATAAGGCTCTCCGGTAATCTTTTCTACATAGGCACGATAATCGAAGGTATCATAGTATAAACTGCGGACAAGGTATCTTTTCTCCTGAGATTTTTGGGAATACTGATCCGGGTCGGCATAACAGGCCAGCCGATTTTTTAACCGAAAATAATCGAAAACATTGATTTGATACTTCAACTCTAAACGATTTGATTCATTCATGGGGCAGATTTAATGATCTTAAAAGGCCAATGGGAGAATGAGAAAAATCCGATAACTCATCCCCTCCCTTGTTCTTATTTTGCCTGACAGGCCCTTGAGCAAAAGGAGAATCCTTGATTTTATTTGTAAATTTTAATTCTCCTTGATCTGTCAATTCATAGAATGCGTCCAGATCTCCCACTCGCACATCCTCCTCCTGAATATCGGCGCGGGGTATCCATTGTTCTAAACCCACACCGGTCAGTGAAAGTTTTGATTCTTGATCCAATTCAAAGTCTTTTCCATTTTTCCAAAACAAGCTGCTGACAACCTCCGCACTCCCTCCCCCAAAGACCTGCTTCTTCCGATAAAGGGAGAGGCCTGTTCCATTTTGATAAAAAACACTCGCGTAAAGCTTGACATGGGATAGATCTTTAGAAGCAATTCCAATTTTTGAATCTCTAACAATATTATTAATCCCAATAAACTCACTTTTTTCTCCAATGCTGATCGCTTTGTCCCCCATTCCGTAAAATAAATTTCCCCTGGCAACGATTTTTGAACCGGAAGTATCAATACCATCTCCTCCATTATTTTGAAAAATATTATCTTCCACACGTCCGGTAACCCAGTCGCCGTCAAACGCATCGGCCTGATTTCCCTGAAACTGACAATTTTTGATCAGAAACTCCGCCTTTTTAATATTCAATCCGTCATCGGCCTTTGCCCCGTTGATGGTAGAATTGATCACATCAACGTTGGAAGAATAAAAGCATAACTGTCCAGAGGCAAATATTCCATTAATCCAGGCTTCACTGCCTCCTTCCATTTTAAGATAATGAATCTGAGATTTTCCTTGAGCTCGAACAACAACGATACTTCCCCAAGGCTTACTGGGATTAAGGGGACCAATGATCACTGGTTTTTCCCTGCTTCCAGAGATGGTCAAAGGCTGATAAGTCATAAGACTCACCCCCGGGGCTAATTTAAGAATGACCCCTTCCTTAAGGTGGAGGCTAAAATCAAATGGAAGGACTAAGGATTGAAGTACTTCATAAGCCCCTTCTTCTAAAATCAGTTGAGAATCTCTTCGCTTAAAGGGAAGACCACTTTCGAGGATAAAATCCTCAATGGGTTTCAAAACTGTAGAGGACGCGTGATCGGCATATCCATAAATGAGAGGGAATTGAAAAATATCAAACGTCTGAAGGTCTTGCCCGCTGATGTTATTAAAAAAATTCCATTCGACCTTTGTTAAGAATCCCGGGGATGTCCATCCATATCGCAAGGTCTTAGGGAGTTCCAGGCGTAAAGTGACTTCTTGATGCTGAGGATTTAAATCTTGGTCAACCGGTGTCATGAAACCAAAATCCTTAAACTCAATAATCAATTCGTCTTTATCCAGTGTATAGCTGGCCGGGACGTCCTGCTCTCCTTCATCATTTTTAAAGATGAGACGGATATCCTCCCCATCGAGATTCAATGGCTCTTTAAACTTTAATCTTAAACTTCGAGCATGGATTTTAGACAGCCCATCAGGCATCAGCTGAAAAGACAAGACGGGTCTGTCTCCCTGCAAGAATATTTCCGGTGTAATAAAGATCCTTGAATAGGCAAGAAACCCCTTTAAAACTTTCCGATTATACCGCAAAATCTCCTGACCTTCGTTATGCATCTGGGAAATTTCTACGGCCCGGGGATCTGCCCCCCGATACACATAAGGACTATAGATCCGATAATATTTTTCACATCGTTCCGCTACATCGAATTTGGAATCATTGACAAAGGACCAAAGGATTTCATTTCGCTTCTGCCTCAACTCAGGGACTTGCATGATCCGTTTCATTAAAATGTCATATTCGGCGTATTCGAAAGTTCCCCTACGCGCGGGAAGAATTTTCTCTCGCCCCATGTCATAGATAATCGGTTCAAATAGGCCGGTCGTATTATTATAATACCAGCGCAGATTATCTCCCCATCGCAGGTGCTGGCTCCCGAATAACCACGTCAGCGCATTCAATTTCAAATATTTCTCTATATCTAGCAAATGGGGGATTTTCTTCACAAACTCCTGGGGAGAGGAATCCCAGATTAACCTGACCAACTCATTCCAACGCTGGGCATAGTAGCCTAACGTTGGATCATCCTCTTTAAGAATGCTAGTCGCAAAACTGCTGGGATATTTATCTAGACTTCTCTCCAGGACGGAATATTCATAACCATGCATTGCGATATTGTTGAGACGAAAAATCTCGCTTTGAGGGTATTGAAGTTTTTCCAACATCTCCTCTGAATTTTGTTCATGCCAGAAATACAGTCCCATATCAACACCATTGATCCGCAAAAGAGAAAAACCGGCATCGGGAGCCAGGAGACCGATTTCTCTGGCTAATTCATACGCCACTAATTCTACTTCGAACGCTTTATCGATAGGGATAATAAAATTCAAAACCCTGTAACCTTTAAAAAGCCTTTCCTTATCGAATTTAACCCGCCAT
>CAYJUK010000163.1:0-4964 GCA_964373335.1 uncultured Planctomycetales bacterium | reverse complement strand
TTTATTGTTGGGGTGAGGGGAATTTGGGGTTAAGGAAATTTATGTTAGGGAAATTTTCATTGACAATGTTCTTTTGCCAGAGATATAATGCCGACACAAAATAAAGGGGGGATCTTATGGAAGAATCAATACGAAAAAAATTATTAAATAATCGAGAGGTTTTGGAAGAAATCAGCCGGCATCAATGGATTGAAAGCGAAAAGTCAGGTCAGGATATCGGGTTTGATAAGGCAAGTGCTGATTGGTTACAGAAGTACGCAAAGGCCTGGATGGAATATAACTGGCAGAAACAAAAACCAGAATCGGCCTCCACAACCGCAAGGACTGAGAAAACTAAGGCTTCTTCCAATAATAATCGGCGAGCCAAGAGTTATTTAGATAAATACAGCCGTTCCTAAAAAAATTTCCTCAACCCCATCACTAAGTCTGAAGTGATGGGGTTAATCTTTTTCTGAGAATCTTTTCCGCAAACTCCTACAAACTTCCCGCAAATTTCACTTCCTAAAATTTTCGTTTGAGGTAGAATGAAAACCAATCCCATATCAGTGGTTTTCTAAATATGGACTTTCGATCAATAAGTGGTTTTAATCGAGATATTATTTAAAATTAGGAAGAGGTTATGGCTCAACTTTTAAAAAGATTAAAAAATTATTCTGGACGTCCCGGTCCGTTGCTTTTGATTATTATGGATGGCCTTGGGCTTGGGAAGCGTGATGAGAGTGATGGAGTTTTTTTGGCGAAAACACCGTGTCTGGATGAGTTAATGAAAAGCCCTTTGTTTACAACCCTACAAGCGCACGGGAAGGCGGTAGGAATGCCATCGGATGAGGATATGGGCAATAGTGAAGTGGGCCATAATGCCCTGGGTGCGGGTCGGGTATTCGATCAAGGGGCTAAACTCGTTAATCAGTCTATCCGCAAAGGAGAGATCTTTAAAACTCCTATCTGGAATCAATTGATTTCCGGGGCGCGGGTGCCAGGCAAGACTTTTCATTTCATTGGGCTTCTCTCGGATGGGAATGTGCATTCGCATATTGATCATTTGTTTGCCTTGGTAGAGCAATGCGCCCGCCTGAAGATTCAGAAGGTCCGGCTCCATGTCCTCCTGGATGGGAGAGATGTCTATGAGAAATCAGCCCAGGAATATATTAGTAAGACAGAAAATTTTCTTCTGAAATTGAATGCTGAATTTAATGGAGATTACCGAATCGCTTCCGGCGGTGGACGGATGGTTACCACCATGGACCGTTACAATGCCGATTGGTTGATTGTCAAACGAGGATGGGAGGCGCATGTGCTGGGAAAAGGGAGGCGATTCCCTTCAGCTGCGGAGGCGGTCTCGACTTATTATCAGGAGGATCCTAAGATCACCGATCAATACCTGGATTCCTTTGTGATTGCCTCCAATGGCCAGCCGATCGGACTGATTCAAGATGGCGATGCGGTTGTCATTTTCAATTTCCGCGGTGATCGGGCCATTGAACTTTCCCGGGCCTTCGATGAGGAAAACTTCCCGGAATTCGATCGGGAACGTCTCCCTAAGGTCTGCTTTGCGGGGATGATGCAGTACGATGGAGACCTGCATATCCCGAAGAATTATTTGGTGAATCCGCCGCAGATTGATCGTCCTCTGGGGACGTATGTCTGTCAATTAGGGATACGTTCCTTTGCAATCTCAGAGACACAAAAATATGGCCATGTAACTTATTTTTGGAATGGCAATAATTCGGGATACATCAATCCCTCCCTGGAGACTTATATCGAGATCCCCTCGGATAAAATCCGTTTTGATCAGGCTCCCAAAATGAAGGCCTTTGAGATCACCCAAAAGACAGTAGAACTTCTCAAGAGCGGTCAGTATCAATTTGGCCGCCTCAATTTTCCCAATGGGGATATGGTGGGGCATACCGGGGTTCCCGAAGCCATTATTATCTCTGTCGAAGTCGTTGATCAGTGTACAGCCCAATTGATTCAAGTGATTAAGGGGTTAAATGGCATTGCGGTTGTCCTGGCCGATCATGGCAATGCCGATGAGATGTTCACGATCAAAAATGGCAAGAGACAAGTCAGCACCGCCCATTCCTTGAACCCTGTCCCATTCATTATCGTTGATCCAAGTAACCGCAGTGAGTACAAATTGGCCAATCTGCCCAATCGCGGCCTCGCTAATGTTGCGGCAACCCTCATAAATCTTTTGGGTTATGAAAAACCCGAAGACTACGCCCCTTCCTTGATCGAGTTTGTTTAGCAAGTAGTTTGTCTAATTCCCAATTCCCCCGCCCTCATTCCCACCCTCGTTCGGATAAAGGATTGACTTTCCCTTTTTTTTCATTTATTGTAGTGCCTTACATGGAGGCACAAATCAGTCTTTGGACAAAGTTTTTTTTGGGGATTGCCTTTATCGCTATCGGAGTCGTTTGCTTTTGCGTTTTTTTCGATCAGGCGATTCTCAACAGACGAGAGACAATCTTCCGGGGACCCCATCAACGCAAACGCGTGGCCATTACCTTTGATGATGGCCCCTCTCCTTTGTGGACGCCTCCTATCCTGGATGAGTTAAGACGAGCCAATATCAAGGCCACGTTTTTTATGATCGGTCATCACGTCAAAAGTTATCCTAAGATTGCCAGACGGGTCGCGGAGGAAGGGCATCTGATCGGCAATCATGGATTCGCCCACAGCGTGACGCTCTATTTCACCCCGGCCGAAATCGAAGAAGAAATCAAGTACACCGAATATGTCATTAAAGAAATCACCGGCCAGATCACCCGGTATTACCGCCCTCCCAAGGCCTGGATGTCCAGGGTCATTAAGAAAAAGATCAACTCGATGGGATATGAGGTGATCCTTTGGTCACTCAATCCCAAAGACTGGGTAGGATATCCTCATCAATGGATGGTCAATTTTCTCTCCAGGAATATCAAAAACGGGGATATTATTCTTTTTCATGACAGCGGTAATGTCTTTTCCACCGAAGGAGGGGATCGAACGCAGACGGTTTTAACGATTGCCCATCTGGCGGAGGTCTTGAAAAACAAGGGGATAGAATGTGTCACTGTGGAGGAGTTGCTGCATGCTTAAGCATCCCGCAGAGTTAAGAGTTCATTCGCGCAATATTCTTCTGTTGATCATCTTCGCTTATGGACTTTTGATGTTTGGTAATGGAATGATTAGCCTCACGCATCCGGATGAGGTTTTTTATACCCAGACGGCGAAGGAGATGGTCTCTCAAAACAGCTGGCTGACTCCCTATATCTTCGATCAGCCCCAATTCGAAAAACCCATATTCTTTTTTTGGTTATTGGCCTTTGGAGTGAAACTCTTCGGCGCCGGCCCATTTGTGGCGCGCTTCTGGCCGGCCTTCTTTGGGATTCTCGGGGTGGTGGTAACCTATTGGCTGTCCTGGATCCTTTTTAGGAAACAGCGCGTTTCATTTCTATCCGCCCTCGTCTTGTTGACCAGTTTTATTTATATCGCCCTTTCGCGCGCGGTTTTGACCGATATGGTCTTCTCGATTTGGGTCGTGCTGTCGCTCGCGTGTTTTTGCTGGTCCTATTATCAGCCGACAGCAAAAAATGTTGGATTGATCTGCTGGTGGCTTTTTGCCGCCCTGGCCGTGTTGACCAAGGGACTCCTGGGGTTGTGTTTTACCCTCACACCGGTTGTCTTTTTCTTACTCTATAAAAGAGAATTGAGTTTTTTTCGCTGCCAGGCCTTTGGGACAGGGCTGATCTTATTTTTATTGGCAGTCATCCCCTGGCATTGGAAGATGTATCAATGGTATGGGAAGTCCTTTCTTGAGGAATACTGGCAGAATGTGCATGTCAATCGTCTCTTAGTTGCTGAACATAGAAGATGTGATACCTGGTATTTCTATCCGGGGGTGATGCTAGGGGGATTGATGCCGTGGAGTTTATTTTTGTTTCCCGCCCTGGCCTTAGGTATCCAAAATCTAAGAAATAAAACGGAACACAGGGACCCGATGATTTTCTTGCTTTTTTGGATTCTGGGGGTCTTTTTATTTATCCAACCCGCCCATTCGAAATTAGCCAGTTATGTTTTTCCGATTTTTCCTGCTGAGGCTATCTTGGTTGGATATTATTTAAACTCTCTGGGGGAGCAGCAGAAGGGATTGTCCCCCCAGAGTGCCTTTCGTCTGATTGGTCTTCTTTGGCCCCTCGTGCTTGTCTTGCTAGGGATTGGCGCAATTGTCTATGCTAAAGTCAATCAGGAGATGATTGTAAATTTTCAGCCGGTTTATTTTTTTAGTTTGATGCTTTTCGTTTGTGCCGCGGCCCAATATTTTTTTTATGTCCAGAAAAAATTTATCCAGGCGGCCATGACCAATGCCTCGATAACGGTAGCTGTTTTGTTGACCTTGTTCTCCGGCCGTCAATACGCCGAACCCTGGGTATCCTGCAAGCAGATTGCCGAGAATTTAAAGGTGATCGATCAATCGGATACCGTGGTCTTGGCGAGTAAATTTTACGCCCGCGCTATCCGATTTTATACCGATCGTAAGCTGGCTGTCATCGATATCAATGGAAAAGGATTCTACTCTCCCCATCCGATCCCTTTTTTGAATACGGATGAAGGCGTTCGGCAGCTTTTAGACAGTCAGCCGTTTACTTACGCCATTGTGAAGGAAGGGAATGTGGAGGATCTCACCCGCATTACGGCGGGCCGTTATCATATGTGGAATCTGGGTGGAACGGGAGGAAAGTATATCGTAAGGATTGAGAAGATCTGAAGAAAGGGAAGATTGGAATCCCGGCTCCAAATGGAAATGCTTTTCGACCCCAATCTTAAATGCAAGATTGGGCTTCGACGGGCAGTGTCTCACCTGCTGGGTGAAAAATTTCTCAATTCGAGTTAGGGTTTAAGGAATAGGATTTAAAAGGGTTTAAGGAAAGGGAACGGTCAAGTGATCCTTACCCCCTTGAATGAGCGATGTTTTCCAGTTA
>CAYJUK010000162.1:2336-4978 GCA_964373335.1 uncultured Planctomycetales bacterium | reverse complement strand
AAAAACGAGAATCATCAGTAAAAAAGATGCTCAACGCATTATCTCTGGACTCAAAAGGCTTAAAACCCAATGGGAACACAGGGAATTTCGTGTTGATTCTTCAGCAGAAGATATTCACACCCTTATTCAGGGTAAACTCAAAAAACTTATTGGAGAGGCTGCGGATAAACTCCACACGGCTCGCTCTCGCAATGATCTCATTGCCACAGATATGCGGCTGTATCTGAAACACGAGCTTGCTCTGATTCATCAACTTATCCAAGGATTGCAAAAGTCCATAGTGCGATTAGCTGATAAAAATAAAAATCTGATTATCCCAGCCTATACTCATTTGCAACCAGCTCAGGTCGTCTTGCTCAGCCATTATTTATTGGCTTACGTTGAGATGTTCGATCGGGATAAAGATCGATTGCGTGATACTCTCAAACGTTTGGACAGCCTCCCTTTGGGAAGTTGTGCTTTATCCGGGACAACCCTTCCTATTGATCGAGAATTTGTCCGAAAAAAACTTGGATTTTCCATCATGAGTGCCAATAGTATCGATGCTGTCAGCGATCGAGATTTTGTCATTGAGGCTCTCTCGGCGTTAGCTATCTTAGGGATGCACTGTTCCCGGATGGCCGAGGATTTTATAATCT
Source organism: uncultured Planctomycetales bacterium (assembly GCA_964373335.1). Lineage (GTDB taxonomy): Bacteria > Omnitrophota > Gorgyraeia > Zapsychrales > CAYJUK01 > CAYJUK01. The sequence goes on along the minus strand of CAYJUK010000162.1, from coordinate 4,340 downwards.
GGTCAACGAATGAATTTGGCTTTGTTAAGATTGAATGGTCTTTTTCCACCGGATCATCCATTATGCCTCACAAAAAAAATCCCGACATCTTGGAATTAATTCGGGGAGAGACAGCTCAATTATATGGAAACTTGCTTTCCGTGCTTGTCCTCATGAAAGGGCTGCCGCTGACATATAATCGAGATATGCAGTTGGATAAACCTCCTGTTTTTAACTCGATCGATAAACTCAAAGATATCCTACAACTCCTCGTTAAAATATTTACTACCATTGTCTTTGATAAAACCAAGCTCCCTTGGGATACCGGTGATGAATACTATTATTCTGTAGACATCATGGAATATTTGATCAAAAAGGGTCTCACTTACCGAAAGGCCCATGACATTGTCGGTAAAATCTTTCAAGAGACCTTGGATAAAGGAAAAAACATCTCCAATCTCAGCGAAAAAGAGTTAAAAAATTATTGTCCCCTATTTGATGCCGATGTGATAAGGCTCCTTTTTCCAAAAAGTTCTTTAAGGCTGAAAAGATCTTTCGGATCTACCAATCCTTTACTTGTTGATAAGCAACTTAAGATTTGGAAAAAAAAACTCCATGCATGACTTCCTTTTCAAAAAAGGGGAATTATATTGTGAAGATGTCCCGGTGAGGAAAATCGCCCGAGCGGTGGGGACACCCTTTTATCTTTACAGCCATCACACCTTGACCGATCATTTCACCAAGATCCAAAAGGCCTTTACCAGGATCCATCCTATTATCTGTTACGCGATGAAAGCGAACGACAATCTGGGGGTTTTAAAAACCCTGGTGAATCTGGGGGCAGGATTTGACATCGTCTCTCTGGGGGAAATGAAAAAAGCCCTGCTGGTGAAAGCTGATCCGAAGAAAATCGTTTTCGCCTCAGTAGGGAAGACAGAAGAGGAGATCCAATTCGCCTTAGCAAGAGGAATCTTACTTTTCAATGTGGAATCGCAGGCGGAACTAGCCAAGATCAATCGTATCGCCGCTCGCTTAAACAAAAAAGCCTCGGCCGCTTTAAGGGTGAATCCTGATGTTGCCGCGGTGACTCATGACTTTATCACCACCGGCACCTTAAAAAATAAATTCGGACTTGATCTTCAAACAGCAAAGTCCATTATAGAAAACCAGCAGGGATATCCCCATGTGCGTATCAAGGGTTTGCATCTTCACATCGGTTCGCAGATCACCACCAGCCGACCCTTCATCAATGCGATCAAAAAGGTCCTGAGTTTTCTAAAGTCATTAAAAGAGGACGGGATCCAAATCGAGTATCTTGACATCGGCGGCGGGCTCGGGATCATTTATAAAGATGAAAAGCCGCAAACAGCCGAGGTCTATGCCCGAGCGGTATTGCCTCTTTTAGAAAAGACAGGATTAAAGATCATTATGGAACCCGGACGGTTCATTGTCGGTAATGCCGGCATTTTCGTCACCAAGATTCTCTATCTTAAAGATAACGGCTTTAAGAAATTTCTGATTGTGGATGGCGGGATGAATGACCTTATTCGGCCCACCTTGTATGATGCCTACCACGAGATCGTCCCGGTCAGACAAACAACTGCCCTTAAAGAAAAGACAGATGTGGTCGGCCCGATCTGTGAAAGCGGGGATTTCTTTGCGCGGGACCGCCTATTACCGCGATTGAAAGAAAATGACCTTTTAGCCATCATGAGTGCCGGGGCTTATGGTTATGTGATGTCCAGCAATTACAATATGCGGGGACGAGCCCCAGAGGTCATGGTCAAAGGTAAAAAATTCGAGGTCACTAAACGCCGCGAAACGTTTGCAGACTTAATTCATGGAGAGACTATCCCCAGGTTCTTAATGCAATGAACTACTTACCTTTCACGAAAATGTCAGCGGCTGGCAATAATTTTATTGTCATGAACGCCCCGAAAAATCTCAACCTTAAAAATCTCACTAAGGCCATGTGCGAGCCTACCCAAGGCATCGGGGCCGACGGCCTCATCGCTCTTCAGCCCA
>CAYJUK010000162.1:0-2326 GCA_964373335.1 uncultured Planctomycetales bacterium | reverse complement strand
AGCAAAAACGCCAACTACCGCATGCGGATCATTAATGCGGATGGGTCAGAGGCAGAGATGTGTGGGAACGGTGTGCGCTGTCTGGCCGCTTTTATTGGCCGTACAAAAAGACCGCTTAAGAAAATCGTTTCTATTGAAACTTTATCAGGCAACATCTTAACCGAGGTTAAGGGTGATATAGTCACCGCCCGGCTCAGTGACCCTAAGGATTACCGTCCGGATATTTCGGTTGAGATCCAGGGATTAAAACGATACGTCCATTTCATAGACACCGGTGTCCCGCATACCATTGTCTTCGTAGATGGTCTGAAGAATATTGATGTAGAGAATCTGGGAAGGATATTGAGGCACCATAAAACATTTGTGCCGCGCGGCACAAATGTTGACTTTGTCGAACAGGCGAATCTTGATGCCATTGAAGTGAGGACTTACGAACGGGGCGTGGAAGATGAAACCCAGGCCTGCGGAACAGGGTCCGTTGCCTCAGCCTTGATTGCTTATTTAAAAACCCATCCCACGATCAAAAATACACAAAAGGCAAGTGTCCAAGTTAAAACGAGTGGAGGGGAAATTTTACAAGTGACCTTTGATATCAAAAAGGGCCGCCCTACCAATGTTTGGTTAAAAGGAAGAGTTAAATTCATTGCTCAAGGAAAGTATTTCTTAAATCATAGATCAAGTCATTAAGTTTATTCTGGAGGCTCTGGCTAATCCGGGGAGGAAAAAAATGTTTACTGGTTCAATTGTTGCTTTGGTGACACCGTTTAATAACAGCACGGTGGATGAAAAAAAAATAAGAGAGTTAGTAGAGTTTCAAATCAAAAATGGGACAAGCGGTATTGTTCCCTGTGGGACAACCGGGGAATCGCCAACGTTATCGCACAAAGAGCACGAGCGAGTGATTGAGATCTGCATTGAAGCGGCCGCTCAGCGAGTACCGATCATTGCCGGGACCGGATCCAACTCTACGGCCGAGGCGGTATCCTTAACCAAACACGCGGCTAAGGCAGGCGCTCAAGGAGCCCTCGTTGTGACGCCTTATTACAACAAACCAACGCAAGAAGGACTTTATCTCCATTTCAAAGCGATTGCCGAATCGGTCCCGATCCCTATTATCCTCTATAATATTGCCGGTCGAACCGCCAGAAACATCGAACCAGAAACTATCGCCCGACTCGCCCAGGATTGTAAAAACATAATTGGAATCAAAGAGGCCTCGGGATCTTTGGAACAAATGCAAACGATCAAGCAAATCTGTCCGGCTCATTTTCTCCTTCTCTCCGGAGACGATGCCCTGACGCTGCCTCTTTTAAGCATTGGGGGTGTCGGGGTGATATCGGTCGCGGCCAATATTGTCCCTAAAGATATTGCCCTCGTCATTTCAGCCTTTCAGGAAGGACAACTTCCGGAAGCACAAGCCCGTCACTATAAACTTCTTCCCTTAATCAAGGCCCTCTTTCTGGAGACAAATCCTATCCCTGTCAAAGAAGCCATGGGGATGATGGGGATGTGCTCTTCCGAGCTGAGATTACCTTTGTGTCCGTTGTCACCGGCCAACCGGGCCAGGCTCAAAGCCGCCCTGCAAGATTATGGACTCCTTAATAACAAAAAACTTGCTCATTCCTTATCTCATTGAAAGGGGAAAAAAATGATTCGCTTAGCGGTCAGCGGTTGCCAAGGACGGATGGGCCAGCGAATTACAGCCCTGGCCTTTGGGGATCCAGAATTTAAGATTTCCACCTTGCTGGAACATCCCAATCATCCCCAAGCGAAAGAAAAAATCAATAGCATTCCCATCAGCCCTGATCCGGAGACACTTAAAGGGAGTCAAGTCTTGATTGAATTTACATCTCCGGAAGCGACCATCATCCACCTTAAGGCCTGTCTAAAACATAAAGTCAAAATGGTGATAGGAACGACGGGGCTTAATGAGATGCAAATGAGGGAAATCAAGAAGGCCTCGGGTTCTATCCCGATTGTTTTCTCTTCCAATATGTCTGTTGGGGTCAATATCCTTTTTAAGATGGCAGAATATCTGGCGCAAATGACAAAAGGCAGGTATTCGATTAAAATCATCGAGGCTCATCATAGGCATAAGAAAGATGCCCCTTCCGGGACCGCCAAGACCATCGCCCGGATCATAGAAATGCAAACGCGGGAAAAACTTGAAAACATCGAATCCTTACGTGAAGGAGAAATCATCGGTGATCATAAAGTAGTCTTTGAGAGCCCCGTTGATATGATCACCGTCAGCCATTCGGCAAAGACTCGTGATATCTTTGCTCAAGGGGCGTTACTCGGGGCTAAATTTCTCCAGCGAAAAAAT
>CAYJUK010000161.1:995-4996 GCA_964373335.1 uncultured Planctomycetales bacterium | reverse complement strand
CTAGATGAATCAGGTACTTCGGTTAAAAAGGGGCCTGATAAAATGATGTTAGGATTACAGACTCAAGAAATGATCACAGACCAAATTGGAAAAGCAACACCGCAAAGACATGGATTTATTAAAGACGCACCGATTTTAGGGTATCGTATTTCAAGTGATCGATTTGAGGATATTCCAGAACAAATCCGACAACACATGGGAGCAGTGGATCAAACAAAATATACCCCAGAATATTTGAGAGAAAATATGGGAAGCATTATTGCTTTGCAAATGAATGGTGACCAGCCAGATTTTTATATCGTTGGGAAAAGCACGTTTGATGGTAAGTATAGGGTTGTTGATTTTCAAGAAGTGGGAAAGAAAAACGCTAAGGTATATGGAAAGTTGATGACTGTAGCAGGAGTCAAAGATTTGGTCGATGGTAATCATCCAAATTTAGTGGGCGCATTAAAAACAGTACCAGTCGAAATGATCAAGATGTCCGAGGCTGGATATCCTGTTACTGAAGAAGTGAAGATTCAGTCGCCATGGGGTGAACAAACGAAACCAGCAGGCAAAGATGCCTATTTAGTTTTTGATACAAGTAACAATCAGTATTACATGGTCAATAGTGATGATGCTGGTAATCCAATAAGTTATGTGTCAAAAAGTTTTGACAGAGCAATGATAGGGGTGCAAAGTCAAGAAGTCATCAATGATCGGATAGCGATAAGTGCTCCACAACGACATGGATTCATCAAAGATGCGCCGATCATGGGTTATCGCATTGCCAGCGATCGATTTGAAGATATTCCTGAGCAAATCCGACGACATATTGGAGCGGTTGATCAGACAAAATACACCCCTGAATATTTGCGTGCAAACATTGGAAGCATTATCGCGCTTCAAATGAACGGCGATCAGCCAGACTTTTACATTGTTGGCAAGGATACGTTTGATGCTAAATATAAAGTGGTAGACGCCCAAGAAGTTGGCGCTAAAAATGCGAAGGTGTATGGGAAATTGACAGCGGTGGAAGGAATTAAAGATTTAGTTGATGCTGGACATTCAAGTTTAGTCGGGGCATTAAAGACGGTACCAGTTGAAATGATCAAGATGTCCGAAGTTGGTTATCCTGTTGAAGAGGCTGTTACGATTCAGTCACCTTGGGGCGAACAAACGAAACCAGCGGGTCAAGATGCATATTTAGTATTTGATACGAGTAAAAATCAATATTACATGGTTAATAGTGACAGCACGGGTAATCCTATCAGCTATGTCACGGCAACAAAGCCCGATAGAGCAATGCTTGGTGTGCAAAGCCAAGAGGCTATTAATGATCGTATAGCGACAAGTACTCCACAGCGACATGGATTTATTAAAGATGCGCCTATTATGGGTTATCGTATTGCCAGTGATCGATTTGAAGATATCCCTGAGCAAATCCGACGACATATAGGGGCAGTAGATCAAACGAAGTATACTCCTGAATATTTGAGAGCGAATATTGGAAGTATTATTGCCTTACAAATGAATGGTGATCAACCGGATTTTTATATTGTTGGCAAAGATACTTTCGACGCGAAATATAAAGTGGTAGATGTTAAAGAGGTCGGTGCAAAAAACGCAAAGGTGTACGGTAAATTAGCCGGTGTAGAAGGAATGAGAGAATTAGTTGATGGGAATAATCCGAATTTAGTGGGAGCATTAAAAACGGTGCCGGTAGAAATGATTAAAATGTCTGAAGTCGGTTATGCCATTGAAGAGACTGTAACGATTCAATCTCCATGGGGCGAACAAACGAAACCAGCGGGTAAGGATGCATATTTAGTATTTGATAGTAGTAAAAATCAATATTATATGGTTAATAGTGATGATAGTGGAAATCCAATAAGTTATATATCAACCGACCATGCGATGCTGACTATTGAAAAGTTACAGGAAAGACTTAGAGACCTTCCTATTTTTAATTCCTTTGAATTAGACGCATTACAGGGAGGGGTTTATGATAAGTTTGTTCAATCTCGAGAGATTGAAGATTCGGCGAAAGATGAAATGGAAAAATGGACAACAGTTTCAAATAGTCCATCGTATAGAACTATAAAAATGTCGCTTAATAGACTGTTTTCAGAAAATAAGGATCTTTTTGTTGATTTGATAGGAAAGGTCGCTTTTAGAAATAATCAGAGAATTTTATTTTCCGATGATAAAGCCAAAGAAGAAAAATTGAAGTCATATGGCTTGTTATATCAAGGATCAGGGGAACTGCCGTATTCGTTAATTGCCCTTGTTGAAGCTTTTATTAAGTTTGAGAGTGGAGACGCGGCGATGTTAACTCAAGAACAGGCAGCCGAACAGCTTGATAGTTTTATTCAAGGGCCTAATGGGTATCGCTTAGAAGGCAAAGTAGGATCTGATCGTATGGAAAAGGCGAGACCTATCGCAATTGAATTATTACGTGAATTACACGGAAAGCCTTTGGACTATAAAATTTTTGATACAACATTTACAAAAGGTGATATTTCCACGACTCCAGAAGTTGCTCTAAATAAGTTAAGAGATGAAGTAGGTAGGGTTGAAATCTCGACCTTTACGCAAATTGTTTATTCGAGAATGCTTGGGATCACTAAAAGGCCTAATGTTGATTCTGCAGAATTAAGTAAGCAAGGCGCGGACTTTACAAAAGGTGGTATCGATTTAAATCCCGCGAATTTGAATTTGCAAATTAAACGCGATGGAAAAGGCGTTGCTTTACCAATGAAACTTCAAGACATACCGAATATTAACGTTAATGGTTTCACACCAGTGATTATTAATATTCAACCTATTCCTAATCTTCCGCTTCTTCTGGGTGCAAACATAAACCAACCAGAGCAACAGATCAGCAGTATTCAATAAGATTCTCTCCTTCCCATCTCCTTCCAGCTTTTTCAGAGCCCATCAAGCATTTTTCTGTTATAATATTTTTTTTTAAAATGGTGTCACCATGGAAAATAAACATAAACATTTGGAATTTATCCAAACGGTCATTAATAGAATGTCGGGTAATTCCTTTTTGCTCAAGGGCTGGGCGGTCACTTTAGTTGCGGCTCTTTTTGTTTTGTCAGCAAAAGATACAAATCATAGCTATGTGCTCATTTCTTATTTTCCCGTCGTTATTTTTTGGATTTTGGATGGATATTTTCTATCACAAGAGCGATTATTTTGTGATTTATATAACGCTGTGAGAAAGCTTAATGACAAGCAAATCGATTTTTCTATGGACACGAGTCTATACAAAAAATGTCGGAATAGTTGGATCTGCTCGATGTTTTCGATTACGCTTTTACTTTTTTATCTACCATTGGTTGGCGTGATGTTGTTTGTTACTTTTTTAATAAAATAAAGCTATGGCAAAAAGAGTATTTTTTAGTTTTCATTATGAGGATGTAAAAACATTTCGCGCAAATGTTGTAAGGAACCTCGGGTGACTCAAAGAAGATGAAGCGGGATTTTTTGATGCTTCACTTTGGGAAAACGCAAAGAAATACGGCGACGCGGCGGTAAAAAAGCTAATTCATTCTGGTCTAGAAAATACTTCGGTGTCGTGTACTCTTATTGGCTCAGGAACAGGGAATAGACGTTGGGTAAGATATGAGATATTAAAAAGCTATGATCGAGGAAATCAATTGTTCGGCGTTCACATTAACAGTGTCCCGGATAAAAATAAGCAAACGTTTCTTCAAGGTACTAATCCTTTTGATTATTTGGGCTTTGTGGTTAGTGCGGACGGAAGAAAGTTGACCTATTACGAACACGATGGAAATGATTGGAAAATCTATCAAGATCTCGAATCCAAAACAGTTAACATGGATAGACAGCATTGGGGTAAAGGTTTTAAATTATCGAATTGGATTCCGTGTTATGATTGGACATCTGATGATGGATACAAAAATTTTCCGACTTGGGTAGAAAACACCAAATAGAAGTAAGATTAAAGAAAAAATTTGCGACGGGAGAGTTTATTAGTGAATAAATCATTA
>CAYJUK010000161.1:0-985 GCA_964373335.1 uncultured Planctomycetales bacterium | reverse complement strand
GATCTGAATTTAAGAAATCTACCGCCGAGCTTAAAGGGGCGGTTGTTTCAATCGTGGCGATGCTCAACAAGCATGGTCGGGCAGAGGTGTATTTTGGCATCGATGATGATGGCAAAGTTTTAGGGCAGACTATTGGGCGGACGACGATTAAGGATGTTACGCAGGCGGTGGTGGATAATACCGATCCGAAGGTTTTCCCGAATGTCGAGGTTCAACAGATCAATGGTAAAGATTGTATCGTTGTTGAGGCGCATGGGACTATCAGTCCTTATTTCGCGTATGGCCGGGCGTATATCCGCGTTGGTGAGTCGGACAAGGCCATGAGCGCTCACGAGATCGAAATGCGCATGCAGAGCAAGAAAAAGTTTCTTTGGGAAAGTGAAATTTCTAAGAAGACGCTTGCTGATGTAAACGAAGATGTGGTTAAGGAGTTCATGCGCAAGGCCAAGGCCGCGAAACGTATCGATTTTGATTTTGTGGACGTTAAAACTACTCTGCACAAGCTTAGTCTTCTGGATCGAAATCAGCTGACCCGGGCAGTTGAAATTCTTTTTTGCGATGAGAATTCGATGGAAGTTCAAGCTGCGATTTTTGCTGGGACGGACAAGTTGACCTTTCTGGATATCAAGTCGTTCAAAGGGAATCTTTTCAGTTTGCGCCAGCAGGCCGAGATTTATGTCAAAGAACATATGAAGTGGCGGGCTGAATTAAAGGGAGGCCCGCGAAAGGAAATCCCTGAAATTCCAGTTGAGGCTATCAGGGAAGCGGTTGGTAATTCATTTTGTCATCGTGATTTTTCTAACCCTAAGGGAAACGAGGTTGCAATATTTAAGGATCGGATTGAGATCTATAATCCGGGGTTATTCCCGCAGGAGATCAATCCGGAGGATTTTTTCATAGGTGGCGAGCATTCTATTTTGCGTAATCCCCTGATCGCGGAAACGATGTATAAGTCCAAGGACATTGAGCGTTGGGGAAGCGGGAT
>CAYJUK010000160.1:0-5014 GCA_964373335.1 uncultured Planctomycetales bacterium | reverse complement strand
CCAGCCTTCCTGGGGTTCGTGTTTGGCTAAATAACCCGGTGAGAGTGAGGCCGGCAGTTCCCAGACCGGAGAGAAGATGATTTCGATGAAACGGTTGGACGGTGTCCAGAGGCCGAAGGTGAGGAATTTGAAAAACCTGCGCCCTTTGAGGTAAGTGCCGGGAAGGGTGAGAAAATTTTGCAGTGACCCTGTCTTTACTTTCTGCTGATAATTCGCCTGCACCATCGAGGCCACAGCTTCATAAGCCTCGCGCATGCTTTGGGGTGAAATAACATTTACAAATTCCGGCTTCCAGGCAATATCCTCTCCGGTTCCCAAATCCGGGGCAGCCGAGACAAAAGGCAATGCCGCGCCGATCAAATAGGTGATGTTGATTCCGGCGACATTGGGTGTTTGCGACAATCGTCCTTGAGCGCTTAAGGCTTCAAGAATCACAGCAGTGATCTCTGCCTGATCTTTATACATCACAACAAACGAGCGCACACCTTTGCGATAGGATTGAATAAAAGCCGTATCATCGGAAACAGGAATCGTATTTCCCTGGACATCTTTGGAATGAATGATTTGAATTCCTTGAGCCTTGGCCTGTTCAATTGCTTTGCCCACAAAAAGGACATCGCTTTGACCGAATTTTCCGCCTTCGCCTGAGTGAGGATTAATGGATAAAACCATAAATTTCGGTGATAGTCCGCCTTGACTGATTTCAAACTGATTTGCATTCTTAAGGGTTGTCAGCACATCTTCCAAGGTTTGTTGTGCGTCAAATGTTTCTACGGCCTGGGGTGCGGGCTGAGCATTGACCAGATAAAACCGCATACCCTGGACTTCGATCATGCGGATCCCCAGATCTTTAATCTCCTGCCATTTGGGCAAATTGAAATCTTTCCCTGCCGCAGCCAATTGTTCCTGGTTCGTTTCTTTCGCCGGGTCAATCATCGCTGCTAATTGTTTGGCCAGAATATGGGTTACGCCATGCGTTATCCCGACAACCGCATCAATTTTGTTAAATGCCACCATAGCCGCAGCTTGGGCAGCGGATACCAGATGAATCTCTCCGATACTTTTTATTTTAGCCCGGGCATCTTCAATTCCTCTGATTAACCGGCTGTTGATTTCTTGCACCTTGTGATCTGCGGATTCAGGTTCCGGATCGACAGCGACAACCGCGATGCGCGGATTCGGATTATCGGTAAACCGTTCAAAATAATCCTGCAGGCTGATGACTGCTTCGGTGACATCTTCAGACTTAACATTTAAAACGGCATCTTTCAGGCTCTGATGCACACGGCCAACGATAATGACTTTGAGATCTTTATGCCCGAGAATCATAAGCGCTTTTTTGGCTCCTTCGATATTATCGCGCAGGGCCAAAGTCATGCTGTTAAAGCCGGTAACGACTTTTTCAAGACGTTCCTTGTTAACCGGACCGCGCACCCATCCGCTGATACGTCCTGCATTGGCGAGGGCATAAATCCGTTTATGAACCTCACTCGTTACTTGAGCGGAAGCAATTTCTTTATCTGATCTTTTCTCCTCAACATCAACATGAAGCAATGGAATCGTATGCGGCCGGTATTGAACATCTTCGGGATTGTCGAATACCTGAACCTGCCAGTCTAAAGCGCCGATAAACTTCAAGGCCTCCTCCACGACTTCCCGGTTACCTACAACAATAGGACGACCAGCGCGCATAATTTCATCGTAATGACGTGTGAAGATTTGAGCCACATTGATGGGCGCAACACCTAATGGGTCTCCCATGGAAAAGACAATAGGTTTAGGTAAACCGGCATTAAAATAGTCATAAATGAATTCTGCCTCCCCAAAACCTCCTGGTTTGGAAACAACAATGAGTCCGTCAGCCGGACCTCCGTGAACCAATCCCCACGGAATGCCTGGTGCCACCTCGCCTCTGGCATCGACACCCAACGCATTGATCCTTTTCTTAAAGAATCCAAACGTTTCGCCGCCGGAGACCAAAAGTGAGGTTATGGAAGACAGTACATCTGCGTCATTAACGATATCCAAAAGCGCATGCACGATGGTTTGAGATTCCGTGAGATTAAGGATTCTGAAATCCCGCGTTGAGGCAAGCACAACCGGACGGCTGCCTTGAAGGGCTTCGATGAGTCGGGCCCGTAACTCTTTGCTTTCTTTGGCTAACCGCTCGCCGCCTTCTTGCACTGAGTCAACATTGAGCTCTAATGTCAACAAGTAGTGCCCTAATTTTTCCTGAACAATTTTCAGTTGGTTAGTTGTGTGATCATTGATACTGCCGATCAAAGCCATCGGTGCACCTTTTTTCTTTGATGGTAAGTAAATTTCTTGAGGAAACTTTTGCGGAATATCTTTTCCATCTGAATTGCGATGGCCCATCGTTGCCTGAAGGAACCCCGCTGCACATACGCTTAAAACTTTTCGGCCTTCTCTCTCCAACTGGACCGCGGCTTGTGCCACATAATCGAGTTGTTCATTTTCAACGATGTCCGGAATGACAACGGTTATACCCTTGCTTAAGTGTGCTGCAAGAAAATCTTGAATAGCCTGAGGTCCCTGTTCCACCACAGCGATAGGAATGTTAAGGATCCGATCAATCGGAATATTCAATTGAAAACTGACAAATTTCCGGAGATTCGAGGTTGCAATAGGTGTTGGCGATTTCTTAGGATAAAAACTTTTATGGATCGGAATTAAGCGACCGTCTTCCATGACATAGTGCACACCGTCTCTCGTTACCCGCCCCACTCGAGGATAAGCAGGGACAAAAAACATCACATCATACTTTAACCGTTCCAAGAGTCCCGTAAAGACATGAGGAACACCGCGAATGGTGGAATCGATCTTGACATCTGGAAGTTTTTTTAATTGATCGAATAAATCGGCTAATTTCTGATTAAGCTCATTCGCTTGAGCAAAAGGAATCGCCCGTGTATTGGTGCTCACAACCGCTCCATACCCGGTGGGTAGCTGCTTGTTTTTTAACACTTCGACATCGCTGATAACGATTGCGAATTTCCCGGAGGTTTCCCTGATGGCCAAGGCCATTTCGGATGCGCCGGTATCATCATCGGCGATAACGATCCGCTGAGAACAATCGAGATCTTCCTTAACTTTTTGCTCATGCTCCTCTTTCCATTGATAAACCGCCTGCATGCGCCTATCGCGCTCGGCCGTATACTTTACGACTTCTTCTTGGCGTTTGGTATCTGTCCAACCCAGCTGATGCCCAAGTATTTTCGAGGCTTCTTCAACTTTTTCGGCAGAGTTTAAGAATATCTCGCCGCCGTGACGGAACATCAGCTGAGAAAATGTCATCAGCATACTATAATTCACCAGATGCTGAATATGCTTCTTAAGCTCACCCGGATTACTCGGATCAAACTGCCCCGGTTCACCCGGCACTTCCAGATACTCATCGCCTTCGATACAGATCACACGATCTTTCTTCGTTGTAGATTTTCTTGAACCTGTGCCCAGAACCTTTACCAATTTATCCACCACATGATTTCCTCCCCGTAAAAGATCAGAAAGTTTTACCCCCGCCATATTCCACATACCATTGTCTTGTGTATATCGAATCAAGTGTTCACGCGATGATTCATAAGGTGTCTTTTCCTTTGACGCTTCAAAAAGGGCCAAAGGTCGAATGCCAGAATCGCTTGACAGAACATTTTCTGGACTAACTTTGTGGTCAGGAAATAGATAATTAAATTCCTCAACCAAATCATCAATCTCTTCTCTAGTAATAACTGCCGCGCCGGGTATTTTGTCCTTTATCTGAGTTGTTCCCAAACGGACATATCTCACACCGGCGACCTGACGTGGGACGGCCTGCTTATGTTCTCCCTTAATCCCAGGAAGAAGAACCATGTGATTGAGCCATTCAGCAGGCGTGATATTAAGATGCGATCCGGCGACCAGCTTGATCAAAGGTTCAGGTTCTTTCTCACCGGACTGACTCGACAATTTTTGGGTTTGATTCATCCAGGGACCGCTGGCGTTGATGAACTGCTGGGTTTTGACCACAATGGTTTCCCCGGAGAGACGGTTATGCAAGGTCACTTCGTGATACCCTGCTTCTTTACGGAATCGATGGTCTTTGAACTCAACAAAATTCAATGTCTTTGCTCCATGGTAATAGGCATCCCGAAGGAACCGCATCACAAAAGGAGCGTCCCTTGTCCAGGCATCATAGTAATTGATCAAGGCAATCAGCTTGGGGTCTTTCTGGCTGAGGAAAGGATATTCTTTTAAGGCCTTCTTTCTTGAGGTAAATAGTGTCCTTAACCGCGAGAGCCGCCCGTCAAGGATCAGATAAATGATGATAACGATCGCAATACCCACAACCCAGGCCCGGCCAATAAAATATCCTATAAAGTTGGCCCAAAATCCTGAACTTCGTTTTGCAAAAATCGGAATGATGATTCTAATCGGTTTGGCCAATTCCGGAATCACGTTTTCATAGACCCGGCGTTTCCTGGAATCACCGAAGACAAAACTCAAATTCAATTTGAACTCAACAAAGTCAGGCCACTTCCATCCCCTGACCTTTTTACCATCGATCACTTTATTTCCTCTAATCCAAAGGGCGCGGAAGGCGAGCCCAATATACCGTCGTCCGGCATGAATCATGCTGGAGGAAAGGCCGGATGTGCCTTGCGCAAAATCTCCCATTTCCGCCAAGACAACATCTGTGAATCCGCGCCGCATCGCCACATGAGCTGCACCCGCGCCCGCTGCTCCGCCGCCAACGATCAGCAATTGATGAAATTTATCCGGATTGCCCTTTAACTCATCCCACATCTTTTGCCGTTCGTGATACGACCATGTCTGGGATTGACTTTCCCTTGGCTTTCTTGGATTATTGTTTGTTTCAACAGTCAACGGCGCCTCGGGGTGGCGGATGTTGTAGCGCATGTGGGTGAGGATGTTGAAGGCGAATGGTAAAGTGATGAGTGGTAAAATCAGTGGTAAGTGATAAGCGGAAGGTGGTAAGAAAAAGAATGCTAGAAGG
>CAYJUK010000159.1:0-5018 GCA_964373335.1 uncultured Planctomycetales bacterium | reverse complement strand
TTTTCCCCTTATTCTTATATTCTTATTTATCAGCCCATCAAATACGAATGACCGCAATTTTACTAATTTTGTCATTAAGTTCTAAGGCGAATTTTCATTCCACAACTATTTATAATCAAATAAGTTACAATAATACAAAATGGAAACGCTTTCAGAAATCTCCTCGCTAGATATTGTATCCTTTGAAATGCATGGTATACTTACTTTAGTTAATCAAAAAAAATCTAATATTTCGATAATGTCAATATTTTAAAACGGAGGAAAATATGAACAAGTTCATCAATAGTTTGGTTATTCTCACTCTAGTCATTCTCTTCTTGCCTCAACAAGAGGGAAATGCACAATTGCTTCAACAAAGAAAAAATCCAGGTCAAAATCAACCGAATACAAATCTGAGCAATGATCCCAATGATCCCAATATAATTATGGAAAGGGGCGTGCGGTTTTTAGACTATCTGCAGGGTGTTTCAAATAATGGGACACCTATTAATCCAAGAATTTTGAATAATGCCGCATTGCAGTATCTGGGAGCGGAGATTCCTTCTTCCACATTATTAACTTTTCCTTACAATTTATTAAATGATATATTGGCAACGGGTTATATTGATACAGTTTTAAGGAAATCTGATGGCAAAATAGAAGAAAATCGGAATCCTGAAAACCTTCCTGCTATTATTGCTGCTATTGAAGAAGTATACAATATTTATAAAAGTTATGGTGTAACTCGCGGACTCGAGAACCGAATAGAGTATATAATTTCAACTTTAAGAGCTGAGAGAGGGAATCAGGGGGCAATTGCGCGTATTTCATGTGGAGATAAATGCGATGAAGAGGTACATATTACTCATACTGTTACAAGATGGATAGGAGTAACTTTGATTTTAAATGGGGAGAGGTGTTGTATATGTTCGAAAAGCGGTGGGATTTGTCAGCCCGTTGGTACCCAGCCCCCGGGAGGACAACAAGCAGTTCAGTTACTCTGTGATTGTAGAAAAGCGTGTAAAACTGTTATTGAACTTGTAATGATTAATTTAGAAGATTGTAAACCTACCGTGGAGGATCTTCAAAAATCGGAAGTTTGCTGTGGAGAGCAATTTACTGTAGCTGAAACTGCAGCTATTTTAGAAGCTATTAAAGCTCAAAAAGCTATTGAAGCTCAAAAAAAATCAAATTCAAAATCAACTTCGTCAAGTTCCGGGACATCTTCTACTTCTACTTCTAATACTACTACTCCCGCGAACCGTTATAGAAGAAGTAATTAAATCTTTAATCGCATCTCATGATTACTATCATACATCAAAGTCCTGTATCAAAATTGATACAGGACTTTGGAGTGATAGTACATTGCAAAACAGCTCTGACAAATAAAATATTCCCATTAACCACCTAAGACTTTGCAGCCAAAGGGTGACCCCACGTGTACTTTTAAATGCAAAATCTGCATAGCCTCTCCCTGTTGTGAATTAATCCATAAATAAATATTTTCCAACTTTAATCCTCTTTGATATACATCATCAAATAAAATGGTGATTTCAACTTTTTCTCCCGGCCCTATGATTTCTTTATCTAATTTTACTAGAGAACATCCGCAACCTGGCGTTACTTCGATATTTAATGGAGAAGAGGTGTTATTGGTTCCTATAAAAGTGTATCTAGCCTCATCTCCTACCTCTATCTGACCGAAATCGTATTCATTTATTGGAAATTCCAAACCAGCCTCGGATATCCGAGATCCATCAAACATATATTTCTTTTTTAAAAAACTGTTAAAAGCAGATTCCAATTCCTCATATTCAAGAGGGTCTTTGGATATTTGCCTATACGATTGCCAAAAAGTCTCTGTGGTTAATGATGGCTGGTTTAAATAGTCCTTGGTGAAGTTGAAAAAATTATCTCCTAGAACTTGCATAAGGAATTGTACAAGATAATAAGAATTCATATAAAATTTATCTTGGTTGAATGGATAGATTTCGATTGATACAAGCCACTTCAGTATGGAGTACGATTTATCTTCGGATAGGATATCGGTGCTTTTTAATAAATATAAGAATTGATCCATTAAACATCCTCTTTTTTCCATACTCATCGACAATCCTTCATCCAGCCATAGAGGAATAATTTTACCAGAATAAATTCTGGATAATATCAAATGGGTTAATTCGTGAGCAATGGTCGAACGTTTAGACGACAACAAAGTAAAAGTTGAAAGTTCGAAATAAATTTGAGAGGTCCCTCTAAAATAAAAACTGGGCCCTTGCATATACTTGTCCCACATGGTGTCGGAGAATAGGATGCAATAAATCATAGAAGGGTGGATATCTTCTCTTTGCAGTTTTAACATCGACCCCAACGTATGTTTAGTCATCTGGATCTCTTCCTTTAGCATTTGTAAATCCGATTCTTGATAAGCAGGGTCATAAATGAAAAAGATATTATCAACTTCAAAAAAATTCCAATCTACCTCCTTGAGAGATCTGAGAAACCCTGGATAAATTTTGCCATCCCTCGTTAAGAGTTCTTTCAGAAATGGGTATATTTTCTTATCTTTACTCTCTTCAATATATTTATGGAAATCGGGTTTATATACGCTACGATTATCTAATTCTAATGGATTCTTAGTAAGCGATATATTTACATTCTTTTTGCCATTAATGACCTGGCAACCTGAGAGGGAAAAGGTTATCAATATGATGAATGTATAAATAATATAATGTGAGGAAAAAATGTTTTTACTTATTTGATAAAATCCCATCTAACCCTCCTCTTTTAACGATGTTGTTACCAACTTATTTTAAATTCGACAATACCCTCACAGGAAGAGTAACAGTTAATTCTTTTAGCTTATCCTGCCCAAACCTTCCGATCAATGAAATTTTGGGATTTTTTTTATAAAATTTTAAATTTCCTCATAAATTATTCAATCCTTTTGAAAACTCAAAAACCTACCCCAACCACCCCGTGAGCAATGAAATTTTCGGTTATTTTGAGGTCGAGCAAGTTTGACAAAGGCCTGCCTATCCGAGCTTCAAAATTTTTAAATTTTTACTTCCCAAAGTCAGCTCAGAAATGGCGGTCACATCAATCCCTGATTCCTGTTTAGAAACAGGGAACCTGCCTTTTCTTGACGGTCAGCATCAAAAGTAGCTTCACCCGTTGGATGATTTTTTTTCCTTTGAAAATCCGAAGATGATATTATTTTCTAAATAGGAATCAGGGATTGATAGCCCATTTTTAGATAAGGATCATATTGCCAATAAAAGCCTATTATGATAGTCTGACACCGAACTTTCTGCCATACGATGAAAGACAAATTACAATGAACTACCCCGCAGCAAGCTGACGGGGTATCCACAGCTAACTGCAAAAATGGAAGCGCAGCAAGCTGCGGGGTATTTACCCGCTGAGATTAAAGAGGCCTTTCAATCCGGATATCTCTTAAAGGGACATCACTGGATTGAGATGCTAGAGGACCGCAAAAAAACCACTCATTTATATGATAAAAAAGAAGCCCTTATGGTCTATCATAAAATCAAAGAAACTTACTTCCGGCTTTTTTCGCGATTTCAAAACAAAAATTTCAAAAAATATCCAGAAAATGGATTAAACTTCCTCCTTCAAACTCGTGCATAACCCGTATCTCAATTCTAAATCACTTGTCATAGGATTTCTGCTTATTGTGGGTGTCGCCCTCGGTTCATTTTTTCCCGTTCTCCAAAACGACTTCACCAACTGGGACGATGACCGGCTCTTGACGGATAATTTTTTTATCCGCGGCCTGAACCGGGAAAATCTCCAGGCCATGTTCACCACCCCGGTCACCAAGACCTACACACCCCTGACCTTTGTCACCTTTGCCTTGGAATATCATTTCTTTAAATACAACCCTTTTGTTTATCATCTGGATAACCTGATCCTGCATCTTATGGTCACCGGCCTGATATTCTTATTTCTGCAGCGGCTCGGCCTGACGACATTGGCGACCTGGCTGGCCACCTTGCTTTTTGCCATTCATCCGATCCATGTAGAATCGGTCGCCTGGATCAGCGAGAGAAAGGATGTGCTTTACGCCTTCTTCTACCTGTCGGCCCTGCTGAGCTACCAAACTTACCTGAAGAAATCAAACCGCTCAGCCTTTCTACTGACGATCCTCTTTGGCCTGATGAGCGTCTTGTCCAAACCGATGGCGCTGAGTTTACCATTCATCCTCTTCATTTTGGACTGGTGGTATAAGAGACAATGGACCATCGCCGTTTTCCTTGAGAAGATCCCTCATTTCGCTTATATCATCCCCATCGCCTGGCAGACCTATGTCCTGCACGCCCGTGTCCCGATTGGGGATGTGAAGGAGGTGGTTCCCATCTGGATTTGGTCCTTCAGTTATTATATCCAAAAGTTTCTTGTCCCCATTCAACTCAGTCCGATTTATCACCTGCCTTTACCAGCAGGGATTCAAAATGGGCATTACCTGATCGCTCTCATCACCTTTATCATTTGTTTATTCCTGCTCATTCGATTTCGGAACCATCGCTGGGTATGCTTTACTTTTCTCTTTTACTTTTTCTCCTGCTTCTTTTTATTCCGTTACGACCGAGGATCGGATGCCACCATCGTAGCGGATCGTTTCATTTATCTTCCGAGCCTGGGCTTTTGTGTCTTAATCGCTTATTGGATTGATCAACTCCTCAAAAAGATTAAGACTGAAGGGAGGGCATTGAATGGGATGACCTATGCGATCTTAGGGTTACTCATCCTAAGCCTCTCGGTAAAAACATATTTTCAAAGTCAGATCTGGAAAGACAGTTTAACCTTATGGTCACACGTCATTAAACTGACGCCTGACTCCGCGATCGCTTACAATAATAGAGCCGATCTCTACATCAAAATGGGGGAAATCCAGCCGGCGATTCCCGATCTCGAAAAAGCCATCCCTGGCAGGACGGCTTATTTTAACTTTAAAATATCTCTAGATCAATTGTGAGATAGATCGGAAGAGCGTCGTTAGGGAAAGAGTGTGTATG
>CAYJUK010000158.1:0-5065 GCA_964373335.1 uncultured Planctomycetales bacterium | reverse complement strand
TCAAAGAAATTATCAGGAAAAGGAAGCTTATCCCACTTTTCATCAACAACCCCAAGGTTTGCCCTTAAATTATGTTTTTTAAGTTTTGCCCGGCCGCGTTTTGCCGCTGTTGGAGAGACATCCAGTCCCCACACTTGATACCCTTTTCTGGCAAAGTAAATGACTTCTTCCGCGTACCCAAATCCATAATCCAAAACCTTTCCGCTCCGTTTATCTTTCAAAAACCAATTTTCACATCGGACCGTATTGACATTGGGATACTCGTGTTCAAATCCCTCCCGCCAGGCTTGCTCATACGCTTTTGCATTGGTCTTATCTAAAAACATTCTCATTCCTCCCCCGCTATAAAACAAGCTTAACAACACTAGGGACATTTCATGCCATCAGTGGCAGCTTTATTAGTAATCCGTATTCTTCCAAGATAATTTCTCGGGAAATTCTGTTGGGATCGCCATGCGAAAAACACCGGAAATCCTTGTTTTCCCAGATGTATTGAAATTTGAACGGTGAATCGTGTCGGGATGAAACACAACGACATCCCCCAATGGACACTCGCAATGAAATTCTTCATATTTCTTTTCTAATTGTTCAATATCTTTGGGAATGAGTTCTGTATAGCCCCTCTCTCGAGTCTTCTTTAAATAACCCAAACGCCCCTCTTTATGCGACCCGACTAAGATGCTCATAGCCCCATTCTCTTTTGTCGATGGGTCCAAAACTGGAAACCAAAAATTAAGAACGACTCCCGGAAACCCCTGAAAGAAATTGCTCTCTTGATGCCAGTCATATGTCAATCGTTCATCTTTAGGCAATCCGATTAAAAATCCCCTGCCGATACACATCACCCCCGGGCCGCTCGAGATTAATTGTTGACAAAGCCAAGAGCATTGATGTTCCACTAAGGCTTGAGAGGAAACATAACTGATAACGCTATACAGCTTATACAATCTGTCTTTATCCTCTCGGTCTAAATCAGAAAAAATTTTGTGAATATCCTGACCGTCTTGTTTTGCTTTTCGGGTAAAATGGATAACATCCGATTGGAGATCCTTGATGACGTGCGGGTCAATAAAATGACGCAGAACTAAAAGTCCATAGGTTTCGAAAATCTTTTTTAAATCATCCTGCGCTTTATCCTCAACAATAAAAGACGGGGTATGCGTAACTGTCATTTTTGTCTTCTTCCTATATTTGAATTATATTTCTCTGGCAACAGTCTCAATGGGTGTGGCTACTCTTTTCTTCAAGATATTAAAAGATTCCTTAGCCGCAACTAAAGAATGAATATGTTGATCACAATTGGCCCAGTGTTTTTCAGCTTGATCTAACAGACGCAGGTCTCTCTTGGCTATAATCTGCTGGAGTCCTAATAACTGCATCCCGGAAAATTTATGGGAGATCACCGCGGTGATTTTGGAGGCATCGGCCAAATCCTCAACAAAGGCCTCCAAATTGCCATGATACTGCTCGATGATAGAATCTTTATAAGTGTAATACCATTCTGAACCCGGATAAGGAGTGGCAAAATGCGGCTTGGCGTGAATCCCCAATTTGATCATCCACTCTAAAGTGGTCCGCATACTTTGAAAAGATTCTTCCGGAAAGCCAATAATAATATTTGGTAAGGGCGCGATCCCAGACTCCAATGTCATACCAATACTCTCGATATTCGCTCTTTGATTAGAGCCTTTCCCTAAGTTTTTCAGGATATAGGGATCAAATGATTCCAGTCCATAGACCAGATGGGAACAGCCAGCTTCGTGCATGGCCTTGAGAACCGCAGAATCCACTAATCCAGCATGACTGGTGCCCGACCAGTGGACCCCTTTGCAATGCTCATCATGTTCTATCCCTTTCTGCCGGCAGGTCGGTTGTAGTCCTTCTTTGATCCACATCTCGGAAATTTCAAAAAGCCATTTGCGTCCGCTGCTGACATGCATCGTCATCATGTTCTCATCGATAAAACTGGCAAAATCAATATGATATTTTTTCATTAACGTTTTCACCATATCAACGATATACCGGGGAGAATGATAGCGGATATTCCGTCCATAAGTAAACCGGACGTCATTCTCTCCCTGCTCATTCTTTTCCACGATCATGTCTCCCGTCGTTCCCAGATGCCAGCAGTAACGGCAAATCAGACTGCAGCCTAAACTTCCATTGATATCAACCCGGCGCTTGGACGTGAAGGCATCTTCACTGTATAACAAACTGGAATTTTTAAGATAGATATTCATGGGCAGCAAATCCCAGGCGGGATAAGGCAGGACATCCATATCTTTAATGTTGGGACGTACAGGATTTAACTTAGGGGTCCCATCCTTTTCTCGATAACAAACCCCCAATGTTTTACTAAAATCGAAATCTTTATCATCGATCTTTTCCAAAACCTCTGACCAGGTCAGAAAGGCCTCTCCAATGACTCCCAGATCAACCTGCGGCAGCCATTGCATCATCTCTAAGGGCATACAGGTTAAGAATCCGCCCCCGGCGATCAGGAAAGACTGGGGAGACAGTTCTTTGGCGATGCGGACAGTCTTTTTTACCGACCCATAGGTGGTAATAAGCCCGCCAATCCCAATCACATCCCAGTCCTCGGCGGCCAAGACCTGGGCCAAGACTGTCTCTTCCTTGCGCCAGGCATTGGCATCATAAAATTGGACCCAATGGCCTTTTTGCATGGCAATAGCAGCCAAAAGACTTAACCCATAAGGGATATGTTTAGGATCGTCTTCCTCTCGGACAACAGGATTAATGATTAAGATTTTAGCCATTCATTGTTCCTCGTTCCTCTATAAGGAACTCTCCTTAAAAAGAAATTCATCAAGTGATAAACAAGGCACCCGTTCATCCACCAGGGTTCCGCCTTCGGTACAATTATAAGTTTCCACCCCGGTCACCTGGTCCAATAACTCCAGAAGATTGCTTCTATACCAAAAATACGTTGGATCGGTGTAAAATTTTTGACCGGTGAGAGGAAAGGTGTTTTCAATAAAAAATTCTTCCACGACATCCTTGGAACCCAGTCTTTCCAGCAACTCATAATAAGTCTGCGTGTGTTGATAGGGAGTATCCCCGTAATATCCAAAGGCCATCCCGACTAAAGCAATCCGCGGAATCTTGAGTCTCGTGCTGGCAAAAACCCAGGCGGCGTTTCCGACTGTTCCCCCGGTATTCATACAGGGTAACCGATTCAACTCATACATTTGTCTGGTTAAACTGGTTGGGTCCCGGGGATTATCCACTAACGGATTCCACCAATACGAGTCAAACCTTGCCTCCATAAGTCTCTTGACGACATTTTCAGCGGCTGAAGCCGACACAATAGCCCTGGAAAGACAGCCGTCACGATTGACAAGTTTTATATTCTCCTGATTTTCTTCAACGGAATCTCTTCGGAATGCGATATCCAAATCCTGGCGGGCAAAGTAATCATCATTTTCTTTATTCTTTTCGAATTCTGGATCTCCAAACCAACGGACGACACGGGTAGGATGCGGATCTAAAGTCACAACAAATTCGGGGATTAATCCTGCCTTCAAGCACGCGATATAGGACCCATCAACAGCAATGACAGTTCCCGGATATTGAGATTCTTTGATCCTTTTGATGGATTGGCGTCTATGAACACTGGGGCCGGCAGAGATGATAATACCCGACTGAGCTTTGGGTCCTTCTAAAGGAGACAGATCATTGATGGTTCTTTGGATAAAAGGCAGATTTTTATTTGCGGAATCTAAAAGACGAGCGGCGTGATATTTAAAACCGATGTGGGGAATCTCCTGAACCAAATGAGAAAATGATTTCGGAATCTCGGCTGTCAACTTATTCATTTCCATCCCAATTTAATGTCTTGC
Source organism: uncultured Planctomycetales bacterium (assembly GCA_964373335.1). GTDB lineage: Bacteria > Omnitrophota > Gorgyraeia > Zapsychrales > CAYJUK01 > CAYJUK01. Next base: position 1,205 of record CAYJUK010000158.1, on the reverse strand, counting down.
GTTCGACATAAACCATGCTGCCTCCCAAAGAAGCCAGGGCCCTTTCTCTTAAAGAGTCCTTGAGGGACTTAGGCTGGTTGACTTTCAACTTTTCAAGATCAATGGGTTTCTTGACCTTAAAATTTCCTTTCAGAATTTCATCCATGCCGGCCCCTTTTATTTAGGCTCAAATACCTATATGAGTTGTAAAGTTATAGAGTCTTTGAATAATACTAAGCGGTTTGTAATACTATAATGATATATAATAATTTAATCAAGAAGGAAGTTAAGAGTCTTTCCCTGTCCTGGATTCAGGGAAATATATTATATTTAAAAATACACCATAAGGCGTGTAATCCATCTTTCCAGTTGATCTTCTTGCCCTGCTGATAGGTTCGGCCGCTGTAGGAGACCCCGACCTCATAAATCCGGCATTTCAATCTGGCAATCTTGGCCGTGATCTCCGGCTCGAATCCAAAACGATCTTCTTTTATTGCTATTTTCTTGATGATCTCTTTACGGAAGACCTTGTAACAGGTTTCCATGTCGGTGAGATTGATATTGGTGAACATATTCGAAAGCAGGGTTAAGAATTTATTGCCTACCATATGCCAGAAATACAACACCCGGTGCTGTTGGGAACCGACAAATCTTGATCCATAGACCACATCCGCTTTATCTTCCAGGATGGGACGAATCAATATCGCATAATCCCGGGGATCATATTCAAGATCGGCATCCTGGATGAGGATGATATCACCGGTGGCGGCTTGAAATCCATCCCTTAAGCAGGCCCCTTTCCCGCTATTCTTTTCGTGATAAACGATCTTCCGCACCTGCGATTCCAGTTCCCGCTTAAGAATCTCCCGGGTCCCATCGGTGGAACAATCATCCACAATGATAATCTCTCTACGAGGGAAAGGGATGGCCTTAACCCGCTCAACAACTTCCTTAATATAATCTTTTTCGTTGTAACACGGGATGACAATCGAGAGAAGAATGTCTGCCGCATTTTTCATAATCATCATTTCCGGGGGCGCAAATCCCCTGAGAACAACCGAATGCCAGGGTTGACAATATTATACTTGTTCTTAATGAAAACTTCACACAAAACAGCGAAGTTTTCATCAAACAAATATTTTCTTAATACGATATTTTGATTAATAAGTAGTATCATGTAAGTCCAAATTAGCGCGCACCAATGGCAAGCCAATGAAGTGAATCCG
>CAYJUK010000157.1:0-5090 GCA_964373335.1 uncultured Planctomycetales bacterium | reverse complement strand
TGCAGTTCAACCCTTTCTTTATGGCTGAGATTTCCTGCGATGATCAATAATCCCTGCGGCTGCAGGGAAGCAAAGGCCAGTTCCATGGCCTTCTTGACCCCGGAGGCGTCGACGGCAAAATCAACGCCCGGTTTGACAATCCTTTTGAGCCGGTCCATAAACTGAGGATCCGGCGCTAAAAGAGCATGCGTTGCCCCTAACCGTTGGGCGAAGTCAAGCTTGTCTTGATGAATATCGACGGCAATGATCTTCGCGCACCGGTGTTTCTTGGCCGTAAGGATAATGCTGGCACCGACTCCTCCGACTCCAAAAACAGCGATAGAACCATTCGGAGGGAATCGGCAGAAATGATTCACAATCCCCGCTCCGGTGGCTACGGCGCAGCCCAGGATTGAGGCCACTTGAGGAGGCACGTTCTTGGAGATGGGCGTCAAGCGATTCTCCGATATCAAGGCGTATTCATTGAAGGTCGTGACCGCTCCGGCATTGATCCACGACCGGCCATTTCTGTATCGCGTGCCCGGGACATCCGCCCCCTCCCCCTTGATCCAGGAAAGCACCACATAATCTCCGGCCTTGACCTTTCTGACTCCCGGGCCTTGATCGACCACTATCCCCGATCCTTCATGACCTAACAGATGCGGCAGATGCCGGTCCGGCCCTTTAAGCCCGATCATCTCATTATACTGGGCCCGGCACACCCCGGAATACAGAACACGCACTAAGGCCTGGCCTCGGCGAGGCGGGGGGATTTCAATCGTATCAATAACGAGAGGAGAATTGAGTTTGTAAAGGATCGCTGCTTTGGATTTCATATTGTTGATGGGACACATCGGGACACACATCGGGACACACATCGGGACACATCCTAAATTAGGATGTGTCCCGATTTGTGTCCCGATGTGTCCCCGATTTATTTGTCAATCCGATCATTACGGGATAAACCAATAATAATCTCCTTGATAATCAGCCTCTTTAAAAAGGGCAACCCATTCCCGCGTGGACAAAACCGTCCGCGCGGTCAGGTTCCAATCCTCCAGCCGCTGTCTCTCTTCCTCGGTGCGATAGGCATCCACCGTAACAAAGGCATAGCGCCGGCTGACGCGCTGGATCTCCCGCAGGGACTGAAGACATTCCGCACGATCGAGATTGTGAATCGTATTAATTGAGATCACCGCGTCGAAAGAATGATCCGGGAAGTTAAGCCTCCGGGCATGGCCTACCTTAAGGAAAGGCTTGACGGCTTCCAAGGCCTGATCAATCGCGTAGGCGGAGATATCAATCCCCTGAACCTTGATCCCGGGGATGAGGCGAGCAAAATCATAAAGCATAAAACCCTTACCGCATCCCACATCCAGGATCGAACTGGCCGCGGTCAATTGGTAGCATCTTTGGAAATCCGCGACAACCAAATTCCAAAAACGGGGATGATAAGAATATCCTCCATACCCAAACCGGCGGTCCCCATCAAAATAGTCCCAGCCAAATTGCCGGGCGACGCGGATCACCTCCGGGGCTTTATGACCTTTCCTGGCCTCAATATCTCTTTGTGTCTTTGGATAATTGGCTAAGAGATTAACCTCACCCATGAGCACCGGAGAAAACTTCTGGTTTCTCAGACGGGTTTTCATTCTTCATAAGCCCTCGCGGACAGTGCCGGACATAAATGTCGCAGATTAAAATCAAGATTGTCCGCAAAAGAAGATAAAAATTCTTGAATCGCAGGGACCGGGAATACCGGTCCGTACCTAGGTAATGGATAAAAGGCAGCTCCCGGCAGGTATGATTGAGTTTCAACAGACGCGTTAAGATCTCGGCGAAAATACCATATCCCTCCGATCGGATGGCGATGGATCGCAGGAGCTTGACCGGATAAACCGAAGGACCGTTGTAATATCGTATGCGGAGAAAAAATAGGGCATTCAAAACACAAATCAACGCCTGGGATAAAACCCGGCGCGAATATGTTCTTTGACGCTGATTGGCCATATAAGCCACCACGATATCAGCATGTCCCACCGCCCTCAAGATGGGGGCCAGAGATTCCGCTTGAATGGAATGATCTCCCGGATACCAGGTCAGGTATTGTTTGCTGGCGATCTGGATGGCTTGACGAGTGATGGCGGCCAGCCCTTGATTGGTGTCCTCATGGATCACTCGGACCTGCGGCAGCCCTAATGCCCATTGCTCTGCCAGGAGGCCGGTTTGATCCTTACTGCCATCGTTAAAGATGAGGAATTCATAGTCATGGGTATATTGATCAAAAATCCTCTTGGCGGCGGAAAGCGCCGGGATGATATTTTTTTCTTCATTCCAAGCGGGAATAACCACGGAAATAGAGTAAGCCATAAGTCCCCCTATCCTTGGTGATCGTCATGTAAAAATTAATGGTCGGATTAATCTCAATCAAACAATAGAAAGTCTGAATCCTTCAGTGCCTCAAAATCAAGAAACGATTCATTCTTAGTCTCGATGGCGGCGCCATCTCCTTCTTTGAGCGAGAAACCGTTGATTGTTATTTGGCCCTCTTTGACTTGAACCCATACGTCTCGGCCTTTTTGTAATGGATAGATGACTTTCCTTTTATTCTCAAGCCTACAATCATACAACTTAACATCTTGATGGATGATCATAGACCCTTCCCTACCATTATCCGAGGCAAACAACCTTAACTTATTTTTCTTTTCCTGGTCAAAAAAAGACTTCTGTTCATAACTCGGTTTAAGTCCCTTATTTGATGGTAAAATCCAAATTTGGAAAAAGTGCACAAATTCTCTAAAGGAGTGATTAAATTCGCTGTGTCTAACACCGCTGCCGGCAGTCATGCGCTGGATTTCGTCCGGCTTAATAACCGAGGCATTCCCCATGCTGTCTTTATGAACAAGTGTCCCTTTGAGGACGATGGTGATAATCTCCATATCCCGATGAGAATGCTCTCCAAAGCCCCTGGCCGGCTCTACTCGATCTTCATTAATAACCCGTAAAGAGCGCAGTCCCAGATGGGCTGAATCATAATAATCGGCGAAGGAAAAAGTATGATCGCTCTTTAGCCACCCGTGATCCACGTAGCCACGATCTTGCGCAGGTCTTATTTTTATATGGAGCTTATCGAAAATCATCCTGTTCTCATAATGTTCCGGTGAAAGTAGGGCCCAACTGGCTAAAGCCCGTCGCACCAAAATCTTTTCCACCTGCAGGGCGGCCCGGATGGGCAGGACAGAGGACAGGAGATCCTTAGCCAGAAGGGCATTCATCCCAGGACTACCCGTCCCAGCTTTCATAATTGGCGGGATGGGGAAGTCCGTGGCCTTCTGGCTAATGGGTAACGATGGCGTTACTACAGGTGCCAGGCTCAAAGACACTCAACCATTTTTATCTGATTAATTCACCCGACCAGAGTTGTTTGGTGAATGCCGAATACGGGAGAATCTCGATGCTATCTTCCGTTTTCCGCGGCCGTTCCTCAAGTGATACAAGGATCCTTCTTTTTAATTTTGGATGGTCTTTAATGATCTCGCGCAACCCCCGCAGATGGTCGGAGGTGACCCGCGCGCTTGATTTTGCTTCAATCGCCAGCTCCATGTCGTTTACAATAAAATCCACTTCAATGCCGCTGGCAAGCCGCCAATAGCTCAGGTCATAATCCGTCGCGCCGTAAGCCCGGTACGAATAGAGTTCATGAAAAACCCAATTCTCTAAGGCCTTCCCCAAAAGCTCCGAACCAGGAGCGAGCTTCCCCCGCTTAGCCAGGTAATTGACGACCCCCACATCCGAAAAATAAAATTTAGAGGCGCCGATCACTCGTCGTTTCGGCCGTTTCCGGTAAGCTTCCAGGAACCGGGCCAACATGGTATCAATGAGTATTTGGAAATATTCTTTAACAGCAGGACCTGAAACACCGCAATCTCTTGCGATCGTGGCATAATTGATGAGCCCAGTGTCGGAAAGCGCGGCCGCGGTAAGGAAATTGGAAAATGCCGGAAGATTTCTCACCAGCGCTTCAGCAGCAATCTCTTCTTTAAGATAGTCGTTCACGTAGGAACGGACAAAGCGTTCGTAAGACGAACTAAGATAATGCCGTGGAAGATAACCCTGATTGATCATCCGAACAAGGTCGAATTCGGATCCGATCTCTTGGGAAACAAACCCGAGTAGTTCATACCGGACCGCACGCCCCCCCAGAAGATTGGCATGCCCCTTCCTGACTTTCCGGGCGCTTGATCCGCACAATCCGAATACAAACCCCGTGTTTTCAATCAACCAGTGGACCTCATTAAGCAGGAGTGGGATTTTTTGAATCTCATCGATGATAACAAAATTGTTTTTCTTTTCGGATTGGGCATAGAGGAGCTCTTCGCGGAGTAGGCTGGGTTTTTCCAGCAACCGGATATAAAGATCCGTTTTCAGAAGATCATACCAGATCGCGTCCGGATAGAGTGATTTGAGAAGCATGCTTTTTCCGCTCTGGCGCGGTCCCCAAAGGAAAAAACTCTCGTGCGGCTTCAATGGAAGTTCTAATCTTCTCTTAAACATGACATTTATATATCATGATAATATAAAGTAGTCAATTGCTTTATTTTAGAGACTTTAGAGGTGTTACTACCGGAACCAGACTCAAATTATTTTTATCATCTTCAGCACGGCACATGTGGAGCCCCAAGGGCTAAAGCCCGTAGAACCTGACATTTTCCGCCCGTGCCCGTGGGGCGGCCTGTCCTGGCCCGGACGAAGGACGGTGCAGAGAACCCTGAACCGAAGGTCTATTCATCCACGGACTACCCGCCCCAGCTTTCATAATTGGCGGGCCGGGGAAGTCCGTGGCCTTCTGGTTCATGGGTAATTTAGCGAAGGCGGATGATTTCCTCAATGCTCATGGGCCGGTAATGTCGTTAATCTCTGATCAATAACCGCCCCGCCAATTGTAAAATGATACAGACTTTGGAATCTCGTATCCTTAAACCCTAAGAGCTCATGGACCGGATCATCAAAAAAGCAGCCAATCCCGGTTGATGAAATACCGATGGCCTCCGCCTCCAAATACAAAAGCTGTCCGACCATACCGGTTTCCCAAAATAATCGTTTATAAAACC